>JAUYJC010000286.1 GCA_030688735.1 Deltaproteobacteria bacterium
GGAAATCGTCAACCGGTGTGACGCGGTGATCACCGGCCTGGGCGCTTGAGGGTCATGCACGTCGTGGAGTGTCCACGACGCCATTGAGCTGCAAAAGAAAGGAAAGCCGACGGTGACGCTCTGCCAGTCGATCTTCATGGAACTGGCGCGCACGGAGGCGAAGTTTTTCGGCGTTGCTAAATTGCCGCTGGTCGAGATCCCTCATCATCCGAGCGGCGGCGCGCGGCCGGGCGAGCACCGGGCCGACGCGGAGGGGGCGGTTGGTTTAGTGAACGAGCGGCTGACTTTGGCGGCTCGGACTTCCGTCCAACAACGACGGGTGGGTTGAGAAAGCGGGGAAAGAGCTATGGAGATCGCCCGATTGACCTCACCCCTCGTCGAAGTCGAAGACAGCTGGGAAGCGGCGAACGATTGGTTCCTGAAGGAAAAACTCAGCGACGGGTTGCCGATTGTGCCGCCGACGCCCGAGCGCGTCGCGCGTATGATCGAAGGGACGAACCGCGATCCGCAGGAAGTGGTCGGCATCATTCCGCCCAAATGGGCGCCTTGCTCAATCGAAAAGATCGCCATCAACGCTGTCATGGCCGGCTGCCTGCCGGAATATTTACCCGTCGTTATCGCCGCGGTCGAAGCGGTTTGCGAGCCGCGTTTCAATCTTTACGGCGTGCAGGCGACCACCGGCTACGTTGGCCCGGCGTTGCTCCTTAACGGTCCAATCAGAAAACAGCTTGATGTCAATTGCGACTCCGGTGTTTTTGGCCCGGGTTTTCGTTCCAATGCGACCATCGGACGCGCCATTCGCTTGATCCTTATCGCTGTCGGTGGGGGATTTCCCGGTGAGACCGACCGCTCCACTTTCGGCTGGCCCGGCAAGTACACCATGTGCTTCGGTGAAAACCAGGAAAAGAGTCCCTGGGAGCCCTATCACGTCGAATTCGGTTTTAAGCCGGAAACGAGCACGGTGACGGTGTTCGGCATCAACGGCTTCCTGCCGATTCATACCGCCGGCAATCGCGGCGAGCAGGCGCTGTCGTCCCTGGCCGAAGTGATCAAGATGCATCACGGCGTGAGCCATCTCGACGTCGGCAGTTTCGGCGGCGGCACGCCGCTGATTGCCCTCGGCATCGAAGACGCCGAGATCATGGCGCGGGACGGCATCACCAAGAAGCAGGTCAAGGATTATCTCTGGGAGCACGCTTCGCTGAAGTTCTCCGAAATCCCGGCGCGGCGCAAAGGTCATAAAAGCGACGAAGAATTGCTGCGCGAATCGCCGAACGTGACGCCCGACGGCATCGTTCATCTTTCCACGAAGCCCGAAGACATCATGGTCGTGGTGCTCGGCGGCAAGCACCGCCACTCGGTGTTCCTACCGATGTGGACGGGGCGAAATACGCTCTGCGTGATCAAGCCGATTAGGTAAATAGCGGCAGTATCGGAGTGATGGACTTTCGGTTATGAGGATGGAAGATAGAGGATCGAGGATCGCGCAAATTGCGTTGCTTCTCGGCATGGCCGTTTTGTTCAACGCGCCTTGCGCCGCACAGGAGAAGATTCGCTTCCCCATTGCCGAATCGTCGAAAACGCTGAGCTACGGTCCGCTCTGGGTGGCGGCGAAGATGGGCTTCTTCGAGCGCGAGGGATTTGACGTGCCGATCATCACCATGCGCGGCTCGCCGCTGGTCATTCAAGCGCTGACCGCAGATTCTATCTACGTTGCCAATGCAACCGTCGATACACTTATAAGCGCCTATGAGAGAGGGGCCGATATCACCATGATCGGCGGGCTGATCAACGGTCTCGGGCTGAGCATGATCGGCGGCAAGCCATACAAGACCTACGCCGATCTACGCGGCACGACCATCGGCACGCAAACGCTGATTTCGGGCACCGGTTTCGCCTTGCGTTTGGTGCTGAAGGTCCATGGCATGGAATATCCGCGTGATTACAAACTCCTCAACATCGGCGCCGCTTCCGATCGTTATCAGGCGCTGACCTCGGGACAGATTTCCTCGGCGCCGGTGGGCGTGCCGCTGGATCTCGTGGCCAGACAACAGGGATTCAACATCATCGGATACTTTGCCGACGACCTGCCCAACTACCAGTTCAATGTCTATATCGTGAAACGCTCCTGGGCCGAAAAAAACCGTCCACTGGTCGTGCGCTTCATGAAAGCGATGGCTACGACAATGCGCTGGATGTCGGACAATCGCGAGCCTGCCTGTACCTATTTGTCCAAGGAAATGGCGATTAGCATCGAGCATTGCCGCCACGCCTCGGAGTATAACTGGAAAAACCGCATCTGGGACCGCAACGCCGATTTGAACTTTGAGGGCGTGCGACGTTGATCAAAATTACCGCCGAGCAGGGCATCCTGAAAGAACCGCTGCCGGAGCCCTCGAAGTATATCGATCCTAGCTACCTTAGACAGGCGTTGGGGGAGATGAGCAGGAAGTGAGGGGCGAAGAGTTAGGAGTAAGAAGTAAGGAGTGGCCATGAAACTGCGGATACGTGGCGCGTGCGCGATGGCGTTGTTGGGAGCTTTCTTGGCGGCTCCTCGCGCGATCGCCCAAGACAAGATAGGCGTGGGCCTCAGTTCGGTGAGCGCGCTGCACAGCGCCATGTGGGTCGCCGAGCAAAAGGGTTTGTTTCGCAAGCATGGTATCGACGCGGAAGTTATTATCACCGGGCAGGGTGGTACGGCGGGGATCAGCGCGCTGCTGGCTAACGATATTCAAATAGTGAGCTCGGCCGGAGACCTCCTGGTCGCTGCGGCATTGCGCGGTGGCGATACGGTGATGGTCGCCGGCGTGGTCAACAAAGGGCTGCAAAGAATCCTCACGAAACCGGAAATTAAAAGCCCCGCGGATCTCAAGGGCAGGCGGGTCGGCGTGACCCGCATCGGGGCGGTCTCGCACGTCGTATTACAGATGATGTTGCAGCGCTGGAAGATGAGCCTCAACGACGTTCAGGTGATGCAGATCGGTTCCTCGCCGAATATGCTCGTGAGCCTGGACAAAAACGGTATCGATGCCGCGGTGCTGACGATTCCCTCGATGTTTGTCGCGGAGGATCGCGGTTATCGGGTATTGATCGATATGGCCGACACGGACATCTACTATCTGCACACAATGATCGGCACGACCCGCAACTACATCAAGGGAAACCGCGACAAGGTGGTGAGATTCCTCAAGGGTTTTCTCGAAGGGCTGGCCTACGTTAAACAAAACAAGACAGAGAGCCTGGACATCGTCAAGAAAAAACTCCGCATCGGTCCGGAACAGGAACGTAATCTAGAACGATCCGTAGAGCTTCTGAGCCTGAAGTACTACGAAGCGATGCCCTATCCGTCGTTGCGCGGTGTCGAGACCGTCCTCGGTTTCGTCGAGAAAGACAATCCCAAAGCCAAAGGCGCCGATCCTAAGTCCTTCGTCGACGACAGTTTGCTTCGTGAGATCGACGCGACCGGGTTTGTGAAAACTCTTTACGCCAAATAAAGGGCTATTCTATTTGTGCCCAATTTTAAAACCCGCCTTTATTCGCTTGACAGATCGATTCTCGCTTGAATAAGTAGGAACTAAATTAACCAAGGAGGCATAGAACCATGGCAGCAACATTATGGAAGGACTATAAGACCGTTAAAGTGGAGAAAGAAGACGGGATCACCTGGTGTATCCTGAACCGGCCGGAGAAGCGCAACGCGATGAACCCGCAGATGCACTACGACATGCTCGAAGCGATAACCGAGCTGGAGGTCGATAAGGACACTAAAGTGCTGGTGATTACGGGGGCCGGGCCGAGCTGGTGCGCGGGGCAGGACCTGCGCGAGTATTTCCGCGGCACCGACGACAATGCGTTGGAACGGCGCAAGGCGAGCTGGGCGTCGCAGGAATGGCGCTGGCGCCGGCTGTTCTATTTCCCGAAGCCGACCATCGCCATGGTCAACGGCTTCTGCTTCGGCGGCGCGTTCACGCCGCTGATCGCCTGCGACTTCGCCATCGCGGCGGAAGACGCGACCTTTGGCTTGAGCGAAGTCAATTGGGGTATTTTCCCCGGCGGATTGGTGAGCCGCGTGTTGGCCGACGCCATGTGCTATCGCGACGCCATGTGGGCCATCATGACCGGCGATCCCTTCGACGGCAAGAAGGCCGCCGAGATGAAACTGATCAATTATGCCGTGCCGAAAGAGAAGCTGCGCGAGGAAACCATCAGCCTGGCGCAGAAGCTGATGAAAAAGAACCCGGCCGTATTGCGTGCCGCGAAGGAAGTCTACAAATATTGCCGCAACATGGATTACGGCCAGGCCGAGGACTACATGGGCGCCAAGGGCACGGCGCTTCGCTTTACCGATCCGGAAAGGGGCCGCGAGACCGGCATGAAGCAGTTCCTCGACGAAAAAACCTACCGCCCGGGGCTTGGCGAGTATAAGCGGGGAGCGAAGTAAGCTTCGCCGTTCAAGGTTCAAGAGTTCAAGGTTCAAAGTTGGTTTCGGATTTTGGACGGGCCGCATCCGGTCTGATCCAAAATTCGGAATCCAAATTGGAGCGACGGTGGATTTCAATTTACCCGAAGAGCTGCAACTTCTAAAAAAAACTGTCCGCAAGTTTGTCGACAGAGAGCTGATTCCGATCGAGCGCGAGTGCCGGCCCGAAGGCGAGGACATGCCGGAGCAGTTCGTCAAGCCGCTCCAGGAAAAAGCCAAAGCCATCGGTTTGTGGCTCCTCGATGTGCCACAGGAGTACGGCGGCGCGGGGCTGGATCTCATGAGCCGCTGCGTGATCATGGAAGAGGTGGCACGCACCGTCGCGATCCCGTTTCGTTACGCGCCGATCTTCGGCCCGGAGGTGCGGCCGGTGCTGTTTCACTGCAATGAAGAACAGAAGCAGCGCTTTCTCTTTCCGGTCATTCGCGGTGAGAAGCGGATTTGCTTCGCGCAGACGGAACCTGACGCCGGCAGCGACCCGGCGGGGATGAAGACTCGCGCCGTCAAAGACGGCGATCATTACGTCATCAACGGCACCAAGCGCTTCATCACCGGCGCGAAAACCGCCGACTACGCGCAGGTGATCGCGGTCACCGACCCCGCGAAGGGCGCCCGCGGCGGGGTGAGCTGTTTCGTCGTCGACATGAAGGCGCCGGGGGTGAAGCTGGAGCGATTGTGGCCGACGATGATGGGCGACACTCCCGGAGAGATTTATTTTGACAATGTGCGGGTGCCCGCCGCTGACATGATCGGCGGCGAAGGGCAGGGTTTCGCCATCGCGCAGAAATGGATCGAAGAGGGACGCATCCGCGGCCACGGCGCGCGTCCCGTGGGTATTGCGTCGCGCGCCCTCGACATGATGATCGAGTATTCCAAAGTCCGCACGACCTTCGGCCAGCCGCTCGCCAACCGCCAGGCGATCCAGTTCATGATCGCCGACTCGGCGATGGAGCTGCACGCCTGCCGTCTGATGGTTTACGAGTGCGCCTGGCGCCACGACCGCGGCGAAGACATTCGCCAGCTCTCCTACATGACCAAGATTCAGTGCGCCGAGATGGCGAGCCGCGTGGTCGACCGCTCGATTCAAGTGCATGGCGGCCTTGGGCTGATGCGCGAGCTGCCGCTGGAGTGGTGGTACCGCCAGGTGCGCAGCCTCCGCATCACCGAGGGCACGCCGGAAGTTCTGCGCTGGCGCCTGGCGCAGCATATTATTCGGAATCATAAGAGCTAGCCAGAGAAGCCGAATACAGTCGAGGATGGAGAATTGAGGATGGAAGATGGCGTTTTTCGATCCTCGATCCTCCAACTTCGATCCTCGGTCTGATTAGTTTGCGAGAGATGCAAAAGTAACCTTCCAATGACTGACACGCCCCAACCAACCTCGCTGCTACCGGGTTATCGCGTTCTCGATTTGACCTCTTCGATGGGTGCGCTGTGCGGTAAGATGCTGCGTGATCTCGGCATGGAGGTGCTCAAGATCGAGCCGCCGGGCGGCGATCCGACCCGCAGCGAACCTCCTTTCGCCAAAGGCCACGCGCACGGCGAAGGCAGTCTCCGCTTCGCATATCTCAACGCCGGCAAGCGCAGCGTCACACTGGACATCGACAAAACTTCAGGACAAAAACTCTTGCTCGACTTAGTCGAGCGGACGGATATCCTAATCGAGGACTTCGCGCCCGGTCAACTCGCGGCGTTGGGTCTCGGCTACGACGCGCTGATCGAGCGGCAGAATAAACTGATTCTGGTATCGATCAGCGGTTTCGGCCAAGAAGGTCCCTACGCGCATTTCAAAACCACCGATATCGTCGGCAACGCCATGGGCGGATTGCTCTACATCAGCGGCGATCCGACGATGACGCCGTGCAATCCGCCGGAGACCCAGTCGTGCTATTACGCGAGCTTGTTCGCAGCCTACGGCGTAACCCTGGCGCTCTGGCAGCGCGAGACCCGCGGCATCGGCGCGTGGATCGATGCGTCGGTGCAAGCGGGCATGGCTTTGCACGAGCATGTGGCGTTCAATTATTCCGCCGAAGGGCGCGTGATGAAGCGCGCCGGCAGCCAGCACCAGCACAACGCGCCGGCGAACCTGTTCCAATGCAAGAACGGTTGGATCTCGCTGTTCGTCACGCAGAATCATTGGCCCATGCTGCTCAAGGTTTGGGACAACCACGACCCGGAACTCGACGATCCCAAATGGATCAACAGCAACCTGCGCCGGCAGCATGCCGACTATATCAACGCGCAGGTGACGTCGTTCACGTCGCGATTTCTCAAGGAGGATCTCGCCGAGATGTTGCAAAAGCACGGCATCCCGGGTTTGCCGGTCAATTCGCCGTCGGATTTCATGAAGGACCCGCATATCCAGGCGCGCGGCTTTTTTGCCGAGGTCACCCATCCCGTGCTCGGCACCTTCGCGCAGCCGGGCAGCCCGTTTATGGTCGATGGCAGGCGTGGCGCGCCGGCCCCCGCGCCACTGTTGGGACAGCATAATCAGGAAGTGTTCGGCGGCGATCTCGGTTTGAGCGCGGGCGAAGTGGCCGCGCTTACGGTGGAGGGTGTGATTTAGAGAAAGAATAAGTAAGATTCTTCGGGGTTTGCTGTGAAAGAGTATTCACCACAGAGACGCAGAGTTCGCAGAGAGTTCTTTCTAGTCCCTCTCCTCCGCGCCCTCCGTGCCTCGGCGGTGGCAAGGAGCCCGAAAGAAGCACCAGCGGAATCCGGGGACGTTTTCCCGCATTGCGTTTCACTTCATCCAGGCTACGAACTTAGACCGAAGGGAGATTTGTGAACAGCGCTAACCGCATGCTCGAAGGCGTCCGCATCCTCGCCTTCACCACCGGCTACGCCGGCCCCTATGCCGGCCGCTTGCTCGCCGGATACGGCGCCGAGGTGATTAAGATCGAATCGAAAAAAGGCGGTCTCGACACCTTCCGCCATTACGGCCAGCACAAAGACATCGACGCGGCGCCGCGCTTCATCGAGTGCAATCTTGGCGTGCGCTCCATGGCCGTCAACTTGAAGCATCCGACCGGCGCGCGGCTGATTCGCGAGCTCGCCGGCAAAGCGGACGCGATCTTGGAGAATTTTCGCCCCAGGGTATTGGACAAATTGGGCTTGGGCGACGACGAGCTGCGAAAAGTTAATCCGAAACTTGTGATCGTGAAGCTGCCCGGCTTCGGCTCCGAGGGACCGAAGAGCGGCTACGGCACATGGGGATTCAATCTCACGGCCTTCTCCGGCATGACCTATCTTTGGAATCATCCTGAGCAGGACCGGCCCATCGGCAGCCAGGGCGTCTACCCGGATCACATCGGGTTCGTCATGGGGCCGACGCTGATGGTTGCCGCGCTGCTCAACAGCCGGCGCACTGGAAAAGGTGTGACCGTCGATCTGGCGCAGATCGAAGGCACGGCTTACATGCTCGGTGCGACCTATCTCGAAACTTCGGTCAACGGCGCCGATCCACAACCGAAAGGCAATCACTATGTAGCGGCGGCCCCGCATGGCTGCTTCCGTTGCCAGGGCGAAGACCGTTGGTGCGTGATGTCGGTGCGCGATGATAATGAATGGCAGAGCTTCTGCCATGTCATCGGCCGGCCCGAGTTAGTCGGGGATGCGCGTTATACGGACCCGCAATCGCGCTTGGAGCACAGGGCCGATCTCAATGCGATCGCGCAGCAGTGGACAGAGAACAGAAGCGCGGAAGAGGTCATGAATCAATTGCAAGCCGTCGGCGTTCCAGCGGGGGTCGTCCAGACCGGCGCCGATCTGTTGGAGGACCCGCAACTGCGTCAGCGCAATTATTTCGCATCCTTCGCTGATTCGCTCATCGGTCCCTTCGAAATCCCGCGCAGCGGCATTCTCTTCAAGAACATGGTCGAAGAACCGCTGCGATTGCCCAATCGCTTTGGCGCCGACAACGATCAAATTCTCAGCGAGCTTCTCGGCTACGATCAAGCGACCATCGATCAATGGCGCCGGGAAGAAGTGCTGACGTAATGCCGTGACCGAGGTTCAATGCGAAATCAGGCGACCGTTGCAATTCGACTTTACTAGCGATTCCTTCCCCCTTTGATGGGGGAAGGTTAGGATAGGGGTGTGCGTGGGCGACCGGCTGGTCGCCTACGCGACGACACCCCCACCTTTGTCCTCCCCCGTCGAGGGGGAGGAAATAGGAGGGACGGGTTGCATCCAACAGCAGTTTGGGTCCTACTTTCCGTGCTGGCTATCTGCCAGTGGAGGACCGCATGACAAGAAAGATATCTTCCGTCGCGCTCCTTCTAATCCTGCTATTACAACCGTCGCTGGGTCTAACTCAGGAGAGGGTTAAACTCCGCGTCAGCTCCGCTACCAAGACGCTCGGTTACGGCCCGCTTTGGATCGCTTCAAGAATGGGATTCTTCGAGCGCCAGGGACTCGATGTCGAGCTGGTGGTCATTCGCGCTTCCGACGTGGGTATTCAAGCTCTGGCAGGGGGCTCTTTGGAAATTGCCGGCAGCTCTTCCGACGCGCCGATTGCGGCCATCGAGAAAGGGCTCGATCTCGTTATGATCGGCGGGATTATCAACGGACTGACTCAATCGATCATGGCCGCCAAGAAGTTCAAAACCTATAACGACCTGCGCGGCGCAACGTTCGGCGCCATCAGCCTCACCTCCGGCGTGACCTTCGCGCTCCGGCAAGTTCTTAAAGTCAAAGGGCTCGAGTATCCACGGGATTACAAGCTTTTGGTGATCGGCGGCACGCCGCAAACCTACGCGGCATTGATCAGCGGCCAGATTGACGCCGCCGCGCTTTCGTTGCCGGTCAACTATGCTGCCGAAGAGCAGGGCTTTAATGAAATCGGCCGGTTCGTCGATGTCATTCCAAATTACCAACTGGCGTCTTTATCGACCAAGCGCGCCTGGGCGGAGAAAAACCGGTCCATTATCGCGCGCGTCATGAAAGCGATGGCGCAGACCATGCGCTGGATCCATCAGAACAAAGAACCGGCCGTAGACTATCTCGCTAAAGAGAAGAATCTCAAACGCGACCACGCGCGGCGGGGTTGGGAATTCTACACGAGCACGCGCACGTGGCATCCTGACGGCGATCTCAATATCGATGGCCTTCAGATCGTCACACAGATATATTTCGAGCAGTCGCAGGCCAAAGGCCCGGTGCCCGACGCGGCCAAGTACGTCGATCAAAGTTATCTACGGGAGGCGCTCAAAGAATTGCCGAGCCGGTAAACTCTGGCTCTTCCGGATTGCTGAGAGGGGGTTCACCACAGGGGCTTAGCGCGGCGGAAGCCGCAACCAAAGATGCAATCCTTATTTCACCGCAGAGGCTCAGAGTTCGCAGAGTTCGGAGTATTTTATAATCGAAAACTCTTTTCTCCGCGCCCTCCGCGTCTCCGCGGTGAGCTGCACCGAAACCTGAAGAACCTAAACTCTTGTATATTTTTCCGCGCGACCTTATAACTCAGCCATCATGTCTGGTTGGACCATCCTAGAGTGATTAACCCGCCCAAAAGCCTCAAAACCGAACGTCTACGACTGAGAAGAGCAAAACTGACCGACGCCGAGGTGATTTTCCGCGAGTATACCCAGGACCCGGAAGTCACCAAATACGTAAGCTGGCGCGCGCATCGGAACGTGGAGGAGACCCGCGAGTACGTGGGCATGTGTTTGCTCGCCTGGGACGTTGGCAAGGCGTTTCACTGGGTCATCGAGCGCAAGGAAGACAACCAGCTTATCGGCATGATCATCGCCAGGGTCAACGTGGAAAAGTGGGAACTCGGATTCGTCTTGGCCCGCCCGTTTTGGGGACAGGGATATATGACCGAAGCCGTCAAAGGCATCATTGCCTGGGCGCTCAAACGAAAAGAGATCTATCGCATCTGGGCGGTTTGCGACGTGGACAACCTGGCCTCTGCCCGCGTGATGGAAAAGGCCGGCATGCAGCGCGAAGGGGTCTTGCACCGCTGGTCGGTGCACCCCAACCTTAGCGATGAACCACGGGACTCTTATTGTTACGCGATAACGAAGCAAAGACGAGATGGGAATGGGCAGGAGTGATGGAGTATTGAAGTAGGGGGTTTCGGTCATGAGGATGGAAGATAGTGGATCGAGGATCGCGAAAGTTGCGGCGATTGTCAGTATGGTCGTTTTGCTTTTCACGCCTTGCTTAGCGCAGGAGCGCGCGCGGATCGGCTGGGCGGCGATGACGGCGTCGCATGTGCCGCTCTGGGTCGCTCAGGAAAAAGGCATGCTCGTAAAGCACGGCCTCACGGCGGAACTTATTTTCTTCAGCGCCGGTACCACGGCGCTGCAAGCTCTCGTCGCTGGTGACCTCGACGTGGTTCTGACCTCGGCGCCCAATGTCGTGAATCCTCGTTTCGGGGGAGCCGATACGGTCATGATCATGTCGGTCATTCCGACGTTTATCGATCACATTATCGCCGCGCCGAACATCACCAGCCCGGAGCAACTGAAAGGCAAGATCGGCGGAGTCAACCGGCAGGGCACCGTCTCAGAGATGGGACTTCGTCTGGCGTTAAGGCGGCTCGGCGTGGACCCGGAAAGAGATACCAAGATTATCACGGCGGGGGGAAACCCGGAGCGGCTGGCGGCGATCTCCAAAGGGATCGTTCACTTCACGATCATGAACGAGCCGTTTCTCAAGGAGGCCGAGAGGCTCGGCTTCCGCGATCTGGTGAACATAGCGACGCTGAAAATACCGCTTCAGTGGAACGGCGTCGTTACCAGAGAAGCCACAGTCAAAGCCCGGCGGCCGATGTTGACTCGGGTGGTGCGCGCGCTGACCGAGGCGATTCATTACATCAAAGTTGAGAAAGAAGGGACCAAGGCGGTCATCGGTAAATATGCCAGGCTCACCGATCCGGACGGCCTGGAGCGAACCTACAAGAAGTACGCCTCCGTTCTGCCGGAGACGCCATACCCCGACCCCGCCGGCATCAAGACGCTCTTGGACGACATGGCCCCGCGCAATCCCAAAGCGGCCGCCGCGGACCCCAAGAGCTTCGTCGATCAAAGCTTCGTGCAGGAGATGGAAGCGTCGGGGTTTATCAAGCAACTGTACAGGAGGTAAGGAGTGAGGGGACAAGTTTTGGATTGCCGATGAAACCAAATTCGGGAACCGGATTATAGCAATGCCAGAGTATTCTTGAGAGCGCGTTCGACCTCGGCGAGCAGTGCGGGCGTCAGACTTCCCAACCGTTTGACCAGACGCCGTTTGTCGACCGCTTTGATCTGTTCGGTTACGACCTTGGATGCAAACGTCAGACGGGCAACCCCCTTGGGTATGATCGCGTGACTGGGAGAGAGATGCGCCGTGTTCTTGGTCAGTGGGACGATGACCACGAGTCGGCTGAACTGATTGATACTATCGTTGGAGAGCACGATCACCGGCCGGGTCTTTTTGATCTCGACGCCGAGGGTGGGGTCGAGACTTGCGACGACGACATCACCCCGCTTTACGCCGACCATTGGTTTCCTCCAACTGCAAGATATCCCAGGCCTCTTGGTCGGTTAATTTCCACTCGCCCAACAGCTCGCGTTCCTCTTTCGCCTCGCGGTTCGAGCGCCGGCGATAGTAGGCTGCGTAATCGCGCTCCAGTTGCCTGCGTGCGACTGAATCGAGAAAGGACGTTAGCATGCTCGTGATCACACGGCTGCGGCGCGCTTTGGGAATGACGGCGTTGGCCCGCTTCACCAAGGCTCGGGGAAGTGAAACGCTTACGATTTCATATTGTCGTCGAGCGGCTGGCATAAGTTTACCTCCCAATTTGCATGGAAGATTTATATTAACGGTATTCGATAGAAGTGATGCTGTCAATATTGAGGATCGGAACTAGATCGGCGTGACGGTCCCGCCCAACGTGCTGGTGCGGGCGCAGAAGGTGATCAGGTAAATTTATCGTTTTGACTGAGTGTACCGAGAATAGTACAGTTGTCTATGAATTCCGGCCTCAAACGTTTGCCCGCTCACTTCTATCGATCCGAAGGCGGTCGAGAACCCGTGCGGGAATGGCTGAAGGGGCTTGAGCGCGAGAACCGAAAGGTTGTCGGGGAAGATATAAAGGACGTTGAGTTTTCTTGGCCTATCGGCATGCCGCTCGTCAGATCGCTTGGCCGCGAATTGTGGGAAGTCAGGAGCCGCTTGTCACGAGGGCGGATCGCCCGGGTTCTGTTCTGTGTAGAGCGGCAACGGATGGTGTTGCTCCACGGTTTCATCAAGAAAACCCAAAAGACACCGAGACATGATATCGACTTGGCGCTTAAACGTAAAAGGGAAGGCGGCATATGAAAAAGAAGCACATCGGGTCATCCTTTGATAGCTGGCTGCGAGAGGAAGGCATTTATGAAGAGGTCGCCGCATCTGCAATCAAGCGCGTTCTCGCCCGGCAAGTCGCAGCGGCAATGAAAGAGAGGAAATTTTCTAAGTCGGAGATGGCCCGGCGGATGCACACCAGCCGCGCTGCGCTCGATCGCCTGCTTGATCCCGAG
This sequence comes from Deltaproteobacteria bacterium, assembly GCA_030688735.1. Classification (GTDB taxonomy): domain Bacteria; phylum Desulfobacterota; class Binatia; order UBA9968; family UBA9968; genus JACPFE01. Next base: position 12,991 of record JAUYJC010000286.1, read on the forward strand.
TATGATGGCATTACCTTGAACACGCTTAAAAAAGCAGCCACGGCGGTGGGCCGTCAACTCCGGCTAGAACTTATTTAGTTTTTCTCCGAAAGTGGACCATCAGCTCAGGACGATCCCCTCACCCTCGCCCGCTCCCAGATGGAGTGGGAAGGGAAAAGAGATTTCATGGTCTCGGGCGACGCATAATGGTTCATGACAATTTGGGAGGCAAATACATGAAGAAAAGTTTTAGGATTCGATCCTCCGATTCTCACTCCGACAATCGAAAATCCAAAGGAAGTCCCGCTGACGAAAAGCGGTCCCGCAGACTAAAATGGCTGGGCCTTTCGGCAATCGTTCTCATGCTCGTGGTCGCTGGGACTGCGGCTCAGGCGCAGCAGACCGGGAGGATCCCCCAGATAGGGTATTTGTTAACGACTAGCGTTCCCACCATTGTTGGGCCTCAGATTGAGATATTTCGGCAGGCGCTGCGAGATCTCGGTTATATCGAGGGAAAAAACATCCTGATTGAGTATCGTTATATTGAGGGACAACAGGACAGGGTTCCAAGTCTCATTGCCGAACTTGTGCAACTCAAGGTCGAAGTGCTTATCGTTGGAACTCTAACATCGATCCGCGCAGCCAAGCAGGCGACCACAACGATCCCCATTGTTATGGTGACCACCGGTGATCCAGTCGCGACTGGGATAGTCGATAGCTTGGCACGGCCGGGCGGAAACATAACGGGGCTCACAAAACTTACCCGAGAACTAAACGGAAAACGGCTTGAATTGCTCAAGGAGGCGGTTCCAGGGATCTCACGCGTCGGAGTCCTTTGGGATCCGAGAGGACCAGGGCCGGCTATTGCTTTTAAAGAGTATGAGGCTGCGGCGATCTCTCTAAAGATAAAACTTCAATCCCTCGAAGTACGGGACGCGAACCCTGATTTTGAAGGCGTATTTAAAGCTGCGGTCAAGGGGCGCGCGAGCGCTCTCATCGAGATTTCAAGTTCCGTATTCAATCGTCACGCGAGACGGATTGCCGACTTTGCCATAAAGAACCGATTACCTTCAATGTGCGAGGCAAGTCAGTTTGTCGAGGCCGGCTGTCTGATGTCCTATTCATCCAGCGATGCCGAGATTTTCCGACGCCTAGCGATTTACGTCGACAAAATTCTTAAAGGCACCAAGCCGGCCGACTTGCCTGTGGAGCAGCCGATGAAGTTTGAGTTCGTTGTCAATCTCAAAACCGCCAAGCAGATTGGCGTGACGATTCCGCCGAATGTGTTGGTAAGGGCGCAGCGGGTCATTAAGTGAAGAAGGCTCCGCCTGAGGAGGATTCGGCTGAAACAGGTAATAGGCAAGAGGCAGTAGGCAACAGTGGGCGGATTGCGTAAGCCGTGCTACACTCGGAGGACTTGAGACACGAGGTGAACTATGGGCGTCAGGACATTCGAAGGTATCGTTGAGCAGGGCCAAATTCGTTTGCCGGCTACGGTTAGGTTACCAGAAAAAGCAAAGGTCTATGTGGTCATACCGGATGTTGAGGTCCAAACAGTAGCCTTCATCGGCAGCCCGCGGCTTGTGCATCCTGAGCAGGCCGCCGACTTCAAAAAGGAAGTGATCGAGGAACTGCCCGATGCCGACGTATGACGGTCGATTTTTCAATCCGCCTGGGCCGCTCGCGAGAGTCACGCTTCGCACTTCGAGTGACGGGAACGCAGTGCCCGATGTACTGATGTTGATCGATTCAGGGGCTGATGTGACATTGGTTCCGCAACAGTCGATTGATCTGCTTGGCGCAACCATAGATTCAGATTCAGCTTATGAGATCATGGGTTTTGACGGCAGGAAGAGTATTGCCCGTGTTGCAAGTCTTGAGCTGGTTTTTCTCAGAAGAGTTTTCAGAGGACGATTTCTCATCGGCAATCAAGAATGCGGCGTCCTGGGACGCGATATCCTCAATCATGTCGCACTGTTGTTGGACGGTCCGCGGCTGGTGTGGGATGAACAAAATTTCACCGGCAAATAACCACCCGTCTGCTTGCTCTGCTGTTTCTCAGGCCCTCCCCCCGCGCCGACGAGGGGCGAATGCTGGCTCCGCGGGTAGTAAATGACTTGGCGCTTAAACGTAAAAGGGAAGGTGGCACATGAAAAAGAAGCACATCCGGTCATCCTTCTAACTAAAGACAGCCAAGCAAATCGGCGTGACGATTCCACCCAACGTGCTGGTGCGGGCGCAGAGGGTGATCAGATAAAAGTGCTGAGTGCTGAGGACTGAGATCGAGATAAAAACCCCAGCACTCATCCTTCAGTACTCAGCACTTAACCGGGGAGGTGCGATGAAAAATATTCTTTCCATTCTTCTTATCGTCGCGGTAGTGGGTACCATCGCCCGGGTTCAACAGCCGGCGGGAAAAGTTCCGCGGATCGGGTTTAGGAGCGGCGCTTGAGACCCTTGTCAAAGAGGACGATTAAGAGGCCAACTAAAGCAATGATGCCGAGAACAATAAGAGCTGCAACAAGAGGATTCATTTGGACACCTCCATGCCATCAAGGAGATAACCGGAGAGAGCAAGTAAGAATCCTATAAATGACGCCGACGAGAAGTCCAGCAGAGCTAAAACTCTCTGGTTTTGCAAAGGGACCGACAACAAGAACCGCGAAAGCGACTTTGGACATGTCCCAAAAATACTTTGCCAGGCTTTCTCTCTGCTTCTCGGTACGAATGATCTTCATGGCCAGATTCTTAGGTCTTGAGAATAACCCATTGCCCGAAGGCGCGTCAATGGCGAGTGCGACGGGAGTAGATCAGAGGGGCGGACAGGATTATCAGATGGCAGTGCTGAGTAACGAGTGCTGAGGACTGAGTTGGTGATCCGGAAATACTCAGCACTCAGGACTCGTCACTCAGCACCTGCTTGAGGAGTGTTTGCAAGGGGCTTGTTGCCGCGTGACGTTGGTTGCCCCGATTGGGAATGGGGAGCAAGTTTATGCCTGTTCTATTCGCCCTCGGTTTTCGACCGTTTTTTCTATTAGCCGGCTTCTTCGCCATTTTCTTGGTGGCGGCCTGGGTCCCGGTTTTTGTCGGCGGGTTCGCCTTCGGCACATACTACGGACAGCTCGGTTGGCACAGCCATGAAATGATTTTCGGTTACGCCTCTGCGGTCGTCGCCGGGTTTCTTTTGACCGCGGTGCGCAACTGGACGGAGAGGCCGACACCGACGGGCGGCTATTTAGCGGCGATAGCCGCGTTGTGGCTCGTAGGCAGAATCCTGCCGTTGTTCCCCGAGAGTTTTCCGGGGTGGTTAATCGCGCTCGTCGATCTTACGTTTTTGCCCGCAGTTGCGATCGGCATCGGGGTCCCGCTGGTGCGTAAAAATGAAAAACGGAATCTGGTTTTTCTTCTACTCCTGTCCGGTCTGTTCATTGCCAACCTTCAGGTTCATCTCGATCTCTTGGGTTACGGACGGCAGCTTGCGGGAATCGGGGTTTTCCTCGGACTTCATATCGTCATTCTGTTGATCGTGATCATGGGCGGAAGGGTGATCCCGTTCTTCACCGAACGGGCGCTCCAGGGCGTCGTGATAAAGCGGCGGCCGGTCATCGAGTGGCTGGCGCCGATCAGCGCGCTTGCGTTTTTGTGCGCCGAGCTTTTTCGCGCGGACACCTTCATCGTGGGAGCTTGCGCGGCGCTGGCCGCGGTCGTGAACGGCATCCGCCTGGCAAGCTGGTACACCCATCGTTTTTGGCGCGTGCCGCTGCTGTGGGTGCTGCATCTCGGTTATGGCTGGATCGTCGCAGGCTTCTGTTTGGAAGCGGCGGTGGCTTTCGGGGCGATCCCGCCGCAGTCCACCACCCATGCATTCACCGCCGGCGCCATCGGCGTGTTGACCCTTGGAATGATGGCGCGCGTCGCTCTCGGCCATACGGCGAGACCGCTAAGGGTCGGAACGGTCATGGCCGTTGCCTTCGGTCTGGTCAACCTCTCCGCTTTCCTGCGCGCTTTGCTGCCCATCTGGTACCCGGAACGGCTTTCAGAGTTCGTTGTTCTTAGCGGGGCATTGTGGTGTATCGCGTTTTTTATCTTCGTGGTCATCTATACGCCGATTCTCACGCAGCCAAGAATCGACGGGCGGCCTGGCTAGAGCCTTCCGTAAGTTAGGCCGGTCGTGCGCCAAGAGGTTTCGGTATTGCAGCCTCCGATACGATCTGAAATAGGTGAAATCAGCATGACTCACGGTTATTAGGCTTTCCAACTCTGGCTTTGATGTCGAAGGAGGAATCGATGTTTGTGCGCAAATCGTTCGTCGCTCACTTCCGCCTCTTAATATTGGCCCTTGTCTGTGGAGTTTTGCCCGGCGGCAAGACAGTGCTCGGCGCTGAAAGACTCGTGGGGCTCCAGGCCGCGCCGAGCATTGCGATGGCGTTGCCTTGGTTCGCCGAGGAGGCTCGGCTGTATTCGAAGTACGACCTCGATTTTCAACTGGTTTAAATCGCTTCCTCCGGGATCGTGACGGCGGCGATGAGCGGGGGCAGCGGCTCCGTCGCCATCGCCGGGGGCGAGGGACCGATCCGCGCTTTCCTTAGTGGCAATACTGACTTTGTATTCATCGGGTCGGTGAAAAACGTACTCACTCACAGCATCATGGGTAAGCCGGAAATCAAGACGCCGGAAGACCTGAAGGGTAAGAAAATCGGCGTGGGCCGCATCGGCGGTAACTCGCACTACTTTACGGTCTACGGCATGCGCCAAAAAGGGTTGGACCCGAGCCGGGACGCGAACTTGATTCAAACCGGCGGCGCTCCGGAAACTTTCCAGGCATTGGCTTCGGGCGCCGTGGACGCCGCCTCCATCACCACCCCACAGGATACTCGCGCGGCCTTCTTGGGTTACAACTATGTCATCGACGGGCGAGAACTGAAGCCAGCTTACATCGCAGTGGGATTCGTGACGCTGCGCTCGGTTATTGCCAAACGGCCAAAGGTGATTAGCCAGTTCATGCACGTGATGGCGGAGTCCTTCAAACTGATGGTGACGGACCGGGAGCTGGCATACAAGATCATGGCCAAAAGGATTAATTTGACTGATCGGAAGGTTTTCGACGCGGCCTATAGCGCTGAGCTTAAAGTGTTGGAGCCGAAGTTCGAGATCAAAGCCGGCGCGATCCAAGCGACGTTGGATGAGATTGGCCGCACCGATCCGCGCGCCGCGAAAGTCTCGCCGCAGCAGTTGATCGACCGGCGCTATCTTGAAGAGATGGAGAAGGACGGGACGTTCGAGCGATTGGGTTTGAAATGAGACCGGTTGAGGATGGAGGATTGAAGATCGAGGATGGTGTCCCGCCGACTCTCCCCGCGATTCTCCATCATCGATCCTCTATCCTCGACCCGATTCATCAGGTTCGTTTTCGCCCAGACTGTTGGTGTCTTGCCGGCGTTGCTGCTTTTCAGCTTTCTTCACGGCGATCTCCCGCGCTCGGTCCTCGATGGAAATAACGCGGTCAGGTTGGGGCTTGCCAAAACGTTTTTGATAAATCTGTTCGATGAAGACCGGTAGGGGAGCTTTCCACGGTTCTTGCTTGTGGTTGGCTAGCTTACCCAATTTGCGCGGGTTCATGCCGAGCTCGCGAGCCATCTGGACCTGCGCATGCGACAGGTGAAAGCGCTTGCGCGCCTCGATCCACCTTTGCATCTCTTCAGTTATGCGCGGTATGGTCTGCGCCATGCTCACCCCTATTTTGAAAAAGCCGGCTGCTCGTCGCAAACCGCTGTCCGGTTGTCACACACGGCGCAGCTCCACGCGAGTTGTTCGAGGGGTTAACTTCTTGCACGCCATGATTGGTCTACACCGCGAAACTACGTTTATCGTTTGACACTCCGCGTTGCGCCAGCACAACGCCCTCATGACCTCGGCAACTCATTCCTACTCCAGATCCGGCAACTCATGCCTCGCCAATAGCACTCTGATCGACCGCGCCTTGCCGGGCGTGCGCTCAATAAGTCCGTTCCGTTCGAGAGTCAGGACCATTTGGTGCACGGTCGGCGGAGTGACATCGAAGTGGCGTTGCAGCTCCGCTTCAGAGGGGGAGTAGCCGTGAATCTTGCCGTAATAATAGATGAACGCCAAGTATTTTCCCTGCTTTTCCGTGTAGCGCTGTTGCATAGAATCGATCCTTTGACTCGAGCCCCAGCCATGGCCGGGGGATTTGGCTGAGGATTTCGCCCCACGGGCTTGCCCGTGGGGCGCCACCACAAATTAACTGCTTCGCTTGACCAGCACTGTCCTGATTACACTTCCCCCTCGGATGATCGCTTCTTAGAAAGCCCCCTGCTCGCATATCCGAAGGTTTTCACGAGCCAGCTCGTCGGACGAATCCATCGACACGGCTCGGAGCAGAAGTTCTCTCGCCCTTTCCAGCCGACCGGATTCGTACAGACTCCACCCCAAATCATTGGTCAACTCCTGACTATTCGGTTCGAGCGCAAACGCGTTCTCATACGCAGCAACAGCCTCGTCAAGAAATCCTTCGTGGGCGGCGCAGCAGCCGAGACCTTGATAGAGATTCGACCGGTCAGGAAATCTCTCCACCGCTCCTCGAAAGAGATCAAGACCGTCCGCATATTCCTTGCTCCGAATAAGGAAACTCCCTGCCACGTCGATTATCTCCCGAATATCGCAGTCGTTCTCTGGCAGTGATAGGAGGGAGAGAAAAAGACGTCTCCCTTCGTTCTCTCGGCGGCGCTGGTATTCGATCGATCCCATGGTCAGAACCGCCGGAGGATAGTCGGGCCTTAACGCCAAAGCACGTTTTGCGGCGGCTACGGACTGCTCCGTATCGCCAAGAGCCATTTGAAAAATGCTGTCGGCGTACGCCGCTTCGGCGTCGAAAAGCTGTCAGCTCTTCGAAGCGTCGTCGCTCTCGTTACGCTTGCGTGACATGGCGATCTCGTGATTTTACGTTCCTCGTAATCTGCCCCTTCTCGATCCTAATAATCGACGGCGATCGTTCCGCGACGAGGCCCAGATGCGTCGGCTGAACGGCTCTGTCGCCGCGGTCGTAGCGCAGCGTGGTCTAGGCGGTGCTGGCGGACATGACGGTGACATGGTAGCCATCGGGCGTCGTGGTGACCTCGTATTCAACAATGATTCTCCCGTCGTCTGGGAAGAAAAGCTCTTTTCTCCGGCTCAGAGCTAGGACTATTTCGCGCAGCATGGCGGGATCGGGAAGATCCCGCTCGCGCGTGGCTTCGACAAGTTGCTTCTCACGCTCGGGCTCCGATAACAAGGCGAGGTTCCACGCGATGGTTCCTATCCCAATCAGGGCCTTGTAGGCGATGAGAGTGGTCGCTTCCTGTCGATACGGTTCGATAAGCTCGACGAGCGCCTCGGACAGAGGACTCTTTGGCGGTAATGTCGGGCGCGATGTGGTCCGGAGTGCGGTTCCGAGAGTGTCTGACGACGAAGGGATGCCTCTCTCGTTACGCTGGTGTTTTCTTCTGCTCGCCCGTCCCATACTTTCTACCTGCCAGAATTTCGCGCCGCCTTCAACATGTTCACGCCGTGAGGTCACGATGGTCGAAACGCTTTAGAAGACGTGGCCTGTTCCACCGAGTAAAGCCAGTCCGCGACGGCTTGACGGGTCGCTGAATCGCCCTTTACGACGGCGAACCGCGATAACGGGACTACCAGCACTCGATCGTGCCGAAGCAAGGCTAACCGGCGCGCTGATTGGACCGGCAATGATCGACCGGCGCTTTCTTGAAGAGATGAAGAAGTCCGGCTTCTTTGAGCAGCTTTGGGGCGGGAAGCGCTAGGTTAGAACGAGTCGGTAGTAAATTGCGCAGACAGGTCAATGTAACGCTTACCCATGGCCGCGCGGCAGCCTGATCCGAGCGCTTCTTCGCGATGGTCGGCACGACCAAGTGACCAATCCGGAGCCACCGTCAGCCGGCGCATCTCAATTCGAATTGCGCCCCTCTAATTTCTCATCATCTTCTTCACTCTATCGATGACCTCTGGAGGTTGGATCATGATGTCTTTGGTTAGCGATTCCAGTTCTTCGCCGGTTGTTATATCTAGGTCCCATCTACGCTTCTTGGCATCGGCCAATAGCTCTGCGTCGTTCAGCGCCGTGGTAAAAGCTGTGCGCAAAATTTTAACCCGGTCGGCGGGGGTGCCCGGAGGGGCAATGAAAGGACGACCGAGATCGCCGGCTGAGAGCAGCACTTTGGCTACCCTCTTGATGGCATCGGGTGTTTTATGTGTTTCCATCAATTCGTATAAGGTTGGGACATCGGGCAATTTGGCATAGCGCGTAGCGCCGCTTTGTACTAAGGCGCGAACGAAACCCTTCTTTATCCACGTGCGGGTGGGTTCGCGGCCGACGTATGCCGAAGCGGTGCCGGCGCGGCAGTGCGCTTCGCCTTTCTCGATGGCCAAGTTCATCTCACCGCCGCCGCCATAGCCGGCGACGATATTTATCTTAAGGCCGAGCCCTTCCTCAAGGAGCCGCGGCAAGAAGTAGCTCAATCCGGACCGGGCCAATGCGGCGCACCTTGGCGGCTCGGCCGCCTTGCGAATGTCTTCCAAAGTTTTGTACGGCCCATCCGTTCGAATGTAAAGCACCTGATCGATCCGCTCCGGCGAGCCGATCCAGGAAAATTTCGGCCAGTCGAATTTTACTTCCTTGGCGCCGACAAGCTGATCGATGTAGAGGGCCGGATTGATCAGTCCGAGAGTCAAACCGTCGGGTTTGGCGATGTTATAAACGTAGTTGGCCGCGATAACGCCGGCGGCGCCCGGCATGTTTTGCACCACGATATCGGGGCGTCCTGGAATCTGTTTGCCGAGATGTTGGGCGATAAAGCGCGCCCAGTCGTCCATCGCTCCACCGGCGGAGTTGCCGACCACAAGCCTGATGGTATTGTCCTTAAAAAATTCAGGCGCAGCGGCAAGCGCGCTACCAAAGAGATGGGCAAAGCCAATTAGAGAAGCTACGCTAGAAACGACTCTTTTCATAAAATCCCCCTTACCGGTCTTGCCTTACACGGCCCAATGTAATCGATACCGGCTGCTTTGAACAAGTTCTTTAAACGTTGATGCAAGAAATTTGTCGAATCGCGCCTCCGCCATAGGGTCGCGGCAGTTGACGGCTCACCGCGAAAGTAATCGAAAGGATTGTGTTGTGTCAATTGAAATCCTAGGCGTCGTTGAAGCCATTTTCAGGAATCGCAGGCCGCCGGGTCTAAAATCTAGCCAAACCTATTTGAATTTTTCCGACGAGAAGAAGATAGGAAAAGATGATATCTCGCGCAAAGAACGCAAAGGACGCCAAGGTGACGGGCCCCAGGCCAGTCATCCCGAGCGAATGCGAGGGATCTAAGAAAGATTTCTCCCTTTGGTCGAAATGACAGGGCGAAGCCTTTGCGAGCTTAGCGTGCTTGGCGCGATAATTTTTCTTGAACTCGTCCTGTTTAACAACTCCCTGGTTAGTATCTAACACTGGAGCCTAAAAGTGTGGTAATCAAGGCCGTGCTTCTAAGGAGGTATTCGAACATGTGGCAAAGGAGTTTGTCATTTGCATGGTTGCCGTTCGTGCTTAGTTTCTGGATAGCGAATACGGCGTACCCGTCCACGCACGACTTCTACAAAGGTAAAACAGTGCGGATTCTTGTCGGCGCCTCGGCGGGAGGAGCGTTCGATACTTGGGGACGCATGGTTGGCCGTCATCTCGGCAAGCAAATTCCCGGCAGTCCGGTTGTGGTTGTCGAGAACGTCACCGGCGCTGGCGGCCTCATCCTGGCAAATCAAGTTTACAAGAGCATCAGACCGGACGGTCTTACGATTGCGACTTTCAATGGCGGATTACTGATAGGGCAGATTCTCGGCCGGCCGGGCATCGAGTTCGACGCGCGCAAGTTCGAGTATCTCGGCGTGCCAACCAAGTTCGAATCGGTCTGCGCATTTTCGAAAACCAGCGGCATCACCAGCTTCGAGCGTTGGAAAGCGGCCAAGGCGCCGGTCAAAGTCGGCGGTACGGCGCCGGGTGCCAATTTAGTCGATATCCCCAAAATCCTCACGGCGGTGTTTGGCTTGCCGACGCAGATTATCACCGGTTATAAAGGCTTCGCCGAGATTCGCTTGGCGGTCGACGGCGGCGAACTGGCCGGCGCCTGCGGCGGTTGGGACGGCATCAAGCTGCTATGGGGAAGACAGATCGAAGCAGGCGATGTGGCGGTGGTGCTGCAGACGAAATCCCCGCCGCTTGCCGATCTGCCGAAGGTGCCGGTACTGATGGATTTCGCCAACAACGACGACGACCGGCTGTTGATTGAAGCCGGCATCCAATTCCCGGTGCTGCTCAGTTTGGCCTATGCGCTGGCGCCGGCGACGCCGAAAGATCGCGTGCAACTTCTGCGCAAGGCATTGCTGGATACCTGGGCGTCGGCGGATTTTCTCGCCGATGTGCAGCGAGCACGGCTCATCGCCGATCCGACAACGGGCGAAGAGTTGCACAAGACGGTGGAGCGGTTGTTTACGCTCAAGCCGGCGGTGGCGGAAAAATTAAAAGATATCCTTAAATGAAAACGCGTTGCGCCGTCGGTGTTCCTGCGGCTTCGCTGGACAGGCCTTGCCGCGAGGAAAGGTTGAAATTATCAAAAGTATTTTGCCTTCGGCGATAAACTCAGGATGGTGTGTTAGGACGGCCCACAAAGACGGGGTTCGACAAGCTTGCCACCCTGAGTAAGGATGTCAGCGCGACGCGCGCAGCGAATCCGCCGCGTGTTGGCCGGCGATGCGGCCCCAGCCGAAGGAGGCGAGTTGACCGTTGCCCGGAAGATAGCCTTCCGGGCCGGGACCGGACACGCCCGAGGCTAGACCGCCACCAGCGTAGAGGTTGGGAATGATCGAACCATCGCGCCGAAGGACCTGCGCGTTGGTGTTGATCCTGAGCCCGCCCTGTGTGTGAAACATGGCGACCCACACCTTGACGCCGTAGAGCGGAGCGCGCAGCGGATCGGAGAACGTTCGGCCGAAGCGATCCTGTTGTCCCAAGGCTCCGTTTTGTTCGCGAACGGCGTCCTCCAGGCCCGACGGATCGACTCCAATGGCGCTCGCCAGTTCGTTTGCGCTCCCTGCTTTTTTTAACAGGCCCGCGGCGACAATTTTAGAAAGACCTTTCTCCATCTCCCTATAGATGCGCTCGTCGAATATCTCGTAGGCCTGTTTGCCGGGCAGCTCGAGCATTTTTGCCCCCAATCCGCCGGGAAAGTGAGACTCGTTGGCGAAGCGCCTGCCGGTACGGTCAACGAGAATCGCGCCGAGCATCGCGAGATTCGTCGGTACTTCGAGATGGTGAGTGGCGATGAACGTGGGAAAGGGTTGGAATGCGCCCATGTTCTCTAGGACGGCGCCAGCCTCGAGCGCCATCTTGAGACCGTCTCCCGTGCTGCCGGAATGACCGGAAAACGGAATATCGACCGCCTGGGGAATGAAGTGCGACAACCAATCGCGACTTGCGGCAAAGCCCCCGGTTGCGAGAATCACCTTGTGTGCCGAAAGCCTCCTCTCTTCCGTGACAATGCCACTGACCGCTCCGTCGGGCTCGATGATCAACGACAAGACCGGCGTCGAAAAAAGCAGCCGGATATTCGCATGGCGCCTAACCGCCTCCATCATAAAGTCGATGATCGTTCGATCTTCCGTCCATGTGTGCGACCGATCGGCGCCGTGGCCGAAAGCATACCGGCGGATGACAAATTGGATTCCCGCGCTGTCCGCGAGCCATTCGACAACCCTGCCGGACTCCTGCGCAAGGCGGCGGGTAAGCGCGGGATCGCTCTGGCCCTGGTTTCGTTGCAGGATCTCCTCGGCATAGCGCCCGGGATCGTCTTCGATACCCTCCGCTCTCTGAAAGCGCGTGCCCGCGGCGCGCAGACTGCGCGATGAAAAGGCAGTGCCGCCGCCGGGCTGATCGGTTTTTTCCAGAACGAGCACGCCGGCTCCCTTCTGGGCGGCGGCGAGCGCCGCAGCCAAGCCGCAGCCGCCCGTGCCGACAACTAAAATATCGCTAAGAGCCGAATTCGCCTCACTCGATTTCACTGGTCAGTCCTTTCTTGAGCGGCATGATGCTCACCGCTTGGCAGTGGTTTGCTATGGGCAAAACGCTCAACGCGGGGGCTCGCCGGCAGGTTCGCACCGCCTAAGCGCTCCGTATGGCTATACGCCCAAGCCTGTTTCCTGTCCACTGCCAGTTCGAGCCAGTTAGCGAGCGCCAGTTCAGGCCGTTCCTGATGTCTCGGTCTCGAACGGCGAGGTCGGGCTACTGAGCATAAGATTCTGTGCACCCCCTTTTTTTTAGACCGAAGGAGTAGTAACTTACATGCGTCTAAGAGATGATAGCATTTCCCGGTGGATATCGACTGGTATTAGGAGGCGATTATGAAGAACCGCACTGCTCTCATTATTCCGGCTTTGGCACTCTTATCTTCCTTAGTAATCATCCTGTTAGGGTCGCCTGCAACCCTTGAGGCTCAAAGCGAACCCTTCTTCAAGGGCAAGACCATCAGGATAGTCGTCGGTTTTACCCCTTCAGGATTCTACGATCGCTGGGCGCGGGTTGTTGCCCGGCATATGGGGAAACATATTCCCGGGAATCCGGACATCATCGTCCAGAATATGCCGGGCGCTGCATCAGTGGTGGCGGCCAACTATGTCTACGGCGTAGCCAAACCTGACGGATTAACTCTGGGTATGCCCAGCGCCAACATTTACATGGATCAGCTCGTGGGGCGCGAGGCGACCAAATTCGATGTGCGTAGATTCCAGTGGATCGGTACCCAGGACAAGAGGCACTTGCTTTTTTATATCCGCTCCGACACCCCTTATAAGTCCGTTGGGGATATTATCAAAGCCAAGGAGCCACCCAAGTGCGGTGAAACCGGCACTACCAGTTCCGGCTATCTTCTGACCAGAATTATCGATGAGGTCTTGGGCGGAAAGTTAAATATGGTGTTGGGGTACCCGGGTGGCGCTGAGGTGGATTTGGCTGTCGAGAAAGGCGAAGTGGTATGCCGCGGGATGAGCATCGATCCTTACTTTGGCCGCGAGCCTTTTATCAGTTGGGGTAAGAAAAGCTTTGTTCGCTTGCTGCTTCAAACCGGAACTAAACGCGATGCCAGGGCTAAGGACATACCCACGGTCTATGAGCTGATGGATCAATACAAAACTCCCGATATCAACCGCCGGGTTGTCCGGGTAATTCTTGCCGGTGCCGAATTCGGCAGTCCGCTTTTTGTCGCTCCCGGCACACCTGCCGAGCGGGTGAAAATTCTGCGCGAGGCGCATGCCAAATCGATGAAAGACCCTGAACTGATAGCCGAGGCCGAAAAGGGTAAAATGGACATGGACCCGTCCACAGGCGAGGAGCTGCAAGAGTTGACCAAGGAGGTTATGGCCCAACCCCGCGAGGTGGTTGAGCAGGCGAAGAAGATTACCGGAATGTAGCGACTGTCTTTACTTGCGTTACACTGTACGTCGGACATTAAACGAAATAAATGGAGGAGTTGGCGAAATGAGGAAGGTTGTTTTCTTTGGCCTGCTATTTCTGTTAGCAGGCAGCTTCAATGTCCAGGCCCAGGCGCCGTTTTATCAAGGGAAAACGATACGGATCATAGTGGGCTATCCCGCGGGCGACACCAACGATCAGTGGCCGCGCCTGTTCGCTCAGTTTATGACCAAGTATATTCCCGGTAATCCCACTATCATCGTGCAAAACATGACGGGCGGGGGATCCATGATCGCCGCCAATTATGTCTATTCTGTGGGAAAAAATGACGGGCTTACCCTTGGGTGGGTGTCTCCCGCGCTTTACTTCGATCAGCTCGCGGGATTGAAGGAGGTGCAGTTCGATTGGCCGAAAATCACCTGGGTTGGCACCCCGGTGGAAAGCGAGCATGTGATGTACATGCGCAGCGATTCGCCGTACAAGAACGTCGAAGAGATTCGCAAGGCGGCGGTGCCGCCGCGCTGCGGCGCCACTGGAGTTTCCTCCACGGGCCATTACATGCCCAAGCTGATGGAAGAAACCATCGGCACGAAATTCAATATCGTTACCGGCTACCAGGGCGGCGGCCCAGTGGACCTGGCCGTCGAGCGGGGCGAGTTGCAGTGCCGCGCCTTGACCATCGAGGCTTTTTTCAACCGCGAGCCTTTCCATACCTGGCGTAAAAACAACTTCGTTCACACCGTCATGCAGACCGGGCGCAAACGGGATTCCCGAATGGCGAACACGCCGTTGCTGACCGAGCTGATGGAGCAATATAAAACCCCCGAGCAAGGTAAACGTTTGGCCAAAGTCGTGATGGCCGCCGGCCTCTTTGGCCGTCCCATGATTGCCTCGCCGGGAATTCCTGCGGATCGAGTAAAAATACTTCGGGAAGCCTTCGCGCAGGCAACCAAAGATCCGGAATTTATCGCGGAAACGAAAAAAAGAAGGTTCGACCTGGAACCGGTACGCGGGGAAGAGATGGAATCGCTGGCGAAAGAGGTGATGAGCCAGCCGCCGGAGATTGTCGAAAAGATGAAAAAAATGCTGGGTATGTAATCTCGGACCGAACCGTCGGTTGGCAGCGCACCTCTACGGTGCGCTGCCGGGGTGAATTCATCGATGGCTCGTTAAGCCTGCTGCACCGCGTTCAGCTTCCAGGAGTTGGGTCCGACGGGACGCGTGAAGGTCCAGTATTCTTCAAACTCCACCGCTTCCGAGTTGCTGCCGGTGATCACGGCTCCGGTCTTGTCATCGACGCTGTAATCTAAAAGATTCGCCTTGATGCGGACGGTAATGTAATCTTCGCCGTTCTCCGTCCATGCTTCGGTGATCTCACTTTCCCGCAAAGCGATATTCTCCATCTTGTTTTGTTGACCGCGGGAGCGAAGCTCGTTGATCTCCTGTTCCCATGTTTTCATCAACTCGGAGCCGCAAAGCGCTCCCAGCGCGGTCGTGTCCTGTTTGTTCCACGCACCCTGAACTTTGAAAAAAGTGTCCTGCGCGGTCTTCAGGAACTGGTCGGGATTGAAGCTCCGGTCCATCATCGTCAAGGATCGATAGTCGATCTGATCGACGGACGGCGCTTGTTGACCCAGCGCTGGCTCTAGCGCGGGTTGCATAGAGGGTTGTGTGTCCTGATACTGCATCGAACCGTATCCCGTCGCTACGGCGGGACGGCGGAACTTGCGGTAAAGGAAATAGCCCAACCCCGCCAAAAGCAGAACCTCTATCATACCAAAGCCGCTGCCGCCCAAGCCGCCCAAACCGCCAACGCCAGCGTTAGCTAAACCGGAGAAAAGCATGGAGCCCAAGAAACCGCCAATGATGGCTGTGCCGATCCCACGCATAAAGCCGCCGGGTTGCGGCGCCATGGGGCCGGGTTGTTGTGGAGGTGTGGCTTCCCGGCGCGGTTGTGATGGGCTGGGTTGCGCCGATCGACTTGGAGCCTGAAAACTTCGCGATCCGCGTGAGCCGCCCGAACGGCCGCCGCCTGCCCGGGCGTCGGCGTAGGTCTCCAGAGCCAGCTCCGATAACCCGACAAAGGCGAGAAAACCGATCGCCGGCAGAATCATCTTACGAGTGAAAATGGTCATGAGATTTAGGCTCTCCTAAACGGGAGTCTAGTTTGCCGGACTCTATCCGAACCAGGGCCGACAAGCAATATGGGTTACAGATAGTGATCGTTGCGAGATCCGGTTCTGCTCCCACGCTCAGGGAGTGACGCCGCTCGGTTCGACGGTTGCCGATGGCGCGCGAGATGATTTGCTCCGCTCCCAAAGAAACAAGCTGACCCCCAATAATAAACCGGCAGCGTCGACGAGCACCCATGCGCCGTGCCAGGTGGGGAGCATGAGCAGCAAGCCGGCCACACAGAAGAGCCCGCGCTTGATCCAGCCTAATAGACGAAACAGATATCCCGCGCACCCGACCGCAAGCAAGAACGTGCCGATGGAGGCGGCCAAGACTGCGAGAATGATTTCGCCTCCGGTTCCCTTTAAAATAAGCGACGGATGGAGTGCGAAAGCGAACGGAACGATGTAGGCGGCGATGCCAAGCCGCATGCCCGTCCAACCGGTTTTCCAGAAATCCGAGTGGGCGATCGCAGCCGCAGTGTACGTGGCAAGGCAATTAGGCGGTGTGATCAGCGAGAGCATGCCGAAGTAGAACAGGAAAAGGTGAGCGGCGAGGGGATCTATGCCGAGCTGTGCCAGCGCCGGTCCGACGAGCACGGCGAGGGTGATGTAGACCACCGCGGTCGGCAAGGACATGCCCAGGAAAATGCACACGATGGCCGTGAGTCCGAGCAGTAGATAAACATTGCCTCCGGACAGGGTCACTAGGATAAGCGAGAGCTTGAAGGTCAGCCCCGACAGTTGCAGGGCACCGATCACGAGACCGGCCAGAGCGGAGATGACGACTATGTCGAGAAGCGTTCGTCCGGTCTCTTCAAGGCATGTGACCATTCCTTTAAAAGTCGGGCGTGTCTCTTTTTGCAGGGCTCCGACAATAAAGGTGAGGATGACGGTCATGATCCCGGCTTGTCCGGCGTCCCAGTTCTCGATCATCAGCGCGTAGATCAAGAAGCCGAGCGGAATCAAAAACACCCACCCGAAACGCATGACGCCGCGCCATGTTGGAATTTGCGAAACGGGCAATCCACCGAGTTTATACTTGGCCGCTTCCAAATCGACCTGGGTGAAAAGCGCGAGATAGTAAAGTAGCGCCGGCACCGCAGCTCCGAGGGCCACTTGACCGTATGGAATATTGAGAAACTCGGCGATGAGAAAAGCCGCTGCGCCCATGACCGGCGGCGCGATCTGTCCGCCGTTGGAAGCTACCGCCTCGATGGCGGCGGCCAGATGCGAAGGGTAGCCGGTGCGCTTCATCAAGGGAATCGTGATCGCGCCGTCCACCGCCACGTTGGCGACGGCGCTGCCTGATACGGTGCCGAAGAGCGCCGAAGATACGACCGACACTTTCGCCGATCCGCCGCGGTAGCGGCCCATGGCGATCAGGGCGACGTCGGTGATGAACTTATCCCCGCCTACGGCATAGAGCGCCTGCCCGAACAGGATAAATGCGACAACCACGCTGGCGGCGACGGTCAAGGGAATACCCAAGATGCCGCTCGAATCGAGATAGAGGTAGGTCGCAATACGCTGCCACGAAAAGCCCTGGGTATATAAAATGCCGGGAAGCAGGTAGCCGAATTTTGTGTACAGAATACATACCGCCCCGAGTCCTGCGAGCACCGATCCGGCGACACGGCGGGTAGCTTCCAGGATCAGTAGAACCGCCAGTCCGCCGAGCAACCAGCGCTCCGGCGCTAGGATGCCGAGCCGGTAGGCGATCGAGGGATACATCACCATGACGTAGCCGCCCGTGAGCAGACTGCCGGCAAAGCCGAGCCAATCGTACCACGGCACGCGCCGGCCTGATTCCCTCGGATGGACTTTGACGCGGATAAACACACCGGCCACGCCGAGCCCGAAGAAAAGCCCCAAGAACTGTTCTTTGAAGAAAGTAAGATTGAGGTAAGGCTGGAGCTGGCCGGCCCACGCGGCGCCCGACAAGGTCAAGAGCAAAAGAAGCGTTCGATCCGCAAGGCTCGCGAATCCACTTAACGAACGGAATTTACCCGAGGGGCTTTGATCGTCGGTCACTCTCGCCTCAGAGCAGAATCCCTCGCTCGGCAGTCAGTTGCTAGATTCGAACATAGTCGAACTGCGTCATGGGAATATCTTTTGGCGGCGGCACAGCTGTCTATGGGTTTAGCGCCAACAGCCTTTTCTGGGCCGCGTCCATCTGGGCGGACCAGATCTTATGCTCTTTGTAGAACTGCACCGCTGCCGGGTGATAAGGCATCGTCACTTCGGGATCCACGGCTCGCTCGTGTGTCCATTCCCTGAACCCGGGGTGCACCGGAGGCAGCTTGGCGACGTTGTCCCAAATCGCTTTCAAGACGGCCTGAACCACGGCGTCGGGAATCGACTTGTGGCCGATTAGATATATGTCGTAGGTGTAGGTACAGGTGTCTTCGACAATACCAGTCGACGATCCGGCCTTCATCGTCGTGAGATAGTACCCCGGCACCGCCTTCTTGATGCGCTCTTCACCCTGTTTCGAGCAATCGAGCGAGATGTAGCGAATGCCCACCGCCGCGTCCGCCTCCTTGACTTTGGCAGAGCCGATGGCATGGGTGGTGACGTCGGCGCGTCCTTGAACCAGCGCATCGACGCCGTCGTTGACGGCAGGCACCGGCACGACTTTAACATCGTTCCACGTAAGCCCACCATTGGATATGGAGCCGAAGACGTTATACCAAACGGCCAACTGCGCCGGGTATTCTCCAGTGACGCGCTTCCCTTTGACATCTTGAATGGTTTTGATCGGCGAGTCCTTTCTGACTATCAAGCTGCTGCGCAACGGCGAGCCGCGCATGATGAGACGGGAATTGGGAACATGCGGGTACGGATTCCTGCCGCCGATTTTTAGGCGGTTAGGCCCTTGATAGGCGAGCCCCATATCGACGGCGTTAACGGTCCCGAAGTCGAGTTCGCCGCTGTCGATTAGCGGCAAAAAGGTGCTCGTGCCCGCGTAGGGCTGCACCTGCATCTGGATCGGCGTCGATTCACTCACCACCTTGGCCAGGCCGCTGGCGAGCGCGTAAAACAGCGATCCCGGCGGATTGGAACCGATTCCCGCCGACTTGGGTAACTGTTGGGCGTGGCCGGTTACGGAGCAAACCAATACAGTAAGAAAAGCGGCGGCGATGAATAGCGATAATTGACTCCTGTGGATACTCATTGGAATTCCTCCTTTGAAGTTGCGCTCAATCTAATCCGATGAATTCAGTTGTGTCAATGGTGGCAAAAAAGTTAGAAAGCAAGGAAACTCGCCCCCCCCTGGCTTTCTTCTAGGCCGGCTGTGCCCCCAGATGCTTCGCCAGGAAATCTCCGATCAGTGGGCGGTAGCGAAAGGGCATGTTGTTGCAAACGTGATTGCCGCCTTCGAGCAAGACCCATTCCTTTGGGCCCGAGGCCTCGTCATAGGTTCGTTTTGCTTGTTCCACCGGCACGAAATCTTTCGTGCCGTGCACGACCATCAGCGGGCAGCGAATCTTGGGCGCCAAACCCTCGAGCGTGCAGCGGCTGTGCAGCTCCACGAGCTTCTGCTTGTCGTAGACCTTCCAGATATGCGCCACGCGGGCGAACTCGAAGGGGTCTTCGAGCCGGTTGAGCACGCGGGTGCGGTCGTACATGCCTCCGGCGAAGGCGCAGGCCTTGATGCGGGTATCGCAGGCGGCGGAACGCGGCGCGAGATAACCGCCCATGCTCGGTCCGAAGACGCCGATGCGCCCGGCATCGACCGCGGGTGATTTTTCGAGGTAATCGATGACCGCCGAAGTGGCGCGCTCGAACTCGACAATCATGCCTCCTTGAAACCAGCTTTCGCCCTGACCCGGCCCGTCAAAGGTAAAGGTCGCCATGCCGCGTCTGAGAAAGCCGTCCTCCATCGTGCGCGCTTCCTCTTTAGTCGATTCAAGACCGGAGATGATAACTACCACCGGCGGTTTTTTGATTCCCGACGGCACCCGGAGATAAGAGGCCAGGCGAAAGTTTTCCAAGGGCACTTCGTGGCGTTCCGCTGGCGGGTCGAGATAAGGCGCCGCCTTGGCGTAGCACTCGACGCGCTTCTTCGCCGCCGGAATATACTCGTCCAAATTATACGGCGAGTTGTTGCAGCCGAAATGATAGGCCATCGAGGCCATGAGATACGCCTCGGTGGCGCTTGCCCGGTTTCCTTCAGCCTCAGCCTTGCGCGCGAACTCTTCGTGCCCCGCCGCGGTCACGCACCATTCACGGCACCAGTCGTCCCATGTGCGGATGCGTTCGCCGGTCGTCATGAGATCGTTGTAATCGATCCCCTGAACGATCATGCGCGGCGTCCAGGTTTTCAAAACGTGATCGACGGTGGGGTCGGGATGATTGGCGAGCATGATATCCTCCTTAACGAGCGAAACAATTTTACGGCGCCGCGGCCTTGCCGACGCGGGCTGTCATATCCGTGCTCGGCGCCTTGTCGCCATCTTCCTCAAGCGTTCATTTGTGCCGTCGCGCCGAGGAAATGGAAATGGGACCGCGCTTTGCATTACGACAACGTGCGATCACAAACCTAGCCACATTTCCAGACTTAGGCTGTGTGTTCTTGGAGTTCACATGGATGCAGCGAAAGATACTCTCTCACCTCGAGATTCATCCGATCGATTTCGGCCAGAAAGCCACCTGCGGATAACCGGTAGTTTTGTGGATTGGTTTCGGCCTTTCGGAGTTTTTGCACTTGTTGCTGAAAATATCTGATGCGCTCTTTGGCCGCTTCAAGTTCTTGATCGTTACTAATCATCGCTGATCACCTAAACTATCCCACGTTAAGTTTTGTCTCGTTTGGTTCGCCAATATTCCACTTCGAAATGTTTCTCAATCGGCCATTTGTTCCGTTCGATTGCGACGGGCAGAAATTAATCAGCTTCCAGCTCCGGCACGTGCTCATCTTCGTACTTCTCTATCAACACGCCAATGATTTCCATGAGTGAGGCCAAGGGATGCGATTCGTCTTCTCCCGCTTCATCGATTAAGCGGTCGAGCAACCCGACAAGCTGGCGATACTCTTCCTCCGTATGAGGAACGAAGACCGTGCCTGCTAGCGAGGACCAGGCGCTCACCGTTTTGTTGACGTCAAGATTCTGCATGATTTACTCCTTCCACTTTGCCTCATCGTAGTCGGCGTGTGTGAGCACAGCCCGAATGTAGATCTTCTTTCGATTATAGTGAATGGCCGCGATCAAGCGAACTCTATTCCCGCCGATGTTGAACACAGTCAGTTTACCAACTTGATCGGCAGATGAAAACCTGGCTCGCAATTCAGCAAAATTCGAGAAATCATTGTGCTTCGCCAAGCTGTACCAACGAGCCAAGGCCGTTTTTGCTTCGGGATATTGCTCGGCAAATTCATTGAGGCGTTTGCGGGTGATCACATGCATACGGGAATGATATGCCTCTTGCGTTTAGGAAAGTGCTCGCTACCAGCCAACGCCGCTAGGATTAAACCGGCGGTCGAAGTCTTATGCCGAGGCTAAGGGCCGGTCGGGGTCCGCAGATTTGGCGAGCATGATGGCCTCCTTAGCACCTGGGTTGTTTGATCCGAACAAAAATTAGTGTTGTGTCCGCCGAATCATGCACTGAGCGGTGTTTGGCCTAGCAGCCCGTGGTAGAAGTCCGATTTTTACAAAACGGACGGAAACAGTACGAAGCGGTGACTTGGGACCGCAAATAGTCTCAGATCGAGTCCTCGGCGCCGATCAGCGGCCACTCGGTCGCGCAGTAGCAGCCACAGAGTAAAACAAAAAGCCCATACGGCAGCCAAACGGCCCTGCAGGCCGCGTGGGGTTCCAATACCCGTCAACGTGCGCATCCACAGACCCAGATTGCACGCCGCCGCATGCACGAGCAGCCGTTTGAGAATGTTGCCGTGCCCGCGCAGATGAGTCCGGCGCATGGCGCCCGTCTCGTAGAGGTGGGCATTGGGTCGCTCCAACAATTCGCCGCGTCGCCGCATCAACTGCTGGCCGCGGTCGCCCTTGATGCGCCGCCGATTGGCATACACCGCGTCGCGTTCGGCGTGCTGATC
>JAUYJC010000293.1 GCA_030688735.1 Deltaproteobacteria bacterium
ACGCCATACGAGAAAGGCGTAACAGTTTGTGGCAACGAAAAATTAAAACTGGAACAACGGCTGCAACGCTCCCATGTTTTACACTGGTGGGATATAACAATCTATCCTAAATTGGTATCGTTGTAATTGCACGCTCCCTTATATCGCTTCTCGTGCCTCAACACCGCGTGCGCCACTTCGAGCTTCTGTTCTTCGTCGCTTAGATGGCCTGCATCGACAATCTGAACGATCTTTCGACCACAAAGCCAAAGCATGCCGCCCTGGCCTGAAAACGTGTTCAGCTTGTAAGGTTTCTGCGACTGAATCACCGACTCCCATCCACTCGCTGGCATATTCTCGGATGCAATGGGCACCTCGATGTTGCATGCGCGAGGTCCTTCGCCAATCACAATAGGCACCACTGGGTTGCCCTCGACGAATCTCAAGTCACCAACGATGGATGCTTTCATGGCAAGTACCCTGTGACGCCGAATACTATGTGAACTGCCTCCTCAACTGACATTATAGAGTGAGCCACGTTTGCGGTAAAGCGTACGTCCAATCCATAGCCTAACGTTCTCGATAAAGAGCCGTTTCTCGGCATACGCGACCCGATTGGTGAACGGTCCGGTCCATCGTAGGGTTAGACCTCAGAATCACAGCCACAGCCAATGCTCGGGTGATTTTGATTCAGCGAAAACTAGCTGCGACCAAAACTGATTTAAGGACGGGAATGTACCGGGCGCTAGAGAATGCAGCGCTAACGGGTTGTAGTAGATGGCGGAGCGGTGACGGCTCAGGGCAATGCGACCATCGAGCACTTTACGCTCCAGATAGACGATCGCCGACACCTCGGGTGGGAAGGTTTTGAACCCGAATTGCTTCCCGAGCAGAAATTCGCCCAGAGTCCTGAAGAAGAGCGCGGCGAACCCACTCCAGGTGGTGTAATCGAAAATGACTAGCACGCCAGGTCTCTGGCGGTCCGCGGTGTACGTCATTTACTGGTGTTTCTCGGCTGTCAGCTTGCCAATCAATCTTCTTATTGTTTCAGCGTAGTCGAGGACGCCGGAATTTTCTTCTGTTTCAAAATTCTTCTTATCCTTCTCTGAAACGTTCAGAGTCGACACTTCGACGAAGCATTCAGCCGGTTGCTGAAGTTCGAAATCGGGGCACGGCGACGTAGTGGGAGGCAACGGAGTGACGATCAACCCCTCGCGAAGCATAAATGCCCACCAGGCGAGCTCGTTAACACCACCAAGATGGTCATCATTTTTGAAACTCTCAAGGCGTGAACGGAGCCCGTGTTTCTGCTTCGGCTTCAAGGGAAATCCCGTGAACCACAGCCGGAGCGTCGACAAGTAAATCTGGCCCGTTGTATCGAACGTTTCGATTACGTGTGCAATCCAAGAATCTCCGGTCGTTGCCGCCCGCGCGCGCTTGAGCCAGTCGTCACCAAAAATTGGCGGTTGCCTGAGCATCAGCCTGGGTCCTGACGCCTAACCAATGAGTATACTAACCACCGATATTAGTTTCAGTAATTTCATCAACTGGAAATGGGGACTGGCGGATTTTTGACGAATCGCCCAAAAAGCAGCCTGTCCCCTTTAGCTGTCCTTTGATGACATCCTTAGCGCGGGATGTGGACCTATTAGGTGGCATTGTTTTCATGCTCAGGCACCCGTTGCCGTCAACGCTCGCTTTGCCACTTCTGGCAGTTCTATAGGTGCGAATATGGAAGCGGGGTAGAGATAGCCGTCTAACTCCGACTTATCCTCGTCGATTACTCGCAGCATGTTGTGTGCCTCCGCCTCAGCATCCGATAGCGTGCGGTAAACTTTGCCTAAAATCAGGCTGGCTGGATTGCTATCGTTGTTGATGCAAATTACAAAATCGCTCATCGGATTACCCTCTTGATTTTGAAATCCTTACGCCCTACACCATGTGCTTCAAACCAGTGTATTTCGGCTTCGCAGATTGTACCATCGACAATTTTCACAGTAGCTCTACCTTTCCTTTTCCGCCAACGCCCTTTGCCATAAGCGCGTTCTAAATAGCGCCTGATGTACACGCCCCGACCTGTGGCGATTGTCACGATGTCTTTAATCTCGCCGAGAATCTCAAATTCCGCCATCATCCATCGCTACCGTATCCGTCCTGCAAAACCTACGGATGTACAATATTCTCTCGCCCATGAAGGCTAACAAATCTAGCCAGCTCTGCGTTTGTTCGAGTGGCCGTCACTACGCCAAGCTCGCACGGGCTCCTAGTGCATGATCCCGCCGCCTTCGACGACGAGTAGCTGTCCGGTAACAAAGTCGCTGTCGGAGCTTGCCAGAAAGAGCGCGGTGCCGACGATATCGGCGGGAGTTTCGACGCGGCGAAAGGCGCGCTTGTCCATGCTGCCTTGGCGGCGCTTTAGCACTTCGTCCGAAACCGATTCCTCGCTCATGGTCGAGCCCGGCGTCATGCAATTCACGTTGATGCCGAATTCGCCCAGTTGCCGCGCCATCACCCTGGTCAGCGCGACGACGCCGCCTTTCGCCGTGGTGTAGTGCGGCATGTTGCCCGAGCCGCTGAAGAAAGTGCCGGAGGCAATGTTGATGATCTTGCCGCTCTTCTGCCGCTTCATAATCGGGATCGCCGCTTTCGAGCAGAGAAAGACGCCCTTGAGATTGACTTCGATGACCCGATCCCATTCCTCCAACGCCAACTCTTCGACCGGCCCTTTCCAGAGTTTTTGCGTGACGTAGATCGCCGCGTTGTTGAGCAGCACGTCGATTTTCCCGAACTTGGCGACGGTCTCGCGCATTAAGCCTTCGACATTCGAGAACTGCGTGACATCGGTCGTGCGCGCCCACGCCGAGCCGCCAGCGTCGAGCAGCGCTTTTGCGGTGGCCTCGCCGCCTTGGGCGTCGATATCGGCGATTACCACATGGGCGCCTTCTTCGGCGAAGCGGCGGGCGTAAGCCTTACCGATACCGTGGGCCGCGCCGGTGATGATCGTGACTTTGTCTTTGAGTCGCATGACTCCTCCTCAATAACAGGCGTTCCATTCGTTCAAAAAGTTCCAATCGTTCAAAACGTTTGGAACCGCTTGAACGGCTTGAACGTTTTGAACTGCGCCTATGACTGATCAAGTGAAGCTCGGCGTCTTGCCTTCGAGTAAAGTGCCGAGATGCGCCGCGGGAAAGCGCAGACCGACAAAGAAAGCGCCGAACAAGCCGTAGACGGCGCTCGCTTCGTCGAAGCGCATTTCATAAACCAGTTTCTTAAACACGAGCGGATCGTCGGCGAACAGATCAACGCCCCATTCCCAGTCGTCGAAGCCGATGGAGCCGGAGATGATCTGCGTCACGCGCCCGGCGTAGTGGCGGCCGATCATCCCATGCTCGCGCATCATGCGCTGGCGTTCGGCGATCGGCTCGCTGTACCAGTTCTTGCTTTCGCCGCGATACTTGTTCATCGGGTAAAAACAGAGATAGCGCCGCTGCGGAATTTCCGGCCAGAGACGCGGCGCGGCGGCCTGGCGTTGTTTGGCGAGATCGGCTTCGACCTCGCGGTTCCATTCGCCCGTGCCGGGCTGGAGGCCTTTGGCGGCCAGCTCCGCGTAAAGCTTTACCGAGGCTTCATAGAGCCCCAACTCGACGACCGACAGATAAGAGGTCGTCGGTTCGAGAAATTCGTGCAGGCGGGAATGGGCGATTTGCAATTCCGCCTGGTTAAGCCCGTCCAGAGAGCGGCGGAAATGGACGATCATCAGGTCGCCCTTATGGCCCAACAGCGAAAACAGCGCCGTGGGTTCCTCATTACTCTGTTCCATCGCGGCGAATCTGGCGACGGTCCGGTCAAGGATATGCTTTTGATCCGAATCCGCCAGAGCACGCCACGCCGACCAGCGCACGCGGAACATTTGATGCAGGACAAAGGAGCCGTCGAGGGTGAGCGGTGTGGCGGGAAGAGCGCCTGCCGGTGATTTGTCTTTTTCGTTTGCCATGACAGCGAGCAGCTTTCTATTAGCTAATTTTCAATTGCAGCACTTTGATCGCACCGCTGCGCTAACCCGGTTGCGGCGAGCCCGTGGGCGCCGGCTGATCGGGCTTGACGCCGCGCAGCCGGTCGCGCAGGGCCTGAAAGCCGCGCTTGGCGAGGCGGAAAAGCTTCGGCGCGAGCCAGGCCAATAGCGCGAGAAAGCTCAACACCAGGATTAACATCAAGATCGGGTGGTTGAAGATCATCCAGATGCTCCCCAGTACCGTTACATCTTCGGTGACGCTGGCGAACCAGTTGCTAAACGGCTCGGGGCTGGCATTGATGGCGAGGCGGACAGTCGCTTTGGTGCCGTGGGCCGCCAGAGCGACGGCGCCGCCGCCCAGGAGGGCGACCAACTCCAATGCGGGATTCATATCGCCCAACGAGCGCGCCGCGAGGATGGCGCCGGCGGGCACGCGAATGAAGGTATGCAATACGTCCCAGCCGCTGTCGACGTAAGGAACTTTGTCGGCGAAAAATTCAATCACGTACATGACGCAGGCGACGGCGATCACCGCGGGATGCATGAGCACCTCCAGGTCGGCCGGCAGCTTGATCATTTCGGCGCGCCCGGCGATGCCGAGGGCCGCGACCGTGGCGTAAAGATTGATGCCCGAGGTCCAAGCCGTTCCCATCGCCAAACTTAAAGCTTCCAGAGTCCCCATAGCGAAACTCCTAATTATTCACCACGAAGGACACGAAGGCCACGAAGGTCTCGGAGATTGATATTTCTAAACTTCTTAACTTCGTGTTCTTCGTGCCTTCGTGGTGAAGTCAGTTTTTACTTCTTGGTTGCGGCGTAGCCGCGCTGTGTCTCTCTGCTGAAGACTATTGCACAGCGAACCCAGCATAGCGAAAAAGTTAAAGCTAAAGCTTCCACTTGCCGGCGATTTGATCCTTGAATTCCTTGTTAAACGCGTTGACCGCCGGGAACTGATCCATCCACTTGTACGGCCGGCAGGCGTCGATGAGAACGCGGTCCGATGTGTAGCCGCGCGGTGAACGCTCCTCCGGAGGCATGGCGGGTTCGCATACCGATGCCCAAACCCCTTTTACGACATCAATGCCTTCACGCACATAGCAACGGGTGGCGATGGCCCAGATCACATCGGCGGGGTTGGATATGTCGATGTCATCGTCGACGACGACGACAAATTTCCCGCCGTAGGCACCCGCTCGCGCGCCGGCAGCCACAAGCAATGCCTGCTTCGAGTGGCCCGCGTATCGCTGCTTGATCGCGATCACGGTGAACGGCCCCGGTTGGCCGCCGTAGACGAACCCCCAAACGCCCTTTACTTCGGGGATACCGGCCTTTTCCAGTTGCTCCCATAGCGTCGCGGCGCCGAGCGATATCGGCAGATAACTGGCCGGCGGTTTGAGCGGCGGCGCGCCGAGAATGATCGGATCGTTTCGGTAATAGACCCGCTTCACCACCATCACCGGCGTCTCGCCGACGTTTTCCTCGGTGAAATATCCAGGCCATTCGCCGAAAGGTCCCTCCTTCGGCATGTCCTCATCTTTCATCGGCGGCAGCTCGCCTTCGAGGACGACTTCCGCATTAGCGGGAATCGGCAGGCCAGTCACCGCGCCGCGCACGACCGGCACGGGGGAACCCTGAAGATAGCCCGCAAACTCATATTCGTTCACATCGGGCGGCAGCGGCATTTGCGACGCGAGAAAAACCGCTGGTCCCTGGCCTAGAGTGATCGCCACAGGCAGGGGTTTGCCCGCGTCCCTGGCGCGTTCGAACGCGAGGCGCCCGTGCTTGCCCATGTTCATTTTGACCGAGACTGTGTTTTTATTTTGAACCATGACTCGGTAGGTGCCGATGTTGATCTTGCCGGTCTCGGGGTCTTTGGTGATAACGCCGCAGCCGGTGCCGATGTAAGGCCCGCCGTCGAGATCATGCCATGACGGCGTGGGGAATTTGTAGAGATCGACCTCGTGCTCCGCCATCTGGTTCTCGAAAACCGGTCCGCCTTCGACCTGCTCGACCGGCACGGGCTTGTAGGCCGCGAGCTTTTTTCGCCAGGCGTAAAGATAATCGACGCCGTTTAATTCCGATGGAATTCCCATCGCGGGGCCGGTGCGCTTGCAGGTGCGAAAGACGTTCGAGATCACGCGAAAGCCCGCCGGGTAATTCTTGAAGTTACTGAACAACAAGGCCGGGCCTTCCTGCTCCGCCGCCCGCTCGGTGAGCGCGCCAACTTCCAAATTCAAGTCAACGCCTTCCAGGCGGCGCAACTCGCCCATCGCTTCAAGCGTTTCGATGTATCCGCGCATGTCGGTGATGTC
>JAUYJC010000321.1 GCA_030688735.1 Deltaproteobacteria bacterium
TTCTTACGAAAGATTTTCACATGTTTTCTCCGACCTTTGCGGCCTTGGCGTCTTTGCGAGAGATATTCCGAGTTTCGGTTACGGTTGTTCGCCGACAAGGCGAACCTCTTTTTCCCAGCGCAGTCTGGGAAAAAGCGTGTACTACTATCGTTGATAATTTTCGCGGCTCGCGCAAATTATCCAGTGGCGGCGTTGATTGTATCGGTCCAAAAGAGATCCCACCGCGGAGGCGCGGAGGACACGGATTAAAGAGTTCTTGATTAGGAAATACTCCGAACTCTGTGAACTCTGAGCCTCTGCGGTGAAATAAGGTTTGATCTTTGGTTGCGGCGAAGCCGCGCTGTGTCTCTGTGTTAAAGATCTCTTCATAGGAAACTTAGAAGAACCTCTTTTTAGCGAAAGACGAAAGGGAAAAACTATGATGACTCACCGACTTATAATTGTCTGCGCGCTGATGTTGGCAATCAGTTTTTCTTCATCCCTGGTTGCGCAAGAAAAGAGGCTCGACAAGCTGCGCGTCGGCGGCGGGTCGGCGTCGGCGACGCAGATGTCTCTTTGGCTCGCCAAGGAAGGAAACTATTACGAGAAGCATGGATTGAACGTCGAAGTGATCAGCATTCCGGGAAGCTCGCTGGCGATTCAGGCGATGTTGTCGGGAGAGCTGCCGATCATCCAGGCCGGCGGCGCCGGCCCGATCCAGGCCAATCTGTCGGGCACGGACACCGTCATTATCGCCACCATCGTGAAGAAATTTAGCTGGTGGATCTTCAGCCAGCCCAATATCAAGCGCATGGAGGATTTGAAAGGGAAAGTGTTTGGCACGACGCGCTTCGGCACGCAGTCGGACCTCGCCTCGCGCATCGCGCTGCGCCGTTTTGGCATCGACCCGGAGCGCGATATCACGATGGTCCAGACCGGCGGGCCGGCGGAGACGGTGGCCGCGATGGTGGCCGGCAAGGTCCACGCGGCGGCGATTACTGCCCCGGCAACGTTGCAGGCGAAGAAGGCCAAACTGAGAGATCTCTATGACCTCTCCAAGCTCGACCTGGAGATTCACGCCAACGGCTTGGTGACGACCCGCAGGTTCATAAAATCCGGTGAAGACATCGTGCGCCGTTTTCTCATGGCGTATATCGAAGGGGCGGTGCGCGGGGTGAAGGACAAGGCGTTTGCGATGAAGACCATGGGCAAATATTTCCGCACCGACGACCGCGAGCTGCTCGAAGAGACCTACGAGATGATTATCAAAACCGGCTTCAGCATCCCGCCGTACCCGGCGGGCATCGTGAGCTTGCTCCAAAATTTGGAAAACCAAGTGCCGAAAGCGAAGGGCGTGAAGCCGGAAGAGGTCTCGGACAGCCGCTTGGTGCGGGAGTTGGACCAGAGCGGCTTTATCAAGGCTCTGACGGCTGGACGGTAAATTTCTTCTCTTGAAGGTCCTAATGAACGCCTTGAAAAGAGCGTCCGGCATTGACATCCCGCAAGCTCGTTGGATGATCTCGACTTCCACCGGAGGTGCATAATGATCGTACTGCACGTCACCGCGCAGGTGAAGCCAGAGCACGTGAAAGAATTTCTCGAAGTCGTTCGCTACGATGCCGAGCGTTCGGAGACGGACGAGCCCGGATGCCTGCGCTTCGACTTGATCCAGGACCGCGACGACCCGAACCGTTTTTATTTCTACGAGGTCTACCGCGACGAGGCGGCGCTGGAGGCACACCGGCAAACGCCCCACTTCAAATTCTATTTCGAAAAGGTCCAGCCCTGGCTCGCCGCGCCGCCGCAACGCCGCTTCGGCAAGAACCTGATCCCCGCCGACGCCGCCTGGCGTTAAGGTTTACCCTCCTTCGCCAAGGCTACGGAGGGTTCCGCCCGACAGATAGTTCCGAATCCCGAGTGATCGGAATCAGTTCCGGGCTCCGAGTCTCGGGTTGTCCAACCCGGGACACGCGACCCGAGACTTTTTTGCCGGGACCCGAAACCCGAGACGCGAGACGCAAATTCGCGGCAACCTCAGTGCCTCCGTGGTGTAATCTCCGGATCTTTCCTCGCTAAGCTAGAGATCGCACGGAGCTTAGGATATTAATTCCGAAGCATTCGGGCTTGGGCACCCCATGACCGCGCAAACACCATCGGCTGCAAGTTCTAGCGCTATTTCGAGAGGCGAAGAACGGGCTATTCTGACCATCACCTGCCTCGCTGCATTTCTCTTCTTCAATAACTTCGGCGGCCTCAGCGTCGCCTTGCCGACGATCCAGAAACAGTTCGGCAACAGTCTGGCGGAAATTCAGTGGATCACGCTGATGGGCGTGGTTACGATCTCCAGCTTGTCGTTCTGTTTCGGCCGGGCGGGCGGGCTGGTCGGACAGCGGCGCCTTTACAAGATCGGCGTCGCGCTTTACACCGTCGGGGCGGTTATGGGAGCGCTCTCTGCTTCATTCGTTCAATTGCTGGCGTCGCGCGCGGTCATGGCCGTGGGGCTGGCGATGGCGCTGCCGATGTCCACGGCGCTCCTCGCCGAGAGTTTCGCTGCCGACAGACGCGGTCAAGCTCTCGGCGTATTTGCGTCGGCCATCGCCGTGGGCCGCATGACGGGGCCCGCCATCGGCGGCTTTTTATTGCAGGCCGGCGGTTGGCCGTGGATCTTCTGGATGAACGGCATCCTCGGTCTTTTCGTCTCGGCTGCTTTGATAAAGCTGTTTCCCGGCGCGGGAAAACGGACCCGGGAGCCTTTCGATATCTGGGGTTCGTTATCGCTGCTGAGCGGTTACCCGGCGCTGCTTATCGCTTTGACGTTGAGCGCCGAACTCGGTTGGACGTCGCGGGCGGTAGTGGGTTGGTTTTTGTTGGCGGTCTTCGGTCTGGGGAGTTTCCTTTGGGTGGAAGCGCACGTGGCAAGGCCGTTGATCGACATTGCGATGTTCAGGCGCAAGATTCTCGCGGCGGCACTGGCAGCCGTGGTG
The DNA here is from genome assembly GCA_030688735.1 of Deltaproteobacteria bacterium. GTDB lineage: Bacteria > Desulfobacterota > Binatia > UBA9968 > UBA9968 > JACPFE01. The sequence continues at coordinate 2,964 of JAUYJC010000321.1, forward strand.
CTAATTCACATGATCATCAACCCCATCTCGTTGTGCGCGCCGATTTATCTCCAGAATGCGCTCGGTGTGTCCGCCGTCACAACCGGGTTGTTGCTTGCAATCTTGCCGCTCACGACCGCGCTCGCCTCGCCGGTCAGCGGCAGGCTGGCGGATCGGCTCGACGCATCGAAGGTCGCCGCCGCCGGGCTGGTGGCGGTGGTGGCGGGGATCGCCTGCTATGCAGCGCTTGGAAAAGACTCGGCCCTCTGGATGGCGTCGGCCGCGCTCGCGCTGCTCGGCATCGGCGTCGGTGTTTTTACGCCGGCCAATCAAAAAATCGCGTTCGCGTCCGTCGATCAAGAGGATTACGGCGTGTTAGCCGCCATGCTGAGTTCCCTGGGCACCGCTGCCGGCGCGATCGGGACGACGATTACGGTGGCGTTGATGGAAAGC
>JAUYJC010000322.1 GCA_030688735.1 Deltaproteobacteria bacterium
CGTTCAGATATTGGCAGGAGGAGGGGTGCCCAAACGGCGCCGAGCTTCAGCACTGGCTGAAAGCCGAGGTAATATGGCTCGAAGATCATCGTCCGAGTAGCGAGTCCAGCGCAGCCAAGTTTCCTAAGGGGAGAAAACCCAGAAAATCTCACACGGTTAAAAGAGAGCTGTAGTCCGCCCGGGACAATCGGTAAACTCTTCGAAATCAGCGCGGTGCCAACAAACCCGGCGTGCGTTGGGGTAAATAGGCAGGATCGGAGATAGCGGAATTAAGCAATAGGAGTTCCCTCTCCAGCTTAGCCAGGGCCTGTGGCACATCGGATAGATTCCCCTGGCAACCCAACTGCTCCAGATTTCGGGCGGCCGCAGAAGCCCTTTGAGCCCCAAGCTGTCCAGCCGAAGACGCAAGTGTATGGGCGATTGCGGCGAGGGAAAGACAGTCTGATCGGGAGAAGGCTTGCCGGGATTCTTCCAATAGTTTGGGATATTGATCCACGAAGAGTTGGACTATCTGACGAAGAAGATCCGTGTCGCTTTCAAGCTGAGCCAGGGCCTCATCGACATTGAACACATCCTCGCCGTCAGGTGGTCGCGGCGCGGCGTCAAGCGCGAAGCTTGATTTGGCTGCGGCGGTCGTCCGTTCCATGACGGCTCTGAGTTCCTGGGGATTGATGGGCTTCGAAATATAATCATCCATACCGGCCGCCAAGCATTTTTCTCTATCCCCATTCATGGCATGGGCAGTTATCGCAATGATGGGAGTATGGCTGCCTTTTTTCTGCTCAACCGCTCGAATTTGAAGACTGGCCTCAAAACCATCCATCTCCGGCATTTGCATGTCCATGAGGACCGCATCATAGGGAAGCAGTTTGAAGGCCTCTAACGCTTCTTTGCCGTTTCCGACCACATCGGCTCGATGACCCATTTTCTCCAAAAGGCTAGCCGTAACTTTTTGATTTATGTGGTTATCGTCGGCCACTAAAACGCGCAGTCGGCGCTGCACCTTAAGCTCGGCTAACGTATGATGTGTGACAAGGGAACTGGAAGGGGCGACTTTAGAAGCGTCTCCCATCAACGCGGCTATGCATTCGTAGAGCTGAGAGAAGCGAACGGGCTTGTTGAGGTAAGCGTCAATGCCGGCGCGTCGAGCCAGTTTTCCATCTCCTCTTTTTCCTACCGAGTTGAGAAGCAATAGCTTTGGAGAGCCGATTTTCAGTTCTTGTCTTATGGCTTGGGCTAACTTTAGTCCGTCCATCCCCGGTAACATATAGTCGAGGATCGCCAAGTCGAAGGGCTCGCTTTTTGCCGCGGCGACATGCAATAGCTCCAGGGCGCTGGGTCCATCGTCTGCGGTTCGACTTGTTATCCCCAAAGCGTTTAGATAGTGGTCAAGAACAGTGCGGTTCGTGGCGTTCCCCTCCACGACAAGCACTCGCAGGCCCTGAAGATTCGCGCGGGGCCTTGCGGCTTGCCGAGCCCCTCGCTGTTTGGGCACTTGCACCGTGAACCAGAAGTTGCTTCCCCGTCCCGGCTCGCTGTCCACCCCGATCTTGCCGCCCATCAGCTCGACAAACTCCTTGGAGATGGCCAACCCTAGGCCCGTTCCCCCATACTTGCGGGTCATTGAAGCGTCTACCTGGGTAAACGAGGCGAAGAGCTTACCTATTTTTTCCTTAGCAATACCGATACCGGTGTCGGTCACCGAAAAACGAAGAGTTGCATAGGTCGAAGTTTCTTCTTGGACGCTTACCTGGAGAACGACTTCCCCCTGCGTGGTAAATTTCAGCGCGTTGTTGACCAGGTTGGAGAGAATTTGCCGCAGCCTACCCGGATCCCCCTGCAGCGCCGTAGGGACGTCGTAGCGGATGAAGTTGATAAGTTCCACCCCTTTGTCCTCAGCCTGTGTGGCAAAGAGATCCATGACTTCCTCAACCGAACTCCGCAAATCAAAATCAATGATTTCCAGTTCGAGCTTCCCTGATTCGATCTTGGAGAAGTCTAACAGCTCGTTGATGACTGTCAGCAGAGATTCACTGGATCGTCTAACTATTTCACAATACTCTCTCTGTTTACGCGACAGATTGGTATCAAAAAGAAGCCCGGCCATACCGATGATGCCGGTCATCGGGGTCCTGATCTCATGGCTGATGTTGGCCAAAAAGAGGGACTTGGCCCGATTCGCCGCGTCCGCCTCCTCTTTAACTAGTCTGAGCTGCTCCTCTATTTCCCTACGCCCCGTGAGATCCCGCGTGACCACCGAAAAACCGAGCAGCTTCGCGCCGCCATTCCGTACCGCCGTGATGACGACGTTGGCCCAGAATTTCGACCCGTCCTTACGCAAGTGCCAGCCCTCGGCTTCACACTGGCCTTCGGCCAGCACTGTCTTCAATATTTGCTCAGGCTTACCGCTTTCTCGATCTTCGATGGGATAAAAACAGCGGAAGTGCTTCCCGATGATTTCTTCCGACTGATACCCCCTAAGGCGTTCTGCCCCTTTATTCCACGTCAGCACGCGTCCCTGGACGTCGAGCATGTAAATTGCGTGACCCTTTACATTCTCAATCATCGAGCGGAAACGTTCTTCACTTTGCCTCACCCGCTCGTCGATAGCTTTGCGCTCGGTGATATCCATAATTGAGGCCAAGACGTGAGTTCCGGTGGATATCTTTACGGGATTCAATCCGATCTCTACGGGAAATTCGCTGCCGTCTTTGCGCCGGCCGAACAACTCTCGCCCGCCACCCATCGGCCGCGCCTTTGGAGCCGTGTGGAAACTCGCCCGATCCGCTGGATGCTGTCTACGAAAACGCTCAGGCACCAGCGTCTCAATCGACTGACCGAGAAGCTCTTTCTTGGAATAGTGGAAAAGCGCCTCGATCTGAGAGTTGACCATCACAATGATCCCTTTCTCATTCGTCATCATCAGCCCACTGGGCGCCGCCTCCACCACCAAGCGAAAATGTTCCAGCGCGCGCTTTCGTTCAGCCATTTCCCGAGCCAGATGTGCATTTAAATCTTGCAGTTTTCTTTCGCTCACCTCCAACGATTCTTTAGAGACGGATGTTTTCCCCAATTGGAAGACCATTTCGTTGAAATTCTCAGCCGATTCTCCAAACTCAGAGGCCATGCGATAACTCAAGTCGCCTTTGCCAACGGCTTGAGTTCCTCTCATCAGCTCATGAAGCGATTTCCTAACTCTACGCGCCGTGCGGAGTCCGGCGGCGACCGCGACTAAAACGAACGTCGCAATCGAAATAGCACCTAGCCAAATGGCGTACGTCATGTCTCCTTCGTCCGTTTCTTACGTTCGTCTAGGCTGTGATGTTGCTAGAAGTCCCATGCGACGCGGTCCGGCTCTACTCCGGCGCTCACTCAGAGATCGCGTAATGGTCAGGAAAAAGAGACCCATGGCGCTGGCGCTGTATTTTGCCCAATCTTATTTGAGCGTCTGCGCGGTGGTCAGGAAGTATAAATTGCGAGGTAGTGCTGCACCGTCTTCAATTCCCTCAGCAGCCATGGATACGTAGAGGGAATCATCTCTGACTTTCTGCCCGCCGGACATCGGTTGAGTTTGTCCAGGATGTCTATCACCCGCTCGGCTCTAAGCAGCCGCGCTCCCTCTAGGAGATCTTGGAGTTCCAATGGTTCCTCGGAAGCTTCTTTGACCTGCAGTTCTAGCTGGACGATCTTGTCTTTGACCAGCTTCAGAAATTCATCGAGGATTTCGCGAAAGGCATGGGAGTCCATACCTATCTGCGACATTGTTTGATCCGGGTTTTGCAGGGCTGGCTTTTGTTGGGCAAACGCTTCCTTCACTCTTTCCATCACGATGTCAGCTCTGATGGGCTTGAACAGATATTTCCACCCTTGCATCGGGATCGAGTTCATAAGATTGTAGGGTTTCACGGACGTGCAAACCAGGATCGGGATCTCACTCCATTCGGAGCGATCTTTGATTTTCCGGACGAGTTCGATCCCATTTGTGTTCGGCATCATGATATCCGTGATAATCAGCTCAATTTCGGCATGGGACTCCAGTAATTCCAAGGCCTGGTCACCGTCGTGTGCCGTGAGCGTCTCGTACCCATGCTTATCTAGGGTATGCTCAAACACTTTTGAGCTAATCGGATTATCTTCCACAACGAGCACAGCCATGATTTTCTCCTCCGTGCGGGCCTGCTAAAAGGGCGCGGCCCTCCTTGAGTAAAGATGACTGAGAAAATGAGAGCAACTGACGTGCCATAATCGCGATATCCCTAAGTGGTTTATTTTAATAAGATTCTGCCGGGCGGGTACCCAAAAATCCGCACAAAAATAGTTTCTATCTGTCACAATTTCGTACCCAACTGCCGACTATATACCTGGTATTTCTCAAAAATTACCTAAGAGAAGAACAACTCAGCGGAAATGCGATGAGAGAATAGAAGCAGTAAAAGAAAATATACGTTGACCGAATCCTGTGCAGCGGTGAGCGATCGGGTCTTGCGTTAAGTCGCGAGCATGATCGGCGACAGGACTTTTTCTTCGAGCCAGGCCGAGAGGTCGGATAGACTTCTCGGGCTGATCTCATGCCCCATGTCGTATTCGCGGTAAGTCAGCGGCAGGCGCAGTTCGCGCAGTCTTTGGACCGAATCCCGCGCGCGATCCACTTCGATCATCGGATCTTGAGTCCCATGCTGCACCAGCGTGGGCAATGAGCGGACTCCTTCGCCGATCGCAAGCTCTTGCACAAGCTCCTTGGGCAGCCAACTGCTGAGCACCGCCAGCGCGACGAACCGCTCGGTATGAGCCAGCGAGAGACTGTGGGCCATCACGCCGCCTTGGCTGAATCCAAGCACCACCAGTTGTTTTGCGTCTATGGGATAGCGCTGCAAGCATTGATCGAGAAACGTCAGCAATAGTTTTTGCGACGACAGGATCGCCGCCACGTCCGGCGAGCCGCCCATGCTCATAGGATACCAGGCGTAACCGACGGCTTCCGGACCGATGGGCATTTCCAACGGGCCCTGGGGGCAGATCATCAGTAACTTGCCGCCGCACAGATGCGGCGCCAGGCCGAGCAGATCGAACGCGTTGGCGCCCCGGCCATGCAAAGTCAAGATCGTCGGGTGCGGCCCGGCGCCAGCGGGTTCATAGAGGGTGTGAATGAGTTGCACGAGAAGCTTCCTCCAATCGGCTAATCTTTTAGTTCTTCCAAATGTTTCAAACCGAGCCTTAACGGTACGATGACGGCGGCGATTGTCACGGCGCAGAGCGCTGCTAACGAAGGCGCGATGACCCAGAACGGCGGGACCTGCAAGCGGCCGGGTCGAAAGCTTTCCATGGCGAGCAGGTAAATGGGCCAGGCCTCGATCATGACGGCGGCGCCAATGAACGCGATGCTGAAGATCATGCACACTGCGCCGCCGAAGCTGGTCGGGATCTCCGCCGCGTTGTCGTAATTGAACTTCGGATAGAGCGCGCCGACGCCGACGCCGATGGCGCTGATGCCGAAGGTCATCAGAAAAATCGTCGCCAGCGAGAGCAGCATCATCCACGGCGGCACCCGCAGCATAAGATTGCTCGCGAAGACGAGCAGCTCTCCGAGCACGAACAGCGGCACGAAGTTGAGCCAGAACTTGCTCCAGAGCGAGGCGCGCAGCGAGATCGGCGCAGTTTGTAGGATCCAAAAAGCCTTCCCCTCCAGGCTCACTGCGGGAAAAGCGAAGCGCACGGCGACCGCGCTCAGGACGAAACCCGCCAGGGCCAGATTGGCGAACGAGACGATCATACGAATGGCTCCCACCGGCATCGGCGAGCGCTCCAGCGGCAGCACCTTGAAATTAAAAAGGTAGACGACGATCAGTGCCGCCAGGAGGAAGAGCTGCGACCACTGGGTGGTGTCCCGCATGAAAGTCTTGATGTCTTTTAGCATGATCGCGCGCGGGATCTCAGGAAACGGGCGGGTGATCCATTCAAGCGTCCGGTCGAGCCGATCCCATCGCCGCCGGCCTTGCCGCGATTCCTGCGCCTTGGACCAGCCCGTCAGATAGACGGCGCCGGAAACCCAGGACGTAACCAGTGGCAGGAACAGCGCGTAGCTCGCCAGCAAGGCGAAAAAGAAACCCTGGTCGGTTTGGCGCTTGAAGAGAGAGCCGGCCAAAATCTCGGCGGACCAACTGCTCGGCAGCAACGTCGACGAGGGAGTTTCCATGGCGCTCAAATACTGCATGAAGTGGCCGAAGGATTCCGGTTGCACCAGCCGCTCCGGCTGGGAGAAGCGAAAGACCAGGAACAGCGCGAGGAAAGCGAACAGACCGATGAAAAAAAGCATGTCGCGAATGCGCCGCGCCGGCAGCCAATAGACGAGCAGATGGGTGATGAGAACTCCGAAGGCCGCCGGAATGATCAAGAAAAGCGGCAAGATCAGCAGCACCCAGAGGTAAAAAGTGAGCCCGCCGCCGAACACCGCACCGTAGGCCGCCAAAATCGGTAGGCCAAAGAACAAGACCATCCAGGAAGAATTAACCGTGGTAGCGATCAGCCGCGCGAAGAAGAAAGCGTCAAGCCGCGTCGGCGTCGACAGAACCAGATCCAGATCTCGCGCGAGAAAATAAGTCGAAAGGGATGCGATCACATTACTGAACAGCAGCATCGATAAAAAGGTCAGCAGGATGATCAGCAGCAGTTGATAGGCGAGGCTGGGGCCGAAATCATAGACCGTTTCAAAGTAGCGCAGGACAAGGCGCACGATCAGATAGGTGCTGAGCCAAAAGCCGATGCCGAGCGCGATCAGAGTAAGCCGGCGCCCCCAGGATTGCTCGCCGCGCAGAAAATCATTTTTCCAGGAGCGCCAAGTCGGAGAGAGTAAGAGAAGGACAGAGTTCATTTGGCGTCAGTGTGGTTTTCCACAGTCGTTGTCGATCTCTTCCTGGGTTTCTCTCGGTTCAAGGTTCAAAGTTCAATGTTCAATGTTCAAGGTGGGGAGCGGGACGTTGAACCTTGAACTCTTAGCTTATCGCTCCGTCAGCGATTTGCTCGCGGGTCAGTTCGAGAAAAACGCTTTCGAGATTTCCGTCTTTGGCCTCGGCGCCGTTTTGGAGCTCGGCCATGGTGCCGCAGGCGATCAGGCGGCCCCGTTGAATGATGCCGATGCGGTGGCAGATTTCCTCGGCCACGGCGATGCTGTGGGTCGAGAGAAAAACGGTCGTGCCCTTCGCGGCGAGGGAACGGAACAGGTCTTTCAGCGTGCGCGCGCCTCTGGGGTCCATGCCGACCATCGGCTCGTCGATGACCAGGATGCGCGGCTCGTGGATCAATGCCGCGCAAACCACCAGACGCTGCTTCATGCCGTTGGAATAGCTTTCGACCAGCTCGTCCCTCCACGGAGTCAATTCGAGAAGCTCGAGGAGTTCCACAATTCGCCGCTCTAACCGCAGGGGCTCCAAGCGGTGTAACTTGCCGACAAAGTCGAGAAGTTCGCCGCCGCTTAGCTTCTCGTAGAGAAACGGGCGGTCCGGGATAAAGCCGGAAATCGCCTTGGCCTTCTCTGGCTCGCGCTCGACATCGTGGCCGCCCAACACGACTCGTCCCGCGCTGGGTTTTAAGATTCCCATCATCACACGGATCGTTGTCGTTTTGCCGGCGCCGTTGGGTCCCAGAAAGCCGAAGATTTGGCCGGCCGGCACTTCGAGATTGAGCGCATCGACGGCGGCGAGCCTGCCGTAGTGTTTTGTCAGGTTGATCAGCTGAATCATTTCAATTTTGGATTTTCGATTTTAGATTTTGGATTGAAAGAGAAGGGCGCTGGAGAAATATTGCGGATTCGGTTTTTGCATTCCTAATCCCACAATCGGAAATCTAAAATCCAAAATCTAAAATGGGTTCCCTTCCTGCAAAACCTCGATCTTCAAATTGCCGATTAACTGCAGGATGTCGATCTGCCGATCAATGTCGCCTTCGAGGAACTTGACGTGCGTCACGTCGGCGGGGAACTGGTTGAGCACGGAATCGAGAGAAATCCACTCGCCGAGCCAGACTTCGGACCAGGCGTGGTAATAAAAGGCGTCGCGCAGATAGACGACGCCCACGGCGGTCCTTGCCGGAATTCCCGCGGCCCGCGCCAGAGCGTTGAAGAGCACGGTATGCTCGTTACAGTCGCCCCGACGGCTTTTCAGTACGTCGAGAGCGTTGGGTACGCTGACCGTCGGGACCTTGGCGATCTCTCTGTACACCCAGTCCTTGATCCGCACGGCGGCCTGCCGCGCGTCTTTTTGCCCCGCGATGATTTTCGCCGCCAAAGAGCGAATGTCCGGATGATCGCTCTGCAGGAACGCCGTCGGCTGCAAAAAAGATTTCCAACGCGGGTCCTGCAAAGGAACGCTGAATGATTTGCGCGGATCGATAATCTCCCGGCGAATTTCCAGACGGTCGCCCTCGAGCCGCTGGCGTCCGCCGTGGAGCACGAAGTTGGCGAGATCGAAGCCGCTAAGCTTCAAGCGGAGCGAATCCTTGCGCTCTGGATCGGCGATTGGCGCGTTGGGACGAACGGCGGTCTGGCTGATCAGATCGAGGGGAACGGAGCGCGAGCCATCTAAACTTCTCGCCTGCTGTCGGCTGGCCCGAATCATGGCGAAGCCCCCCGGCGATTCCTCCTTGAGCGTGCGTCCCTGGCCGTCGATCCACGAGACGACGGAGAGACCCTTGAACCGTTGGCGAATGCGCGTGGCGGGCTCGATGCGGTCGCCTAGCCGAATCTCTTCGCGCCCCTCGATGGTCAGCGAAGTGATTTGGTTCGACAGGGTCGCCGGATCGAAAGTCGAAAAAAAATGTTCCTTGCCCGGCTCCAATTGCTGCGTCGCCGCCAACGGCTTGAGCGCGGCGCTGAGATAGGGAGGCTGAGTCAATTTCAGCTCATGGCGGGTCGAGTTGCCGGCGGAAATCACCTCCAACATGAGTTTCCCCGGCGCCACCCGGCCGCGCGCGCGGAAATGGAGATCACTCGATTGCAGATCGAATTCGAAGTTTTCGAGCATCCATTCCTTATCGACCTCCATGCTGAGCCGCGTGGCGACGGTCTGGCTCGTGCCCAGGAGATTGAGCCGCAGAAGCGATTCGTCTTTGAGCCGATACCCAACCGCCTTGGGCTCGATGGTCTGCGAGGCGTAGCCGATTTTCTCGCCGCGGTAGTGAATGCTCCACCATTCCTCGGAGACCTCGGTGATCGCTTCGACGCCGCGCAGGTTGATCGGCGCCGGAGCGGTCCATAACTGGCGCTTGAGCAACAGGAAGTTCATCAAGCACCAGAAAATGACGATGGCTACGCCGATGGATCGCTTCACAAGCATGCGCTAGAACGTATATGGTAAAGGCAAAGTTCGATCGATTCAAACGAAACCGCAAGAAAATGGCCGCGCCAATTTCCGAACAGGTACAATTCGCCGCCGACCGCATGCTCGGCAGGCTGGCCAGATGGCTGCGCGTCCTCGGGCAGGACGTGATTTATGGCCGGCATCTGTCCGGATACGGCTTGATCCGCGCGGCCCGCGCCGAAAACCGGCTGATTCTTACCCGCGACCGCGGACTCAAGCAAAAACAGCCGCCGCCATTCATTTTCATCGACAGCAACGATTATCGCGAGCAGCTCCGCCAGGTCATTCGCGAATGCGGCCTGAGGGCCGGCGATGCTCTTTTCACTCGTTGCCTGGAGTGCAATGCCGTCTTGCAGCCTAAATCCAAGGAGTCGGTCGAATCGCTAGTCCCGCCCTATGTTTTTTCCACGCAGGAGATGTTTTTCTGGTGTTCTCAGTGCCGACGCGTCTACTGGCCCGCCACGCACCACCAAAAAATGTTGGAAGAGCTCAGGATTATCGGCGTTCTATAATGTGGAATTCGGTGCTTCCGTGTGTTAGATAAGAACACGTTTGCCGATTTTTGTTTCCCCGGTAGCTCAGTCGGTAGAGCAGTTGGCTGTTAACCAATTGGTCGGGGGTTCGAGTCCCTCCCGGGGAGCCAGATCGAGACTCCGCTTCGCGCGGTTCCATTTCCTTGAGCCGCCGAAGCGGAGTCGGCCCATCCAAGCAAATATTTTTCGTATGCGTCAGGAGGTCGAACGATGGCATCAGCGAAACAGGTAGTAGGCAATCCGACTCCTCGAGTCGAAGGCGAACTGAAAGTCAGCGGCCAGGCGAAGTACGCCGTCGACGTGATCTTGCCGGGAATGCTCTGGGGGAAATTGCTGCGCAGCCCGATCCCGTCGGGCAAGATCAAGCGCATCGACGCGAGCAATGCCTTGGCGCTTCCCGGAGTGCATGCGGTGGTCACCGGCGAAGAGTGCACCGGCCTAAAAATCGGCCGCCGGCTCTACGATATGCCGATCCTCGCCGACGGCGAAGTAAGGTTCATCGGCGAAAAAGTCGCGGCGGTGGCGGCGGACACCGAGTTGATCGCCGAGGAGGCGGTGAGTCTTATCGATGTGGAATACGAAGAGACCGAGCCGATCCTTGACCCGGTGGAAACGATGAAGCCGGGTGCGCGGCTGATTCATCCCGACGTGGTGAATTACAAGGGCCTGCCCAGGCCGCTCAAAGAGCCGACCAACGATTTTATCTACATCACCTGGGGCAGGGGCGACATCGAGGCCGGGTTTCGCCAGGCGGATATCATCGTCGAGAACGGCTTTACGACCTCGTCGATGCATCAAAGCTATATCGAGCCTCACTCCTGCGTCGTCAAGCCGGCTGCGGACGGCTCGGCGGAGTTCTGGTCTTGCAGCAAAGTCCCTTACGGAGTGCGCGAGCAGGTGGCTAACGCCCTGAAAATTCCCCAGGAGAAATTTGTCTTTAATCCGGTGTACATCGGCGGCGATTTCGGCGGCAAGGGAGATTTCATGGACCTCGCCGTCGTCTATCTCCTGTCCAAGAAGGCGGGCCGGCCGGTCAAGTTGGTGATGGATTACGACGAAGAATTCGCCGCCGGCAATCCGCGACATGCCTCGATCATCCACGTGAAAACGGGCGTCAAGAAGGACGGCACCATCGTGGCGCACCATATGAACTTCATCTTCGACAGCGGCGCGTACGGGGCATTCAAACCCAATGCGTTTCTCAACGGCCCGCACCTTTCGGCCGGGCCGTACAATATTCCCCACGCCTTCATCGAAGAGCATATGGTTTACACCAACAAGATTCCCTGCGGCCATATGCGCTCGCCGGGCGATCCTCAGGGCTTCTTCGCCAACGAAAGCCAGATGAACCTGGTGGCAAAAAAATTGGGCATGGACCCGGTGAAATTCCGGCAAAAGAATTTCATGCACGACGGCGATATCGACCCAACTGGGGAAGAGTACAGCTATATTAAAACGGACGAGACGCTAAAAAAGGCGCTGGAAGATTCGGGTTACAAGAAACCGAAGGCAAAGAATGTCGGTCGCGGTATTGGTTTGGTCCAGTGGACGGCGGCGGGTGGCATAGGAACCGTCGCGATTACGCTCGATGAAAAAGGTGTGGCGACGATCTCTTCCGCCATGGCCGATCAAGGCGCCGGGACTTATACGGTGCTGAGCGAAATCGTCGCGGAAGAGCTCAAGATTCCACTTAGCCAGATCAAGGTCCGGCAGCTCGATACCGCCCAAGGGACGAAAGATACCGGTGTGGGCGGTAGCCGGGCGACGCGGGTATACGGCAACGCGGGCTACGAAGCGGCGCTCAAAGCCGTGGCGGCGATCAAGCAGGCGGCGGCGGAACAGATGGGAACGTCGCCGGATCAAATCACCCTGGCCAAGGGTGCGGCGCTGCACCCGCGGATGGAACGGCGACTCACTTATGGCGAGATTGTTAAAGCCAAAGGTTCGCCGATCACGGTCGAAGGGACGTTTAACAATAGCGGCAAGATTCACGCGGCGTCGATGTGCGTCCAGGTGGCCGAAGTGGAAGTCGATCCTCAGACCGGGCAGGTGGAGCTAAAAAAATTCACTTCCACCCACAATACCGGCACGGTGCTCAATCCGCTGATGCACCAGGGGCAGATCGAAGGCGGCGCGATGACCGGCATCGGTTACGCGCTCATGGAGCAGCTCATCATCGCCGACGGCAAAGTCGTGACGACAAACTTCGGCGAGTACAAGATTCCCACGATTAAAGACGTGCCGGTGTTCCGAAGCTCGGTGACGGAGCAGCCCGAGGGCGCCGGCCCCTACAGCAGCATGCCGATCGGCGAGACCGCCAATATTCCAACCGCGGCGGCCATCGCCAACGCGGTGGAGGACGCCTGCGGCGTGAGAATCAAGAGCCTGCCGATCACGGCGGAAAAAGTTTACGATGGGCTACACGGCGGGAAATAGATACTTACCTTGGAAATGTTGAACAGAATGACTCCAGGAATATTTATCCCGCCAAGGCGCAAAGGCGCAAAGTTAAAAATTCCTTCCGAATTCTCTGAACTTCGCGTCTTTGCGTCTTTGCGGGAGACATGGTTTTTCCGTTCTCTTCTTCGTTTCCGAATTTCAAATACTTTTGGCTAGAATTTAACCGCAGAGACCTTACCGCGGCCGAGCAGCAACCGAAGAGAAGAATGGCCGCAAAGAACGCATAGAGCGCAAAAAAAAATCAGCCGGAAGATCTCCCGCCAAGGCGCAAAGGTTAGAGAAGAGGAAGTGAATTTGATTCTGAATGGCGAATCTCTTCTTCCGAACTTGGCGTCTTTTTGCCTTTGCGGAAGGCATGTCCGAACCCGAGAAACCTTTGTGTACCCAGGGCAAATTGTTACGAATAGCAGTGCAAAGGGCGCAAAAAAAGATGTAGGGGCGAGTTTTAGACCCGCCCCTTGAGCAAAAAACATGGCAATGCTAAAAGTCGGCGATCAATTCCCGGCGGCGAAGCTGCAAGATACCGGCGGCGCGACCGTTGAATTTCCCGCGGCTTTCGCTCAGGCTCCGGCCACGGTCGTCTTTTTCTACCGCGGGCGCTGGTGACCCTGGTGCCGGGCCCAGGTGACGGCCTTCGTTTACGAATCCGAAAGATACGTCGAGGGGAAAGTGCAAATTCTTGGCGTTAGCGTCGAGCCCGCCGAGGAGGGGAGGAAGCTTCTTGATCGCGTAACGCGCGACTGCCAGGAAGACCGCCCGCATATTAAGCTCGATCCCTATCCGCTCCGTCTGCTCATAGATCCCGACGCCAAACTGATCCGCGCCGTCGGCGCGGAAAACGAGGGCCATTGGGCGGGACTCATCGCCGCCCCGATCACCTACGTTGTTGACCGCGATGGAAAAATTCGCTGGGCTTATGTCAGCACCAGTGCCGCCGACCGCCCGAGTCCGGTGGCGCTGGCCAAGGCTGCGTGCTCTGTCGCCGCCGGCAAAGAGCCGCCGGCGGATTATCCAGGAAAAACGTAATCCGGCGGTGCCCCCCGGGCAAGCCCGTTTACCTTCCAGTACCTCCGTGGAGCGAAATCGCCGTGCTGAGGTGGAAAAAACTGGACATCGAGAGATCGTTTTTGATATATTGTAACTGCTGATTCGATTAAGCGGTTCTCCACCTGAACGCATGGCGGACGAATTTAGCTTCCTCCCGAAGCAACCTTTCATCGTAGCGTTGATCGCGCCGACGCTCAGGATTGCCAAACTTCATAGAACTGACGGTTTTAAGCTGTGCGGGCTGAGTGCGGCTTTGTACGCTCGCTTGTTCTGTGAATTCCGGCGAGCGGTTAATTGGCGTTATCGCGCTGCGGATGGAATTGACTAAATTCCAGCGACCAACGAACTTGTATTCTTGTAAGGCCGGTGGTTTCCACCGCTCCCAGACAATTCTCCGGCATTTCTTTTTTTTCTTTACCGGCTCTCAGTTTCTTGATCCTCCTGCCTCACTTCGGCTCATTGGTTCCAAATCTTGGGCGGTTTGTGCCAAACCTTTGTGGGCGCGTGCCGATTTTCTGCCGGGACGAGGTTTCTTTTGATGAAAACATTGGCGGCAGATTGACGGTTTCTGAACTCAGTGGCGCATAAACGACGACTTTGGCGCCTGCTTTTTCAACAGCGCCGATCAAAGAAGTGTCTTGGGTGGTTTCCGGCCGCGTCGAGAAAACAGCGGCATGTTAGGCTCAACAGAGGCGAAAATATAGGTTTTTTCACGAGATTTCTGTATTGCGGAGGGGTCAGTAGGAAAATTTACAGAAGGCCCTAAACCGGCAGCAAGGAAATTCACCGATTCTGGTCTTGGGATTGCATAATCTCCTTGGCGTTGTGCGTCTAAGGTTTAGGAAGGGGTAATTAGGGAAGTTGAGAAACTGCCGATAACTGATTCAGACGGAGGCAACCAATAAAGTCGCAACGGGAGGTTGGTGTTATGAAACCTGGAGAACCGTTGAAAACCAGCAAGCCGATTCGGTCGCAAAAGACTGGAGTTGTTCTGCCGCGGGAAGGAACTTTCGTGCGGGCGATCGAAAACATGGGGCGCCAACTGATTCTGGTGAATTTCGGTGCGGCCGGGGAGGAATACATTTTCCCCGATGAAATCCTCCCGGAACCGAATAAGGCGTAGCCTGGAAAAAAAGATTGTCCGTTACTGCGTCGCACGCGGCCTTCCGCTGCACCCTTGCTTCGATAGGTCGCATCCCAACCGTTCAGAACCGTCGGCTCGTTCGATTTGGCTTTCCCCCGGGCGATTTGATAAGAGACAAGTAAGATTCCTGGAGGATGGGTGCGCCATGAGCGAGCGGGTCATCAAAGGTTTCCACGCCCATATCTATTACGATCCAAAAACGACGCGCGATGCCGCCGCACGGGTGCGCGCCGGTCTGGCCGCGGGCGGGTTCAACGTGCAGCTTGGCGGTTGGCATGATGGGCCGGTGGGCCCCCATCTCGACGCGATGTACCAGGCGGTCTTCGCGCCTGAAGAGTTTGGCAGGATTGTTCCCTGGCTTATGCTCCACCACGAAGGGTTATCTGTGCTTGTGCATCCGTCCACCGGGGACAGCTACGGCGATCATCTCGAACGCGCGCTTTGGCTCGGCGAGAAACTCAAGTTGAATGAAAAGGCCCTGCGCCGCGGCTAGCGGCGACCGGTGCAGCGATGAAAAAAGTTTACAGCGCCAAGGATCCTTTGATGGTCGGTCATCTAAAGAATGTGCTCGCCACATTCGAGATTCGCTGTGTAACCCGCAACCTCGACCTGTCGAGCGCGGCGGGCGAGCTTCCACCGATCGATTGCTGGCCCGAGCTTTGGGTCGTTAACGATGAGGAGCTGGCTCAGGCGAAAGCGATCCTGAAGAAAACCCTGGGTCCCTTGGAATCGGTCAAAAAACCGTGGCGCTGCCGTGATTGCGGTGAAAACATTGAGGGGCAGTTCTCCGAGTGTTGGAAATGCGGGCGCAGCCGCGAACAGAAAACGGCGCTTCGCGTCGTGGGCGGGCGGGCGACGAATTCCCTTCGCGACCGATAAATGTCAGCCGACCATCGTGACATCCTATTAAGCCCGCCGGCTCTTTAAGAAAAAGGCCTGCGAATACGGCGTCTCATCTTCAACCAACTTCAACGCCGGTCGGCGATCGTAAATTTCATTCGAGACCAAGGAGCATTTCATGCTGTATCGACAACTGGGACACGCGGGAGCCCGCGTCTCCGTGGTGGGCTTGGGCGCCAATCGGTTCGGTTCGAAGGATGTGCCGCAGGCCGAAGTCGATAGGATCATCGATGAGGCGATCGACTGCGGCGTGAATTTCATCGACACGGCTAACGTTTACAACGACGGGCGCTCCGAGGAGACTCTTGGCCACGCGCTCAAGAGCCGTATGGACAAAGTCGTATTAGCGACGAAATTTTCTTTCCGCCGGAAGCGAACCGACGCAAATAGCTGGGGCACGTCGCGCTATCACATGATGCAGGCCGTTGAGCAAAGTCTGCGCCGGTTGCAAAGCGATCACATCGATCTCTATTACGCGCACCACTGGGATGACACGACCCCCATCGAGGAAACCCTGCGTGCTTTCGACGATCTCGTTCGCATGGGCAAGGTCCGTTACATCGGCGCGTCGCAATATGCTTCGTGGCAGCTCGCCCACGCTAATGCACTCGCGGAACTCAAAGGTTGGAGCGCTTTCATCGTGATTCAAGCCGAATACAATATGCTCAAGCGCGACGCCGAGCGCGAGCTGCTGCCGTATTGCCGGGCGCATCGAGTCGGCTTCGTGCCGTACCACCCGCTGGGCGGCGGCTTTTTGACCGGCAAGTACGAGCAGGGGAAACCGCCGCCGCCTGGCTCGCGCGGCGAGACCATCAAGAACGTCCAAGATTTGATGACGGAAAGAAATTATTACAAGGTTGCCCAATTGTCATCCTGGGCCAGAGATCACGGCCGCGGCGTGAACGAGCTGGCGCAGGCGTGGTTGCTCGCGCAGCCGCAGGTGTGCTCGGTGATCACAGGGGCGACAAAACTCGATCAACTGACCAGCAATGTAAAAGCGGCGGACTGGAATCTCACGGCGGACCAGCTCAAGGAAATCGGTGCGGTCCTGAGCGCGTGAAGGCTCGATTTCCGAATAAGTTATAGAGCACCGATCTCTGTCCCCTAATTCCATGCGCAAACTACGTACTTGGTTGGCATCGCTCCAGGAGCTGGGCGCGGGCCGGCTCAAACTCTTGGCCGTCGTCACCGGCGGTCATTTTGGCATCCACTGGTTCCAGCAGATTTTTCCCGTCATCCTTCCCTCGCTCAAGGCGCAGTTGGGGTTGAGCAATGTGCAGGTCGGCGCGTTAAGCTCGGCGCGTCAACTGATCAATGGCGCGATGGATCTGCCTTGCGGCATCCTGGCCGACTCGCTGGCGCGGCGGCGCGCGCCGCTTTTGGCCTCGGCGCTCCTCGCCATGGGAGTCGGTTACTCCCTCATGGGTCTCATTCCGGTTTTTGCTCTGCTGCTGTTCGCCTCCGGCTTGATCGGCTTGGGCACGTCGCTGTGGCATCCGGCCGCCGCCGCGTCGCTGTCGAACAGTTTTCCCGAGCGCCGCGCCACCGCGTTGTCGGTTCATGGCATGGGAGCGACCGTCAGCGATACCGTGACTCCGCTGATTGCCGGATTCGCGCTGCTGAGCATCCCGTGGACCTCCTTCTTGGCGGTGCAGATATTTCCTGCCCTGGTTGTCGCGCTTTTGGTCTGGCGTGGTTTGGCGCGCCAGTTTGGTCGAGAGAAATTGCCGGTGGCGCTTTCGGCGCACCTGCGCGGCGTGATTGCGCTGGCGAAGAACTCGACCTTTCTTGGAATAACGCTAGCGACGAGCTTCATGCAGATGGGCCGGGTTATTGTCATTACCTTCTTACCCATCTACCTCCAGGAGCATTTGGGCTACTCTCCCTTCGCCCTCGGAGTCTACATCGCGCTGCTCCACGCGATGGGCACGGTTTCACAGCCGATCATGGGTCACCTGTCCGATCGCTTTGGCCGAAAGGCCGTGCTGTTTCCATCGTTTGTCACCCTCGGCCTGCTCTTCGCCCTGTTAGCGGTTGCGGCTCCCGGTATTCCGCTGGGTCTGGTCGTAGGCGCCATCGGCCTGTTTTTTTACACGCTGCTCAACATTACCGTCGCCGCGACGATGGATGTGGCGGGGTCCGAACTTCAGGCGACGACCTACGGACTTTCTTCTTTGCTGATGCAGATCACCACCTCGCCGACGCCCATGGTGGCGGGCTGGCTCATCGGCATCTACGGTATCCACTTCTCGTTCTCGGTGGCGGCCGGCCTGACCCTCGTCGGCGCTTTG
>JAUYJC010000298.1 GCA_030688735.1 Deltaproteobacteria bacterium
CCGGCTGGCGGCTTGCCGAATTGCCACCGTTTATCGTCGCGCAGACGGTCGCCACCCCAGTCGGAGATGTTGAATGGTGGGTTAGCGAGGATGAAGTCGGCTTTGAGATCGGGATGGCGGTCGTTGTGAAAAGTGTCGCCGTGGCCGATCTGGCCGTCGATGCCGCGGATGGCGAGGTTCATGCGCGCCAGGCGCCACGTCGTGTAGTTGGATTCCTGTCCGTAGATGCTAATAGCGCCCTTAGCCCTGCCACCGTTACCATTCCCCTTTGCATGTGCATCGATGAACCTGACCGACTGGACGAACATTCCTCCCGTCCCGGAGCACGGATCATAGACACGGCCCTTGTAGGGTTCGAGCATCTCGACGAGGAGCTGAACAACACTCTGAGGAGTCCAGAACTCCCCGCCCTTGCGTCCTTCCGCCAGCGCGAACTGCTTCAGAAAATATTGATAGACTTGACCGAGGACATCCTTCGACCGACTCTCCGAGTCGCCGACTTTAATGTTGGCGATGAGGTCAATTATCTGGCCCAAGCGCTGCTTGTCGAGCGCGGGCCGGGCGTAATCCTTCGGCAAAACGCCTTTCAGCGAGGTGTTGTCACGCTCGATCCCCGACATGGCATCGTCGACGAGCTGACCGATGGTCGGCTGCTTGGCCTGCGCCTTGAGATGCGACCAGCGCGCTTCGGGCGGCACCCAGAAGATATTCAGCGCCCGGTACTCGTCCGGGTCTTCCGGGTCGGCGCCTTGCGACTTCTCAGCTTCAAGCTTGCCGTGATGCTCCTCGAAAGCGTCGGATATGTACTTGAGAAAAATCAGACCGAGGACGACGTGCTTGTACTCGGCGGCGTCCATGCTGCCGCGCAGCGCATCGGCCATCTGCCAGAGCTGGGCTTCATAGCCGACGTTCGCCCCGTTGTTGGTCTTTTGTTTTGTCGGTTTCACTCGCGCCATAGTAAGAAACCTTCTCCAGAGGGGAAGTTGCTGCGATTCTACGCGAGATGGCCGCGTAAGGGCAAGCCTGATCTTAGGCAACGGAAATTTGGAGCACGCCTGGTATTGGGGTCACCCATTAGCAGGCAGTTCAAGAGGCACAGACGTTTCCCGTAAAAAAGAATGCTGTTCTTTCCCTTTTTTTCCTTCTCGCACGGTCCGTGATCTTTCGGTAACGCGCCCCTGTTTTCTTTTCATTCGGTGCCTGCCTGTGCCCAGCAGACAGGTCGGACGATGGTCCGCACCAGTCACCCATCAGGATGAGAATGGGTGACCCTGCACCGCCACTTACAAGCACGTCAAAGACCTCCTCATTCCTCGTGAAAACCTTAGGCTGGTTTTCAGCAACCGGCTCGCCTTGAGACGATGGTTCGTTTGCGATTCGCACTGCGAGCTGAAATATATACTAAGTTAGGTATTTCATCGCGGATGTGGTCTACATTTTTAGACCGGTGCGTAATAAGAACGGGAGGTGCGACAATGACACATAAATTGACGAAGGTTGGATTCTTGGCTTTGAGCCTGATGCTCGTGACGGGTACGTCTTCGCTTGCCCAATCTCAGAAGCTTCAACAGATAAAAATTGCCGTTTCCACGGCGACTCCACACAATACGCCCTTGTGGGTCGCCAAAGATAAAAGGATTTTTGACAAGTACGGCATCGACGCCCAGACCATTTTTGTCATGGGCGGCGCCCTCGTGAGCCAGATGCTCGCCGCCGGAGAAATCCAGATCGCAGCAAACGCCCCCGCCGCCCTCGTGAGTCTGATCGCTGCTGGCGAGAACATCGCCATGTTTTTGGGTATCAGCAATACTTCGCCCTTTGCATTGATCGCCCAGCCCAGCATCAAGAAAGCAGCCGATCTGAGAAACAAGCGCCTTGGGACGGCGCGCTTCGGGGGCTCGTCGCACGTATCGGCGCTGATCGCTCTCGACCACTTAGGCCTCGACGCCAAGCGCGACAACATCATATTAATGCAAACCGGGCTGGATCCGGAGCGTATGGCGGCGCTTGAACAAAAGGGGCTGGATGCAGCCATGCTTCAACGGCTGGCCACCAAAACGATGCTGGCCAAGGGTTATTCCGAGATCTTAAACCTCAGTCGGGCGAAGATCCCTTATCAAAATACGGTGCTGGCCGCACGCAGGGATTATATGTCCAGCAATGCAAAACTCATCGACGCATTCACCCGGGCCGTTGTGGAAGGTTATGCTTACGTCTTTAACAAGGAAAATAAGCAGAGCGTAAAGGAAATCATCGCCAAGAATCTTCGGCTCCCCAACGCCGATGCGGCCGAGGAGTTTTACCTCGAAGCGCAAGAGGAACTGGATCGCAAGCCCTATCCGACGATTGAAGGAACCCGGACCGTGCTTAAGTTCGTCGCTGAGCGAAATCCCAAAGTCGCATCGATCAAGGCTGAGGAAATCGTCGACTTAAGCTGGCTAAAAAAACTCGACGACGAAGGATTTTTCGACAAGGTATATCGGGGAAAGTAGCCCGGAGCGGTTACGTGGCAAGCGCTATCGGCGCGGAGGCATTGGATGGCCGATAAGATCGGATACGAGCGCGGGTCGGAAGGGGCTTACCGGCGCAAAGGGGCCGAGCGTTTCGTGCGCGGGGCTGCATCTTACGTCGACGATGTTCAACTGCCCGATGCGGTTTACGCCGCTTTTGTGCGCAGTGCCGCAGCGCGCGCAAAAATTAAAAGTCTCTACTTGAGTGCTGCGCGCGGTTGTCCTGGCGTGTTGGCGGTTCTCGCGGCATCCGACATCATGGACGGCATCCGCCCGTATCGCGGCCCGGAAGGACCGCTGGCCGACTTGCTCATACACCCGTTGGCACAAAGCACGGTTCACTATGTCGGGGAGCCGGTTGCCGTGGTCGTGGCCGAGAGCCGTTATCAGGCGCAGGACGGAGTGGATGCCGTAGCCATAGATTACGATCTTCTACCGGCCATTGTGGACCCGGAGGCCGCGCTCCACCCTGACAGCCCTCTGGTATTCGACGAATTGGATTCCAACGTTGCCCAGGAAGTTCACATTGCGAGCGACGGTGTTGACCAGGCATTCTCCGGGGCGGACCACGTGATCACGGAGCGGCTGCGAACCCAGAGATTAGCAGCATCCCCTATCGAACCTCGCGCTTGTGCAGCCGTCTTTGACGCAGCGAGCGGCCGCTATACGGTTTGGAGCTCGACCGTGACGATCCACGCCGTGCGCCAACAATTAGCCGAGGCGTTAGGAGTCCGGGAGAATCGGGTGCGGGTTATCGCACCGGATGTCGGTGGTTCTTTCGGCGGCAAGGTTCATCCGTATCCGGAAGAATTTCTCGTCGCCCATCTGGCAAAGCGTTTGCGGCGGCCCGTCAAGTGGGCGGAAACGAGGATCGAGCACTTGACGAATGTGCGCCAGGGCAGGGACCAAATCCACTATTTGCAGGCTGCCGTCAGAGGCGACGGCCGCATTCTCGCTCTTAAGAGTAAAATTATCGCTGACTTTGGCGCTTCGACTCGCTTCATCAATTCGCTCCCGGCCGCGGCCCTTTACACGACCGGCGCCTACGACATTCAGTGTCAGCAAGTCGACGCCTTCGGGGTTCTTACCAACAAGACGCCGCAGGGGCCGGTACGCGGCATCGGCAAGGCGGATGCGGCTTATGTGATCGAGAGATTCATGGATATCGTGGCACGGCAACTTGACATGGACCCCGCCGAGATAAGGATGAAGAACTTCGTGCCGGAGGACGCATTCCCCTATCGGACGGCAACCGGATCGATGCTGGATAGCGGGCGTTACCCGACTTGCCTGCGTAAGGCGTTGGATCTTGCAGGCTATGAGGAGCTGAGAAGGCAGCAGCTTGATCTCAGGAAACAGGGTGTCCTGCGGGGTATCGGCATGTGTCTGGTTATCGAGCCGACGAGTGCCGCGCGCCGGGGCCAGGGAGGCGCTTATGGCGCCTGCCGCGTCCGCATGGAACCGTCCGGGACCGTTAGTGCGTTCCCGGCCTATGGGCCCCAGGGACAAGGACATCATACGGCGATCGCCCGGATCATCGCCGACCGCCTCGGCCTTGTCCCGGACGACGTCGAAGTGTTTTCCGGCGATACTGCCGAAGCCCCGTATGGCGCATCCGCGATCAGCAGCCGATCCGCGGTGACTCTGATGCCCGCGGTTCATGTAGCTGCCACGCTTCTGAGAGAGAAAATCCTGCGCATCGCCGGGCATGTGCTGGAAATCGACCCCGGCGATTTGCGCTTCGAGAAGGGTGCGGTTCGTGCCACCGGAGCGCCTGAACGAGAGCTGCAACTTCGCCAGATCACGCGCATCGCCTACATGGATACGTACCGTCTGCCGCCGGGGCTTGATCCCGGCCTGGAGGTCACGGGTTTTTTCACCGTACCCAACATTATCTGGGAGCCGGACGAGAAAGGCCGTCGCAATGAATTTGCCGCCGTCCCCTACGCGGCGACGGTGGCGGTTGTCGACGTCGATGCCACAACAGGCAGGTTTCGCATCGTCAAGTACGTGACGGTTCACGACTGCGGGACAACGCTGGTTCCTGAGATTGTAGAAACGCAGCATTATGGAAGTATCGCGCAGGGACTCGGGGAGGCTCTGTTCGAGGAAGTGCGCTACGACCTGGACGGCCAGCCGCTCAGCTCGACTTTCATGGATTACCTTCTGCCAACCGTGAACGATATTCCTGCCATCGAAACGGACCATATGGTTACGCCCTCGCCTTTTACTCCTCTCGGCGCCAAGGGCGGCGGCGAAACAGGGACCCTGGGGCCGCCGGCAGCCCTGGGCAATGCGATCGAAGACGCGCTAACGCCATTGCGCGTGAAGGTCAGAGAAAGACCCTACACTTCTGACCGCCTGTGGAAAGCCATCAATGAGGCGGCTTCCTGATGGCAAATCTGGCGGTTACCGTTAACGGTCGAAAGTACGTAGCCGAGATCGAACCGCGCCTGCTCCTGGTGCACTTTCTAAGGGACGTCGTAAAGCTCACAGGCACGCACATTGGCTGTGTAGTAGGCCGTTGCGGCGCATGCACGGTTCTGTGGAAAAACAAACCCGTGAAGTCGTGCATGGTCTTGGCGATCGAGACTGACGGCAGCGAAATCATGACCATTGAGGGATTGAGCCCGAACGACCGGCTCCATCCGTTGCAGGAAGCGTTCTTGGCAGCGGACGCCGTAGAGTGCGGCTACTGCACGCCGGGCATGGTGATGGCGGCCTATGGGTTGCTGCAAAAAAACCCGGCTGCGAGCGAAGACGATATCAAGCGCGCGATTTCCGGAAATCTCTGTCGCTGCACGGGGTACGTCAACATCGTCAAGGCGATCCGCTCCGTGGTCGTCGCCGGGAAAAGTCAAGGCGCCTAGCCGGGAGCGAGAAAAAATGATTCTCGTACTCATAGAGCGTCAGGACCGACGGAGGGCTTTTCAGCAGCCGATTGGCCTGGCATATTCTTGGTCCGAGGAAATGGCTAATCCCGAGATTCTGTTTCAGCGTGAATAAACGGCGCTAGAGAAAGTAAAGGTAGTAGGACGGTGTATCCGAATAAATTTGACTATTACCGACCGGCTTCTTTGTCGGAGGCGGTGGACCTCATGGGCCGCTATGGCCATGACGCAAGGCCGCTTGCCGGAGGACAGAGTCTGATTCCACTGTTGAAGTTGCGGCTCGCCAATCCGGCGGTAGTCGTGGACTTGAACGGCATACCGGGATTAAGTTACGTCCGGCAAGAAAAGGATCGGTTGGCCATTGGAGCATTGACTTGCCACAGTGACATCGAAGATTCAGAGATTATTCGCGCACGCTACGCAGCGATTGGAGATGCAGTTCGTCATATCGGGGACGCCCAGGTGCGCAACCTCGGCACCATCGGCGGCTCGCTGGTTCATGGTGACCCGAGCGGAGATTGGGGTGCGGTTCTCCTGGCTTTGGGAGGTGAGGTGCGCTGCCTTGGTCCAAACGGGGAGCGATTCATTCAAGGGTCGGATTTCTTCACGGATATGTATGAAACCGCCCGGCAACCGGCTGAGATAGTCACCGAAGTCAGGATCTGTTCGCCGCGGCCAAGTGCGGGTGGCGCGTACCTTAAATTGGAGCGGCGATCGGGTGATTTCGCCCTCGTCGGTGTAGCCGTCTACCTGGTACTAGACGAGAATGATGTGTGCACCGAGGCTGGCATCGGCCTGAGTGGAGTGGGACCCACATATGTGAAAGGGATGGCTGCGGAACGCATCCTGCGCGGGACGCGGCTCAGCGAGGCTGCCATTCAGGAGGCGGCTCGCTGCCTGGATGCAGCAATGGATCCCTATTCGGACACGCGAGCACCAGCGGAGTACAAGCGAGCCATGGCAAAAGTTTTCTTTCACAAAGCTTTGGAATTGGCTTGCAGACGAGCCGCCACACGCGACTCGTAAACCCGTTTGCCGAACCCGCTCGCTTCGAGAGTCACACCTCTCCTCAAACGGGCCTGTCGGTGTCGCGCGCTTAATCTCGATTACGGTGTGCTTCCGTGCTTATTCACTTCCCCTGCGTTAGCGAGGCACCTTGCGAATCGATGTGTTTGGCCTTACATCGTTGCGCCGTCGTTGGGCCGTGCGCTGGCCGTTCTCCAAGTATTTGCCCTCCACCGCACGAAGAGCCGCCGCGTCCCAGTCTTCGGTCCAGTCGCCCAGTGAATACCCATGCCAGGGCGCCTCGGGCTTGAGCGGCGGCAAACCTAGCTTCTCCCAGAGCCCCTTTGCGTGCTCCATATACTCCCGTTTTGGCAGCGCGATGGGAGGAAGATCCCCTTTGAGGGTCGCATCGATCAGGAGTGTCGAATCCTGCCCGCCGCCGCGCTCGACGCGCGGCCCGTACACGCTGCGGTGCTGCAGCGTTTGAATGTCGAGCGTCGGATTCGCCCGGTAGGCGAGCGCCCACCAAACCGCATCGCCGTTTCCGGGATCGATGTCGTCGTTGATCGCGATGACGTACTTGCCGCACAGGGCCTGCAGCGAGCAGGCGCCGTAGAGAGCGCGCCAGACCTCGGTCTGCGGCGCGCCCCGCTCCATTTGAATGAAGATGACCCGGCGCAGGTTCGTCAGCGCTTCGTGCATCGAGACGCGAATCACTCCCTTGATCCCAAGATTATCCCGCAAGTGCGTGAGGAACAGAGGCTCATAGGCGACGCGTTTGATGACGCTCGACTCGCTCGGCGTTACCTGCGAAATGATCGATGGGAACAGCGCTTTGCGCCTGCGCGTAATCGCGGTGATATGCATGATCATGTTGTAGTCTTCGAGCGCCACATGACCGTGCGACTCCGCGAACGGAGCCTCGGGTTCGAGATACTCGGTATCGATCCAGCCCTCAATGACGATCTCCGCTTCCGCCGGTACCATGAGATCCACGGTCTTCGCCTTTACCTGGTTGATCGGCTGCCCGACAATGCCGCCCGCAACCGCCATTTCCTCCAAGCCGATGCGGAGCTTCTGGGGCCCAACATACGCAACGGCCGGTGGACCGCCCAATACGAATGCGCACGGCATGCGCTCACTGCGGGCTTTATACTTCTCCCAGTGGAGATAACCCTCGGCACCGCCGGCTCTGGCAACCATGCGCACGGCGAGCCGGTTCGGGGACTTTAACCCGGCCCGGTAAGTCCCCATGTTTTGCGTGCCCGTCTCAGGATCGCGCGTAACACAGTTTGCGGCGGTGAGGTACGGCGCGCAGTCGTATCCCGGTGTAGAGACCGGGACCGGCAGCGCATCGAGGCCGTTACCTTCTCCTTCCAGCTCTTTGCCGGTCATGACCACTTCTTGACAGGATCCGGTCGCAACGGTGCGCGGCGGGATCGGATTCTGAATAGCACGGCTCCAGGTCTTACTGATGGCATCGATGTCGACGCCCATGCCGATGCTGTAGATCGTCGCATTCGCCGCCAATGCACCGATCACGACTGGAATATCATATTTGCGCCCGCGGGAATCCGTCACGTTGGTAAAGAGAAATGCCTTGCGCTCCGGCTCCGGTATGCCGCCCCGAAATTGCCACCGGACCAGCGGGTGCATCTCCGTGTCCTTATTTATCGGCTGGTCTATCGTTACGAGTAACCCGGCCGCCTCTAAGGAGCGGATATGCTCCTGGAAATCGGCGTAGCCCCTTTGCTCCGTTCCTGACTCTTGCCTCTCTTTGCTTTCCATCGTCATATGTTTATTTTCTCCTCCTGTGCCGGAGGTTATACCGTTGTTATTAGCCGTCTCCCTGGAGTCAAATGCGGACAAAAATCAAACTGCTATTCCACGAAGGATGAACTACGAGTCCCCGGTTCCCTCATCGGTCTAGCTTTCCGCACGTTGCCATGATCGCGACCCGTCATCAAGCGAGTGCTCAACCCCGCCCGGTGAGGCGACACTTTTAATTTTTGTCACCCGGAGCTTCGGTTTGTTTGGGTTACGTGTAAAGCAGTTCTCGGAAGAAAGACGGACAGTGAGGTGATATGCGGTCCGCAGGTTAAACGTGGCTCGCCGTCTCGGGCAATAACTGCCGAACGAATCGCGTTTTATTGCAGAAGGCTGGAGGCAAGCAAGTTCTGGAATGCTCGGGATTGCATCGTAGGGGGGATAAAATGGGGTTGGCCTAATCCGCGGGGCAGCGCGGCAGTGGCGGCTATGGGGACTGCAAAGCAGAAAGCCAAAGGCTTGGAGCAAGGATTCTGGAGACTTCAGTGGGAGACGAACGACGAACGCGAACAGCGAACGGGTCGGGAATTGACTTGACCCCTCAGCCCTCACCCAACTTAATTATTCCGGGGACACAGTCATAATTCTCATGACGCCACTTTTTGAGTGGTCGCTCACATAATAAGGACCGAATCTTTACCTGTAAATTTCGCTGCTATCCGATTTTGTCCATGCCGCCAACGCCCCAAACGAACCGAGCCCGAAGTCCGACAAAGATTAGAACGGCAGCGGAGCGCCGCCAAAAAGCGGCTCTCCGCTTTAGACTCCGGCTTTAGCCGCTCTTACGACCAGCACCGGGTCGCCGGAGTGGCGCACGACTTTTTCCGTGACGCTGCCGAGCACCCAACGTTTAACGCCGGACCTGCCATGCGTGCACATGGCCACGAGACTGTCAGGCTGGGTCTGCGCGAAATGAATGATTTCATCCGCGCCTGCCCCCTCCAATACCACCGAGGAGACCTTTGCCAATCCCATTCCTTTCAACGCTTCGACCTTTTGCTCGAGGTAATTGCGCGCCTCGTCTTGCACCTGCACTTTGAGCGCATCGTAGTTGGGCAAATAATCCTCGGCCCCGTAGTACGCCGACGCAGGCAACTCATAGGCTCTGCACAGAACCACTTCGAGACCCAACACTTTGGCGATCGCCGCACTAGTCGGCAAAACCGACTCCGCCAGTTCGGAGCCGTCCAGCGGGACAATTATAGATTTCATGGCCGCCGAACCGTCCGTCTTGCCTTCTTCGTTACCTCTCACGAGGAACAAGGGGTTGGCGGTCCCGCGTAATACTTTCTCCGCGACGCTGCCCAAAAGCCAGCGGTTAATACCGGACCTTCCATGCGTCGCCATCGTGATCAGCGTGCCCTTTTCCTTCGCGGCTCTTTCGATGATCGCTTCGGCGGGTTTTCCGCGCTCGACCGTGCAGGTAACGCTTAGACCGTGCAACCGCTCGGCAATTTCCTTTAAGTAGACTCCGCTGCTCTGCTCGCCTTGGGTGATCAGAGTGTCGAGATAGCGCGCCTTATCGGCGGCGATATGAGAGACCATGACACTGATGTCGACGACCCCTAAAAGCTCGATCGGAATCTTGAGCGTCTGCGCCAGAACGCGAGCGAACGGCAAGACTTTCTCTGCGGTCCTCGAACCGTCTAAAGGTATCAGTATCTTTGTGTACATGGTTACCTCCTTATCCTGGATCAGCATGAGCACGACCCACGTCTCATTGCAAAAGGAATGTCGCAAGCGGATCGATCCGCAACTCGCATGCCAGCGCATCTCTTTGCTTTATTACCCTTGGCAGGCGATGTTTTCGCAGGGGTGCGAAAGGATTCAAACGGTCGTTGCGGTTTTGCGAGTGTGCAGACCAGTAACTTCAGAAACGAGGAGCTTCAAGCTTTGGTATGGATCACCAGGTACTCCTCTTTTTCTTTCACCTCGAAGATCCTGCCGCGGCACAGCCGCAACCAAAAGGGGACAGTCCCCCTTCTTTACTCGATTCCTAACCGCGTTCCGGCCCGAGGCGCGAACGGAGAAGTTTTTCGCACGAGCGTACCTGTTGATCCAGAGACGCCTCGGTATTTAGCTCAAGGCAGGCTTCGGGCGAAATCTCGGAAATCGGCTCGTAGAGTTTTTTTTGCTCGAAATAAATTCCCCACCGGCCATCGGAAATATCCGTCCCCTGCGCCGCTCTTTGGGTGAGCCGTTGTTGGATGATCCCGTCCGAGGCGGAGCAATGGATCAGCGACCAGGGCACGCCGTGCCTCTCCGCCAGACGAATGAGCTTTTCCCGGTTGGCGCGTTGGCCGTAGGTCGCGTCAAGGATCACCCCATTGCCGGCCAGAATCTCCTTTTCGGCTTCGTGCGCCATTCTGGCGTAGGTCCTTTCGGTAATCGCCGGCGCGTAAATTCCCTGGTTCAACGGCACAATCTTATGGGCTGACGTATTCACCATCCGCTTTCGTACGATATCGGAATTGATCACCCGCAGGCCCAAGCGCCGTCCCAACTCGCCCGCCAGCGTCGATTTACCACTCCCCGTCAAACCGCAAAGGATCACGACAAAAGGTTGAAGCGGTTGCCATGTCAAACGGGCGGCGTACTGAAAATAACGCGCGGCCGCCGCCGCTCCCTCCGGACGCAGCGCCTGGACTTTAGCCCGCACCAGAGCCCGGTAAGATTGGTAAAACGGCAATATCGAGGGAAGCTCGGGATCGTCGATCAATTCCCTATAGCGCTGCAGAAACGGCGCGGCCATGGACTCCGCACCGCGCACCGATAGATCCATGAGCAGGAAAGCGACTTCAGCGGCTAGATCGCCGAAACGCCGCTTTGGATTGAACTCGATGCAGTCGAAAATTTGGATGCCCTCGGGAGCGAAGCAAACATGATCGCAGTGAAGATCGCCATGGACATCGCGGATCCAACCCCCTTGCGCGCGCCGCCTCAATAGTTCCGTCTGGCTATCGAGAAACTTCGCACCGAAATTGGTGATCGCCGCGAGGCTTTCGGAATCGATCGAATCGCCAATCATGGATTCGACTTCATTCAGATTCTCCTTCCATTGCGCCGCCACCGTCGCCGGCCAGCGCGACTGTTCTGTGCCTTTGACTTGTTCGGCGGCGGCATGGAAGTTGGCGATGACTTCTGCCAAGTCATGCATCATCTTAGGCGTGACCTGATGGGTTTCGAGCAGAAACGGCAGCATGCGCTTCTCCGGTAGCCGGCGCATGACCAGAGTATACTCTGCCGGTTCCGTCCACCCTCCGAGTCGCCATCCTGCCTCGTCCCACGAAATGGGCATCACGCCCAGATAGACCGAAGGCGCCAAGCGCCGATTGAGCCGCAGCTCCTCATTGAGAAAGAAGCGCCGCCTGGTGAGCGTGGAGAAGTCGAGAAAGGGAAAACGAACCGCTTTCTTTATTTTGTAGACGAGATCCCCGGCGAAAAAGAGATGGGAGATATGGGTCTCTTTGTGCGTGACTTCATCGGGCGACTTCGGATAGAACCGCTCCTCCTTCATTACCGCCACGAGCGATTCTTGAGGTTCTGGTTCCATACCGCCGCGAAACACGGCCTCATGATCCTTCAATCGATTGCTCCACCGGCATACTTCACGCAATAGCGATGCCACTGGTGAAAACTCAATCAAAAGCAGCGCGCGCTTTCCCAGGCTACGGAAAGAAGCTCTTAGTGATTGTCAGAAAATAGAACGGAAGGCCGGGCGGGACCCCGTGCTATGGAGCGTCGGAGCGAACGAATCAGGCAATGCTAAGTTCTTCGATTTTTCGGTAAAGCGACGAGAGGCTGATGTCCAGCAGTTTTGCCGCCTCTCTGCGGTCCTGTCCCACTTGATCCAACACTCGAATGATATGTTGCTTTTCATATTGCCGCAGCGCGTCTTTTAGATTGTAAGTGAACGCCGGATTGGCCTGGCCGATCGCCACGATAGAAATCGGCAGGTCGTCAAGAAGGATCCTGTCGCCATCGGCCAAAATCATCGTGTGCTCGATGACGTTGTCGAGCTCGCGCACGTTGCCCTTCCAGGGCAAGGACATCAGAGTGCGAATGACATCGTCGTCAGCCCCGTTAAAATTCTTGTTGAGTTCAGGGTTGTGTTTCTTGATGAGATGATCGACGAGCAGCGGAATATCCTCCGGGCGTTGGCTCAGCGGAGGGATATGAATCTCCATGACGTTGAGTCGGTAGTAAAGATCCTCGCGAAACCGACCGCCTTCGACTTCCTTTTGCAAGTCTCGGTTGGTCGCCGCCAGCACCCGGACGTCGATGTGGCGCGGCGTGGTGCTGCCAATGGGCAGGATTTCCTTTGCCTCCAGGGCGCGCAGGAGTTTCACTTGCAGGTGCTGGGGGATCTCACCGATCTCGTCGAGGAAGATGGTTCCGCCCCGCGCTTTCTCGAAGAGGCCCTCTTGGTTAGCAAAGGCGCCGGTAAATGACCCCTTCATATGGCCAAAAAGCAAGCTCTCCAGCAAAGTCTCCGGCAACGCGCCGCAGTTCACCGGCAGGAATAGCCTGTCCTTCCGATCGCTGTGGAAATGGATGGCAAGCGCGACTAGCTCTTTGCCGGTACCGCTGTCCCCGGTGATCAGCACAGTGGCCTGGGTGCGGGCCACCTTTTTTACCATTTCCAGCACATCGCGGATGGCTTTACTCTTGCCGATGATATTTTCGAAATCAAAATCCATAATCGCGTTCGCGGCTTTTGCGCTAACACCCACCGGCAACATAAAAGGGTTAAGGGTGGGTGTCAATACAGACGGGCCTGATATTACCTTGGCTTACCCCGGGATATCGGCGCTGGCGGTGGATCGGGTTTCGGCGATGTCGGACATGATGAGGCGCGCATAGCCCTTTCCGAAGTACGTCCGAGGGGCTTCTTGTCTGCAGAAACGGCCTATAATTGGTCAGCAGCCCGAAGCAGGTCCGGGTTGCCGGAGCAGAACCGGCGCAGAGCAACTTTGAGCTTCTGCCTCTGGGTGCTGGCGGGAACACCAAGATATTCCATGGTCTTGGCGATGTTGGGCCCGCCCAGATGCAATAGCTTGCTATAAATGGCATCGATCTCAGAACTTTCAATTTCCAGTGCTATCCGGAAGGCTTCCTCAACGCTCAACGACGGAGCACCTCGCTGCAGAAATGACCCGAGCCATTTCTCGAGATCTTGAGCCTTGACACGGCTGATGGCCGGGTCAAGCGCCTCATCGTCGTAGTTTGCAATCAAAGCCTTGCAGGCATGCAAGATGCACCCATGCTCCTCTTCTTCCCGGGCCATCTCCCACCAAAAATCCCTGATTTCCGGCCGGTCTAGAAAGACATGCGAGAAGCGGAAGTAGATCTTGCCTACCAGCCGTTCGATCTCCGCGAATCTGGTGAGAGCATCGAACGGTTCTGAAGCACTCATGATCGCGTCACCCTCTGGCGCAGAAATTCCAGCAGCTCACCGTGTTTTTCGAAGTCCCGGATCATCGAGTTTACCACAAAAAGTTTGTAAAGCCCGTGATAGTAGCCCGCGCCGTCCTGTACCAAGGTCTTGTACTCTCTAATCCCATCTTTTTCAAGATTAGAACAGAGGCGTGCTACGCGATTCTTAGCCTTTGGGATTGCCCTTCGGAAACTTCTCAGCTTTGGGAAGAGGCATGGCGCCATTGGAGATACATTTGCCATGAACTCCCGGCTATTTCGTTCGGGCATAAAATTGGCTATACAACTTGCCATCGGCTTTAGCTGTGAGTTCACAACAAGCCGGTTTGGAAAGGCGCGGTCATGGCTGAGTCGGAACTGGCAGCTCAAGATAGCAAGAACAAGCGCGTTGGGGTCCTGGTCGGCGGCGGACCCGCGCCGGGCATCAACGGCGTCATCAGCGCGCTTACCCTGGAAGCGCGTAACCGCGGCCACAGGGTCATCGGCATTTTCGACGGCTTTCAGTGGCTGATGAAAGGCGACACCGGGCACGTCAAAGAGTTGGAGCATGAAGACGTGTCGCGAATCCATTTTCAGGGCGGTTCGATTCTCAACACTTCGCGTGCCAACCCAACCAGGCGGGAGGAGGATTTGCGGCGGGTTCTCACCAGCCTGGACCATCTCGGCATCGGTTATCTGGCCACCATCGGCGGCGACGACACCATGTTTTCGGCAAGCCAGGTCGCCAAACAAGCGGCGGGCCGGATCCGCGTCTGTCACGTGCCGAAAACGATTGACAACGATCTGCCTCTGCCGGGTGAGATTCCGACGTTTGGTTTCGAAACCGCGCGCCAGCTCGGTTTTGAATTAGTGCAGAACTTAATGGAGGATTCGCGTACAACCGGCCGTTGGTATTTCGTCGTCGTCATGGGCCGCACCGCGGGCCATCTTGCCCTCGGCATCGGCAAGGCCGCAGGCGCCACCCTGTCGCTGATTCCCGAAGAATTTTCCGGTCCGATCCGGCTCGAGACGGTTTGCGACATCCTTGAAGGCGCGATCTTGAAACGCCAGGCCCTGTGGAACCGTTCCGATGGCGTGGCGGTCATCGCCGAAGGCTTGCTGGAAAAGGTTCCCGCGGAAGAGCTTTCCGCTATTGAAGGCGTGCGTATCACGCACGACAATTACGGGCATTTGCGCCTCGCCGAGTTGGATCTCGCCTATATTTTAAAGACCCTTGTGGAACAGCGCTTCGCAGCCCGCGGCGGGTCCATTACCATCGTCCATAAAAACATCGGCTATGAAGTCCGATCCGCCCCGCCGATCGCTTTCGACTGCGAGTATGTGCGCACCCTCGGCTACGGCGCGGTAGAGTTTCTCTTGAGCGCCGCCCACGAGGGGATCGATCTAAACGGCGCACTGGTCTGTCTGGTCGACGGCAAGCTTCGCTATCTCAACTTCACCGATCTCATAGATCCCAAGACCGGCAAGTCGCGGGTTCGCGTGGTCGACGTGGAGAAACCTTCCTACAAGATCGCGCGGGAGTACATGATCCGTTTGGAGAAAGAGGACTTCGATGACGCGGACAAGCTCAGACTCCTGGCGCAGGCGGCATCAAGTCCCGGCAATAGTTACGGCGCCGAGCAATTCCGCGCCAAGTTCGCAACCGTCTTGAGCTTGTAAAGAACAGTAGTGACGAGAATTGCATAGGGAGATCTCATGGTTCCGAGAGTGGCGATCAATGGTTTTGGCCGCATCGGCGATCTGACCACGCTGATGTTCGAAAGACATCTCTAACGAGGAGGTGCGCGATGAATGCCAAGGACATCATGACCCGGGATATCATAACGGTGACGCCGAACATGTCGGTGAAAAAATTGGCGATGCTGCTGATCAAAAGCCAAATCAGCGGTGCTCCGGTATCCGGCAAGAACGGCAAGATCGTCGGCGTCGTCTCCGAAGCCGATATCGTCGCGAAGAAGGGCCGAGACGTAAGAGCGATCATGAGCAAGAATGTCATCAGCATCGCCGAGGAAACCCCGGTCGAGCAGATCGCGCGGCTCATGACCACGCACGGCATCAAGCGCCTGCCGGTCATGCGCGGCGCGGAGGTCGTGGGTATCGTGAGCCGAGCCGACATTGTCAACGCTATCGCGCTCGGCACTCACGTGGCGCTGCACACCCCGGTTTGCGATTTGTAGGCGGTGGCGAAAGGTTTCATGTCTCTCTGCATCCCGGGCGCGCACGGAGTTGACAGTCTGTGACCTCCGCTGAATCGAATATCGGGCGAGAACACGTGGCTTGGCTCAAGTTGATCGAGTCAACGACTGTCCGCAAGCAGCAAGCGGCTTTCGCCTGCACGACGGGGTTGACGCTGACGCTTGTGCCCGCCACCACCGGGGTAAGCGGCTCCGAGGCCGCGCGGGTCAGCGGTCTCTTTTGCGTCGATGGCTGCCTGGGCGGGCATAGCGGTGATTTGTGCCAGCGGATGCTCGCAGGGGCAGAACGTCGAGCCGCGCAGAAGTCCGAGCCCCGGCAATTTCGTTGTCCAACCGGCCTGCTTAAGATTATCGTCCCCATATTCGTCGGCGGACAACATGTTGGCAACCTGCTGGCCGGTCCGTTTTCCCAGCAGCGGCTCGATAAGCAAACTCTGCGCCGCTTGACGGGGCGTCTGCGGCAATGGGGTCTCGAGAAACGCGTCTCAGCTCTGCGCGCCTCTTGGCGCTACAGCCCGTTGCTCACAGACGAGCGCGGTCAGTCGGTAGCGACCCTGCTGGAGCTGTTTGCCCAATACCTTTCCGAGCGTGGCAACCAGGTTTTAACGCACGAGCCGGCGCAAAGTTCGCCACTGCTGCGGAAAATCGAAGCCCATCTCGCCGAGAAGAACGGATCGGTCTCGACCAAAGAGTTGGCGCGGCGCGTCCACCTGAGCCCCTGTTATTTCTCCAAATTGTTCAAGAAGCAGACAGGGTTGACCTTCACCGAGTACCGGCGGCGCGCGCGCGTCGAGCAGGCCAAGCGGCTGCTGCTCGACCCCCATCGGCGTGTGTCGGAAGTTGCCTTTGAAGCAGGATTCGAATCGATCCCCTACTTTAACCGCGTCTTCCGCCGCTCCCTGGGCTGTTCGCCGTCCGCATACCGCGCCGCGGTCGCCAGAACAACAGAAGATAAGAGATTGACAACCTAGGCATAGCCCGCGACCGGCTTTCCTGCCACGCTGCCCTAATCTGACGTTATTCTCGATCTGAGTCTCAGACGGCAAAACTTTTTCGCAGGAGTAAGGACATTGCCAACACGAACCGTTCAGACAGCAGTCGTCTCGCAATATTTTTGGCCAGGACGAGCATTGGATGAGAAAAGCGCGTCCGCATTCACCTGCTACTCCAGGAAGTTTTTGCGGACTACCTGATGATCACGAGGCCCCGCTTGGTGTTGATGGCTCTGGTGACGACCCATGTAGGATTTTTTCTGGGCTCCTGAGCAGAACTGACCCAATTGACAATAAATTCCACCTCAATTATACAGACGTGGCAAAAAGGCAGGTAGACGATGTCGAACTGGTTCCCGGAAAATGTATCGACTTTCGGCACCGACGTGGACGGCGTCTTTTGGCTGATCTTTTACATCACCGCCGTCTGGTTCGTTCTCACCGAGGGGCTGATTATCTACTTTCTTTTCCGCTACCGGCGCAAGCCCGGACAAAAAGCCGCCTACATTTTGGGCGACACGTGGAATCAACTCGCTTGGGTGCTCGTTCCCCTGGCGATCGTCGTGGTTCTTGACGTGCTCATCGATATTCGCGGCGCGGATGTTTGGGCTAAGGTCAAAGGGCAGCGCCCCCCCGCGGAGATCGTTGTTTTGACCGCGGGCAAGCAGTTTAACTGGGAGTTCACCTACCCTGGTCCGGACGGCAAATTCGGCACGCCCGACGATCTCAAGCTGGACAATGAACTCCACGTGCCGGTCGGTAAGGTCGTGCACGTGAAACTTACAGCCAAGGACGTTATTCACAGTTTCTTTCTTCCCCACCTTCGGCTGAAACAAGACGTTGTCCCCGGACGTGAGATCACGGCCTGGTTCGAAGTGACCAAGCCCGGCGAATATGAAATTCCCTGCGCGGAGCTTTGTGGTTTTGGCCACTCGGGGATGAACGGAAGGCTGTACGCCCACACAGCCGAGGATTATGAGAAGTGGTTAAAAGAACGCTGGTCAGCTGAAAAATAGCTTGCTCGTGGCTCGTCCCTCGTGTTCGCCTGAGATCCGCGAACACGAATCACGAACACGAACAACGGCGAGGCGAGAATGAATGACGGGTTAGGTTTCTGGAGGAGTTACGTTTTCTCCACCGACCACAAAGTGATCGCCAAACAGTATCTATCTATGGGCCTGTTCTGGGCCCTGATGGGCGGCGCCACGGCGTATCTCATCCGCTGGCAAATCGCCCACCCCGACACAGAAGCGCCGGGCTGGGGCTTTATCGCGCCGGACTTCTACAACATGCTGGTCACAATGCACGGGACCATCATGGTCTTCTTCGTCGCCATGCCGATATTGCTCGCCGCCTTCGGCAATTTTCTCATACCTTTGATGATCGGCGCCAAGGACATGGCTTTCCCCAGATTGAACATGCTCTCTTTCTGGGTTTTTTTCCTGGCCTCCGTCGTGCTCATTACGTCGTTCTTCGTGCCCGGCGGGGCCGCCGCCGCTGGCTGGACGGGATATCCCCCGCTCTCGGCCAAGATGGAGTACACCGGCGTCGGCTGGGGCATGAATCTCTGGCTGCTCGCCCTGGCCTTGGAATTCGCGTCGTTTCTTTTGGGCGGAGTCAATTTCCTCACCACCGCGATGAACATGCGCGCGCCGGGTCTCACTTGGTTCCGCTTGCCGCTGGTTGTCTGGATGCAGCTCACCGCCGCCGTCATTTTCATGCTGTCCGTCGGTCCCTTGATCGCCGGAGCGGTGATGCTGTTGATGGATCGACTCATCGGCACGACTTTCTTTCTTCCGGAAGGCGGCGGCGAGCCATTACTCTGGCAGCATCTCTTTTGGTTTTTTGGTCATCCCGAAGTCTACGTTATACTGCTACCGGGCCTCGGCATTGTTCTGGAGGTGATGAGTGTCTTTAGCCGCAAGCCGGTCTTCGCCTATCGCCCGATCATCTACTCGACGATCATTGCCGGCTTCATGAGTTTTATCGTCTGGGCACATCACCAATTCATCAGCGGCATTGACCCGCGGCTTGCCATGCCCTTCAGCATCACCACCATCATCATCTCGGTTCCTTTCGCGTTCGTCGTCTTCTCGATGATCGCCACCCTGTGGCGCGCCTCGATCACGTTTAGCGCCCCCATGCTCTTCGCCCTGGGCTCCTTGGGAGTTTTTATCTTTGGCGGGCTCACCGGCATCTTCAACGGCTCGGCGCCGGTGGATATTTACATCCATGACACCTATTTCGTGGTCGCCCATTTTCACTACACGCTTTTTAGCGTGGTTTTCTTCGGCAGCTTCGCCGGCATTTACTTTTGGTTTCCTAAGATGTTCGGCCGGATGATGAATGAGGCTTTGGGTAAAATCCATTTCTGGCTCACGTTCGTTTTTTTCAATGCAGTTTTTATCCCCATGCATCTGGTCGGACTGCGGGGCATGATGCGGCGCATCGCCAATCCGATGCAGTACGAGTTTCTCAAGCCGCTGGAACCGCTGAATATGTTTATAACGATGTCAGCGATTCTGCTGCTCCTCTCGCAATTCTTTTTCGTGATAAACTTTTTCATGAGCCTCGTGCGCGGTAAGGCCGCGGAGCGCAATCCCTGGCAGGCTAATACGCTGGAATGGACCACCACGTCGCCGCCGCCGCACGACAATTTTTCCACGATACCGACCGTCTATCGCGGCCCTTATGAATATAGCTCGCCGGATGCCGCGGAAGATTGGCTGCCGCAAGACCGGCCGCTCAGCGCGCCGAGGGCAGCGGGTCGTTAGCCCGGATTATTCATGGTTCAAAGAAAGACGGAGACACACTGTAAACCGAGGGGTGAGCGTGGAGAGGCGAAGGCATCCCCTAGAGATTTCAAATCACAAATCTCAAATCTCAAATGGCAAAGTTTGAAATCTGAGATATGCAATTTGAAATTCCGAGCGCCAGCGAGGACAGGCCCATTGCCCCTTCGACTTTACTCAGGGCCGGCTTCTGCCGGGAAAGCTCACTCCGAGGTTGTCGTAAGGTTATGAATAATCCGGATTAGGAGGAATCGTCTTGAACGCCGACACAGCGACCATGAGTGACGCCGCGGTTCCCCCAGGAAAAACCGGCACCTGGTGGTTTCTCGCCTCGGAAATCCCGGTTTTCGGCGGTCTGATCGCGTGCTACATCGTGGTCAGGCTGGGGAGCGCGGGATGGGGCGAGGCGTCGGGCCATCTTAATTTTACTCTGGCCCTGATCAATACTTTTCTACTTCTCACCAGCAGCATGACCGTGGTGATGGCGCACGCGGCCGTTGAGGAGAACGACTATCGGCGCGTGGCGAATTTCCTGGGCTTGACGGTATTGTTGGGATTGGGTTTTCTGGGGGTGAAAGCGGTCGAGTACACGACGGAAATCGCCCACGGCTTCACCCCCGCGGCGGGCATTTTCTGGTCTTTTTATTACGGCATGACGGGCCTTCACGCCCTGCATGTTTTGGCCGGCATCATCGCCAACACGGTCCTTTGGATCGACGCTCTGAGGGGCACACTGGCGCAACATGGTCACCGGGTTGAACTTGCGGGCCTGTACTGGCATCTGGTCGATATAATTTGGATCTTTATTTTTCCACTGCTTTATCTCGCGTAGGGGGGCAAGGATGAGTAACGCTCACAGCCGTCACTATCTGATCATTTGGCTTTGGCTTCTCGCCCTCGTCGTGTTTTCGGTGGCGGCAGCCTCGATCCTCCCCAAGACACAAGCGCTCGTTCTAATCTTCGCTGTGGCGATCCTGAAAGCTTTGTTGGTGGCGCGCAACTATATGCACCTCAAGAACGAACGCGCCATCATTTATGCCATGGTCCTCATACCCCTGACATTCGTCATAATTCTTCTCTTCGCCCTGTTTCCGGACTTCGTTTACCGCGGTTGAGCCCGGATTCCGCAATTGAACACTGGGCTGGCATGAGCAAGGAGCGGACCTGGAGTAGCGAAGACACCCCCAGACGTGCGGTTTCAAAGTCTTTTTCGCCTTATCGCACACGGTTGTTGTGGGTTTTAGATTTGGACGCAAACCACCGATGATCAAAGTCGGCTTAAAGGCAATATTTCATTGGCTTCGCTACGGAAGGTGCGATCCTCGCTCTTTACGTCAAATGCACTCGCGGAATCCGGGTTGATAAGAAAATATCGGTCCGCCGGCGGACACGTCGCGCACTGATGAATTTTAGACCCGCGCCCCCTCCAGAGTCCGGTCCTCCGCCAAATCCAGAAGTTGAGAGAATAGCGGTCCAGCCTTCTCATTTCCAATAGCCTCAAATCTCGCCTGCTCTATTTTCCTCCGGTAACCCTTGACAATTTTCCCTGGCA
>JAUYJC010000299.1 GCA_030688735.1 Deltaproteobacteria bacterium
TTCGAATCGTTCCTCGGCGAAGGTATTCCACTGACTGCAGTCGGGGCATTTGCCGAGCCACTTGGGCGATTGATAGCCGCAGCTCTGGCAGGAGAAAACGATCTTGGCCTTCGCCATGGTGATGCTTTTTATAGCAGGAAAGCTTAACAAAGGGGAAGAAAGCGGCAGATTAATTAGTAGACGTTAGATGTTCGATTTGCACCTGCGGGGTGAAAGGCCGGGGTGCTGGGAAGCCTTGCTAAATCCGGATTCCCAGCACGTCACGCACCTTGCTATGTGGACAAAGAGGGCGCAAATGAAGTAATCAAGGATAAGGTATTTACTGAAACGGAGGGGGAATCAGCATGGCAAATCTGCGATTGACGTTGGCGCTGTCTCATTACGACCGGCATATTCCGTTTCTTGACGGCTCGGTGCAGGCGGAAGGCGTTGACCTTCAGGTATTGGCAGTCGGGCAGTCAAATCCGCTAAAGCATGGCCAAGACCGTCACGAGCGCATGCTGCAAAAATCCGAGTTCGACATCTGCGAGCTGTCGCTGTCATCGTACCTGATCGCCAAGAGTCGGGGCATGCCGTTCACGGCAATTCCGGTTTTCCCGCGCCGTCTGTTCAGCCTGTCGCAGATGTGGGTCAACACGGATGCGGGCATCAATTCGCCCCGGGATTTGATCGGAAAGAAGGCCGGTCTCAGCACGTTTCAAACGACATTGTCGGTATTGGCGAAAGGTGATCTGCAGGCGGAGTACAACGTTCCGTGGCGCAAGCTTGATTGGTATATGTCCAAAGACGAGGCGGTGCCGATCAAGCCAATCGCTGATGTTAGGATGCAGATATTGCAGCCCGGTCAGAAAATCGGCGCTATGCTGGAGAAAGGGCAGATCGACGCGTTGATGGTGCCGCATCCGCCCAAAGAGGCGCTGCGCGGCGGCGGCAATATTCGCCGATTATTTGCCGATCCCAAAGCCGAAGAGACGAAGTATTTCAGGAAGAACGGATATTATCCGATCATGCACGTGGTCGCTTTTAAGGACCAAGTGCTGGCGCAAAGCCCCTGGCTGGCGCGGTGCGTCATGGAGGTTTTCGACAAGGCGAAAGCCGCCTGCGTTGAATATTATGACGATCCCAACTGGTCGCGTTTTGTCTGGGGACGCCATTTATTCGAGGAGGAAAGAATCGCCTTTGGCGAGGATCCCTGGCCCCATGGCGTGAAGAAGAACCGTGCCAACCTCGAACGGTTCATCGGCTACTCTCTCGATCAGGGTCTAATGGAAAGAAAACTCGCAGTGGAGGAGCTTTTCGCTCCGAGTACGCTGGATACTTGAGAAGCTCTGCGATGCCGATGCGAGTCAAATGTCCAACCTGTAAGACCGAAGTCGCGTGGGAAAATAATCCGTATCGACCCTTCTGTTCCGAGCGCTGTCGGTTGATCGATCTTGGCGCATGGGCGACGGAAAAATTTAAAATACCCGCGGAAAAGCAGGACATTGATGTGGATGACGATGACGGTGATGATCAGACCCATTACAACTAATACAAAGGTATTAAGTAACGTTGCCTGCTCGGGGAAAAAAGCCTTCGGACCGGGGGCAATGGGCCTCTACCTCGGAAGCCACCCGCGCCAACCCCTTAGGCTGTTTATTCCGGCGGTCTGGGCCTGGGATGATCTTCACGTTCCGACGCTTCCGGTTCCGCAGTCTTCCTCCCCCTCGTTAAAATCCAAATGTTACATCGGTAAAAACGTTTCAATTAAATCAGCTGCGCTCCGATGACGATTCACCCCACGGCGGTTATCGATCCCAAGGCGGAGATCGACGGTGCAGTCGATATCGGCCCCTACGTCGTCATCGAGGGTCCGGTTAAGATCAAACGAGGCACGCGTGTGATGGCGCACGCTTATATGACCGGCTGGACCGAGATCGGCGCGGACAACGAAATTCACCCAGGTGCGATGTTGGGCGACGCTCCACAGGACAAAGCTTACAAAGGGGCCGAGACCTATCTAAAGATCGGCGATCGAAACATTATTCGTGAACATGTGCAGGTGCACCGCGGCACCGTGGCGGGATCATCGACCATCGTCGGCGACGATAACTTTCTCATGGCCAATTCCCATGTCGGACACAACTGCAAACTCGGCAATCAGATCGTCATCGCCAACGGCGCGCTCTTGGGCGGCCATGTGGAAGTGGGGAACAACGTTTTTATCTCCGGAAATTGCGTCGTCCACCAGTTTGTCCGTATCGGCGATTACGCGCTGATGCGCGGGTTGAGCGGCACGAGCAGGGACGTGCCGCCGTTTGCCATTGTCGACTGGCAGCACACGGTGCGCGGTGTCAACGTCGTCGGCTTGCAGCGGGCGGGGTTCGACGACCGGCGCATTCGCGAGATTAAAAAGGCTTTTCGCGTCCTCTTCTGGAAGGGACGTAATCTCTCGTTGGCGATGAAGGAAATAGAAGAAGGCGGGAGGGCCAATGATGATGTCTCGGCCCTCCTGGAGTTTATCAAATCTTCGAAGCGCGGAGTCTGCTTCGGCGACTAACGGGTCGCGGTGGTCGCAGTCGATTGGACATCGGCCCGCGGCCCGGTCTCAGGCGGCGGCGCGCCAACGAAGTAGAGTGGCTCCGTACCCTTCAGATGACTCGGGGTAACCACATAGTTACCCTTGATCGAAGGATAGATGATATTGTTCGCCACATCCGCCCTGCCTGCGCTCAGCACGTACCCGAGCCCGCCTGTGATCAAGCCGAGGCCCGCATAAGTGATTTTCGCCGGCATATAGAAAATGTTGGCGACCACTGAGCCAAAACCATAACCCGCCTCTTCGCCCGCGGCAGGTTCAGCGGGCTGATTCGTTGTGCCCGCCGTCTGCGCGTGCAACGGAGAACAAGTTATGGCGACAAACAATCCAAGGGCTAGGCCCTTGAGCAATTGTGTTTTCATGAGCCGACCATAGCGCGAAGTTGTGTTGCTGTCAAGAATAACATTTTAAATTTATCCCCTCGGATCTATAATATATCCGCCTCGTCTTCAAAGCGGTCGGATTGGTGCATTATTTGGAGTTTTTATTGAGGGGTTGGCAAAGTAAAGCTTACAAATAAACAAAACGCCATTCTTAAAATGCTATTGTCGGTTGCCGCGACTTCATTAAGGGAGAAAATGGCGCTGATAGCTAGCGCGGATTTTATCCCGCCTTGTTTCGTAATCGCGTAGCAGTTTTTTCCCAGCTCGCAAGCTGGGTTTCCCCTTCGTTTTTTTCCCGCCATCGTACCCCAGCGCCCGCGCGATTCCATCCAGACGGGCGGGATCGGCTTCGAAGGCATCGATGGATTGATCCCGTTCGAGCCGCAAGCGATGATCCAGGCGCCGCAGAAAAATGTATCCATCGTGAAGCAAATTAAATTCGCTTGCCTTGAGAATGTTGGTCTCGTGAAGCCCCTTCAACGCGTCCAAGGTTCCGCGACGCTTGAGCGCGGGACATCGATGGCCGTGAGCGAGTTGGAGCATCTGCGTCACAAACTCGATATCGACTAGACCGCCGCGCCCCTTTTTGAGGTTGAAACGCATCTCGTCCTCACCGGCAAGTTCTTTTTCCATGCGCATGCGCAGGTGATGAATTTCGCCGACGCCGCCTTCGGGAAGAGCTGAGCCATAAGCGAAACCTTCGGCGACTTTCTCAACTTCCTTTCCGAGCGTTGGATCGCCTGCTACGAACCGCGCTTTGATCAATGCCTGTCGCTCCCAGAGTTGAGAGCTGGTTTTGTGATAGTTGCGAAATGCTTCCAAAGACGACACGACCGGTCCCGACTTGCCGGACGGCCGGAGTTGCATGTCGATCTTATAGAGAATCCCCTCCTCCGTGGGGGCGGACACATAGGTAAGAAGTTTTTGTCCGAGCCGCACGTAGTATTCGTGCGCCGGTAACCTTGCGCCGGCGCCGCCGGTGCTTTCGGCGTCTTCGGGCGCGTCATAGACAAACACCAAGTCCAGGTCGGAGTTGTAATCCAACTCCCTGCCGCCCATCTTGCCGCCGCCGATGACCGCGAAACGCGCCTGCGCCACGGTCCCAAATTTCTCCCGGATCTCTTGAGAAGTTATTTCCAGCGCGCCGGCGAGGCAAACCTCGGCGAGGTTCGTAAGTTGGCCGAGGATCGGTAATAGTTCGATGCCGCTGCCGAGGTCGTGGAGGCCGATGCGAATGAACTCCTCGGTCTTGTAGCGCCGCACGGCGTTGAGCCGGCTCTCCAAATCATTTGTTTCCCCCAGGGTCTCGTGCAGCTCTCGCAGCATGTCTTGCCGGTTTTTTTCAACATGCGTGAGATCCACCCGGATCAACGTGTCGATCAGCTCGGGTCGATTGACAAACAGGTCCGTCAAGAACTGGCTGTCGGCAAACAGGGTAAGCAACAGCCGCATGGTTTCCGGGTTCTCCGCAAGTAGAGTGAGAAACCCCGTGCGACCGCCGATCCGGTGGCTGAACCTGGCAAGATTGAGCAGTGCTTGGTCGGGGGCGCTCGATTTGGCGATTTCCGTGATCAAGGCCGGACCGAGCGTGCGCATCACGGTGCGCCGTTTCGGACTCGGCGGGGCGAAGACCTCGCCATCGCGGACCGCGATAAGGTTTTCGTACGCCTTCACCGGATCGCTGAAGCCGGCTTGCTGCAACTCTTTGACGATGACCTCCTGCTGATCGAGGTCGTGCCAGATCGATCCGACCTCGGAGGCGCCGTCGGTGATTTGCTTTTGTGCGCCATAGAAGAGGCGATCGAAGACGTTGCGAACGTGGGTCGTATGTGAGCGATGGTCGCGCCAAAAAAGTTCCCGCTCGCCGAGCTTCTTGGTTCTCGCGTAACCGAGACGGCGCGCCAACGTGATTTCTTCCTCTTTTCCCTCCGGTATCGAGTACGTGTGGGCTTCCTGGACCATCTGAATTTTGTGTTCCGCCTGACGGAGGAACCGGTAGGCATCGCTCAGCCTGTCTCGGTCTTGCGCGGTAATAAAGTTGTGCCGGGCGAGCTGATCGAGGGCCGGCAGCGTGCTGGGCCCGCGCAGTGCCGACTCGTAGCCGCCGTTGACGAGCTGCAGAGCCTGGGTGAAAAACTCGATCTCGCGGATGCCGCCGTAGCCGAGCTTGATATTGCGTTCTTTGCCGTCGCCCGTGAGCAGTTCATTCTCGATGCGCGCCTTCATATGGCGCAGCTCGTCGACGGTCGTGTAGTCGAGATAGCGGCGATAAATGAAAGGCTCTACTTCTTTGAGAAACTGCTTTCCCAACTCCAGATCGCCAGCCACCGGCCGGGCTTTGATCAACGCTGCCCGTTCCCAGCACTGGCCCCAGGATTCGTAGTAGAGCATCGCCGAATTCACCGACTGCACGAGCGGCCCGTTGGCGCCGATGGGGCGAAGGCGCAGATCGATGCGAAAGACGAAACCGTCTTCGATGACGTCGCCCATCGCCTGGATAATTTTTTGTCCCACGGCGCTGAAAAATTCTCTCGGCGTAGTTTTTCCCTTTCGACCGCCTGAGCTCTCGCCTTCGTCATCCGCGAAGAGAAAGATAACGTCAATGTCGGAACTG
Source organism: Deltaproteobacteria bacterium (assembly GCA_030688735.1). Lineage (GTDB taxonomy): Bacteria > Desulfobacterota > Binatia > UBA9968 > UBA9968 > JACPFE01. The sequence goes on from JAUYJC010000299.1 coordinate 5,576, forward strand.
AAATTCAGCTCGGCGCCGCCGAGCTTGCCCATGCCGAGGACGACAAAACCGTTGTCCTCCGGCTTCCCAGGCAACGGCAGCGTGCCGTATTCTTTCTCCACTTCGGCTCGGCAATATCGATACGCCGCCTCCAGCGACGCTTCCGCGAGTGCGCTGAGCTCCCGCACGGTTTCTTCCATCGTCACTGACGGCATCAGATCTCGCACGCCGATGCGCAGGTATTCGCGCTGCTTGTACCGGCGCAGCTTTGCGCAGAAATCATCGAACGAGGCCGCGCCTTGGGTAGCGGTATTGATCTCCGATAAGTTCTCAGCGGTGGTTTTTTGCTTGATCTCGATTTGGCGCAGAAAAAGATCGGGCCAGCTTTGGCCCTGGCGAATCAGCACCTCGCTAAGAAAACTGCTGCTGCCAAGGAGACGGATGAGGTCGGGCAAATGGCGCGCCGGTATTTTATCGAGGGCTCTGGGACCACTCGCTTCAATCAGGTCGCGTAGATGGTTCCCGGCGAGGGACGGCGAAGGACTGGCCGATACCGCCTTCCGGACGGTCTCGCCGAAGCGAGCGGGCAACGAAAATTTCGCTCGACGGGCCATGGCTGTAACGTAACGGCGAATCGAGCTCGATGCAATGCCGGATACCGGACGGTCCGTCTCGCAATCGTAATGGAAGCGATCGCCTCTAGCACCGACCCCAACTGCGAAACTCTCGTGCGGCGATGACGATGACGGGTCGTGTTACGAGGTTCATGCTGCGATACTGGCGATATTTCCGGCGCAACTGCCGAATGGCCTGCGCGTGGCGCTTGCCTTTCGTCAGAATTTTCGCGCTGCCGTGGATAAGCACATAGGCTAGGCGCCGCCAGTTCTCATCGTAACGATCAACTACCAGGGAAACCCGCGGGTTTTCGCGAATGTTTCGCACCCGCTTCAGTTGATTTGGCGCCACTCGTTTGGGCTTCTCGTCGATCGGCGAAAAGAATTGTTTGCCGTCGAAGACGAAGCAGATGGGGATGACATGCGGCTGTCCATGCTTGTCCGCGGTTGCGAGATGGGCGACGCGGGCGGCGCTGACGAAGGCCTTGATCCTTTTAGACAAGCGCATGTGCAAACCGAGGATTGAGAATCGAGGATGGAGGATGGCGATCGAAACAGCGATGCGATCTTCTATCCTCGATCCTCCATCTTCGATCCTCAGTTCCTACAGCTTGAACTCGCCGATGACGTTCGGGGCGAAGAGGTCTTCTACGCTCACCGGTTTCGCCAAGAGACCCTGCTCGCCCATGTAGCGGATCAAGGTTTCGATCACATGGCGGTTGGGCTCGATGCCGTAGGGCCACCAGTCGGGGCCGAAGAGTTCCTTCAACTGTTCTCTTTCCCAAGCAAGCCACGGCATCATAACCGCGTGGGAATTGGAAATATGCATGATCTGAAAAGCGCGGTCCTTGGCTTCGCAAAAGGCTTTGTAGAGACTCCGTGCCACCCATGGGTGTTTTTCATAAACTTCGCGGCGGACGACCAAGATATGCATGATCGGGAATATTTTCGTTCGCTTGTAGTAGTCGATTTCAACGTCCCGGTAGTTGGGAAACAGGCGCCGAACCTTGGTAGAGCCTTTGGCAAGGCAAGACGGGATGCGCGCGGAAATTAAACCATCCAATTCACCGCTCTCCAGCATCCCGTTGAGGGTTTTGTCCTCCGGGATCGATTGCACGCGAATTTCCGGCGGCAATTGTAGTTTCAGCCGCTCCTTGCGGCCGGGATCTTCCTGGCCGCCGAGAAACCACTCCATGTCTTGGGTTCGTACGCCAAAGTCGTCGTTGAGCATACCGCGAATCCAGACGGCGGCGGTCATGGCGTACTCCGGAGTGCCGATTTTTTTCCCCTTTAAATCCTTTGGCTCTTTGATTCCTGAATCGACGTTAAAGAAAATCGACGAATGCCGGAAATAGCGCGATGGGAAAACCGGCACGCCGACAAAGGGCGGGTTTCCCCGACTCACCATGGTGGTGTAGTTTGACAGCGACATTTCCGAGGCGTCGAACTCTTGGTGATGGCCCATGCGCCAAAAGGCCTCTTCCGACTGAAGGGCAATGTAATTGAGTTTGATTCCCTCCGCCTCAACCTCCCCGGTTTGCAGGGGGTGCGTGCGGTCGTAATCACCGCAGGCAAGGGTCAGAAACAGTTTTTCCATAGTTGCTCCCTTGTTTATTCCTGGTCGAGGATAGAGGATCGAAGATCGCGGATCGACGCCATCCTCGATTCTCCATCCTCGCTCCTCGACTTCATTTTGATTCCCAGCGTGAAAAGCGCTGAGCGATCGCGATCAGGACGACACAAATTAGAGAAATGATCAGGCCTAAAGCAGCCATGGGGCCGTACCAGCCGTCGAGATAGAAAAAATAAATCAATGGGCCCAAGGGTTCGGAGCCCGGACTGTACAGAAAAATCGACGCGCTGAATTCGCGCATGAAGATGGTCACCAGAATGATCCAGCCGGCTATGACTCCGGGCCTCATGAGTGGAATGAGGACCCGGCGGAACGTGGCGAAAAAGCCGGCACCGCAAACCACCGACGCTTCTTCCAATTCCTTGTGAATCTGAATAATCGTGCTGCTCACGGCGCGCAGACCATAGGGTATGAATCGGGTAACGTACGCGAGCATGATGATCCAGATAGTGGCGTAAATGGGTATAGGAAAGTCCACATAGGCCCATAGCAACCCCAAAGCCAAAGCGGTGCCCGGGAATGCCCAGGGAATGAACACGAGGCCTTCCAGAATACCCCGGCCCGCAATTTTCGTTCTAACCGTCAGATATGACGTGAGCGTCGCCAGCAGCATGCAGACCGTAGCGCCGCCGAGGGCAAGAAAAAGGCTATTGCCGAAA
>JAUYJC010000310.1 GCA_030688735.1 Deltaproteobacteria bacterium
GCCACACCGGCGGTTCGCTTCGTTTCGCTAATCTTTTGCGTGCTTTGGGATGCAAAGCTGATGTAAGACTTTGTGAGACGGTGACGCTGACCTACATCTGCCGGATGCCGGAGCCGGGACGGGTGGAAGTATACCGGCGCACGACGAACCTGCGCTGCGCGGCGTTCCCCGGTAAATTCACCGGCGAGCTGGTCGGCGAGGTTCAAGCGGTGTTTCCCAATATCATCGCCGCTGAAAACGTGATGGAGACCGGCTTCTCCAATATCAATGCGATCATGCATCCGGCGGGCATGCTCGGCAACGCCGGCTGGATCGAAAAAACCGGCGGCGATTTTCTCTATTACCGTGAAGGAATCACTCCAACAATCGCGGCATGGATCGAGGAGGTCGATGAAGAGCGGTTGGAAATCGTCAATCGGCTGGGACTTAAGCCTCTGCGGTTTATCGATATCTTTTATCAAGCCGGGCTCACGTCTGTCGACGCCAGGGCCAGCGGGTCAGTTTATCGTGCTATCACTGAGAGCGAGCCGAACCGGACCATAAAGTCTCCGTCTACGCTCGATCATCGTTACATTAAAGAAGATGTCGGTTGCGGGCTGGTGCCGATGGCGGAGATCGGCAGATTGATGGGCGTAAAAACACCCGTGATTGACGCGCTGATTACTCTAGCCTCTGTGACGACGGGGACCGACTACCGAAGCGAGGGACTGACACTGGAAAAGATGGGGCTGGCCGGAGTGCAGCCGGACGACCTGGCAAACATTCTGCAAAACGGTTTCTGAGAGGCGGCCATGATGCGCGTAGGACTTTGCTTCGACGGATTTTATTCGATCCAGGAGATGATCGAGCTTGCCCGCCTGGCCGATGACACGGGCATGGAATCGATCTGGATGTCCGATCATTTGTGTTTTCGAGATTCCCTGACGACCTCCATGGCGCTACTCGTTTCGACGAAAACAATTACAGTCGCTCCCGCGCCGATGAGCCCTTACTCGCGCCACCCGATCATTTCCGCGATGTCCATCGCGACTATGGCGGAGTTCGCGCCGGGCCGAGTCATCGCCAGTCCGGGAACGGGGAACGCCGCGGCGCTGAAAGAGGCGGGAATGGAATCGCCCCGGCCCCTCAAGACAATGCGCGAATACGTCGAGATCCTGCGCCGATTCTTGCGCGGCGAGACCGTCAATTTCCAGGGCGAGATGTTCAAGATCAACGGTGCCAAGATGGGTTTCACGCCGTCGACGCCGGTCAAGATGTATCTGACGGCAGTGCGCCCGCGCATGCTGCAACTCGGCGGCGAGATCGGCGACGGCGTACTGCTGTCCGCTGGCTGCGCTCCCGGCTACATTGAAAAGTGCGTGGCTGAGATCGGGAAGGGCGCCGCCAAAGCGGGCAAGTCCTTGAACGATCGCGACGTGGCCGGGTTTGTCACGGCCTCGGTTTCAGATGATCCCCGCGAGGCCGTCGAAGCTAACAAAATGTTTCTCGCTTACATCTTCCGCAACACCCACCACGCCGAGAATATCCGCTTAGGCGGTGGCACAGTCGACCAGGAGGCGTTGGCGGTAGCTGTGGGAAAGCGCGATTGGGAGGGGGCGAAGAAGTTCATCAGCGATGAGGTCGTGCTCGCTCATTCCGTGGCCGGCACGCCGGCGGAGTGCCAGAAGCAGCTCGAAGCCTTCACCAAGGGTGGGCTCGATCTGCCGATTGTTTTGCCCATGGGTACCCAGGAGGCCCGGAAAAGGGTGATCCGGATGGTCCGGCAAGTGCTAAGTTGAGAGCCACAGGTCATGGCTCGGACATGGAATTAACGGAATGTACGTCTAAAACTGTTAGGAGGTGAAAATCATGGTCACCAAGAGAACTGCCGCGCTGCGCCGATGGTTCGCATCGTTTTGCGCGGCGATCGTCGTCGTCAGCGCCGCGACGCTCGCATTCGGACAGCAGATTAATCTCGACGCGGCCAAAAAAGAAGGCAAGGTCGTCATCTACGGCACGGTCGTGCCCAAGGTGATGGCGCTCATCGAGAAGGGTTTCGAGGCTAAATACGGTATCAAGACGGAGTACTGGCGCGCCGATGCCACCAAGGTTATCGACCGCGTATTGACCGAGTGGCGTGCTGGTAAGCCGGGCTTCGACCTGGTCATCGGCGCGCGGGGGCCGCTTGCGCTGGCGAAACAAGAAAACGTCTATGCCAAGTTCACGCCGGCCAGCGCGGCGAACTTCCTGGCGAAGTTCAAAGATAAGGACGGGCAGCTCACTGCATGGCGCACCACACCGGTCGGCATTCTATATAACACCGAACTAGTAAAGTCCGCCGATATACCGAAGAGCCTCGACGATCTACTGGACAGCAAGTGGCAGGGCAAGATCAGCATGCCGGACCCATCGCGTCATGCCAGCACCGCCCAGTATCTCTGGAACCTGGAGCAAATAAAGGGCGAGAAGTGGGTAGATTTTGTCAAGGGTCTGGCCAAGCAGAAGCCGCTGCTGTTGGAATCCTATTCGACGGTGCCGAACATCATCGTGCGCGGCGAGAGTCCGTTAGGGATCACTTACGTTCAATATGCCGGGCAGACCAAGGGACCGATCGCCTTTGCCTCGATCGGTCAGTATTTTGCGGACCCGAGCGACGTCGCGCTGAGCGCCAAAGCGGCCAATCCGAACGCGGCCAAGATCTTTATCGACTATCTCTGTTCGGCGGAAGGCCAGAAGAAGGTCGCCGAGACCGGGGAGTTCGTCATGGCGCCGGGCGTGTATCCGGCCATCAAAGACGCTGACAAGATTATGGCCAGCCTGCTTCTGATGAATGAGGCCAGCGCGGAACAGCTCGCCAAGCTCCAGGCCGAATTCCGCCAATGGTTTGTGGTAAAATGAGATAGGAAAATTACGATTTATTGGCCTTGACTTAAAACTCCTCGGTCGATAAGTTTCATACGGATGTTTAACCTCGAAAGGAGATTTTTGTGAACCAACTGATCAATCGTTGGCTAGTCGTTGTTGGATTCGTTGCCATCGCCGTATCGGCCCTGTCGGGTCAGGCGTCGGCGCAGCAGGTGAATGTCGAAGCCGCCAAGAAGGAAGGCAAGGTCGTGGTCTATGGCTCCGTCCCGCCTCAGGCGATGAAAGGCTTCCACGACGCCTTTGAGAGCAAGTACGGGATCAAAGTCGAATACTGGCGCGGCGATTCAACCAAAGTCGCCGACCGCGCGCAAAGCGAATGGCGCGCGGGAAAACCGGCTTTCGACGTCGTGGAAGCCAACCGGGGCGTGCAACTGATCATGAAAGAGGAAGGATTATTTCAAAAGTTTCTTCCCCCTTCCGCGGAGAGCTTTCCGGCGAAATTCAAGGAAAAGGACGGTCTCATCACGCCATGGCGCGTGCTGCCGATCAGCATCCTCTATAACACCGAATTGGTAAAGCCCAATGACGTGCCGAAAACTTTCGATGACCTGCTGGATCCAAAATGGAAAGGGAAGATCGTTATTCCGGATCCAACCCGGCATACGACCACGGCGCAGTTTTTACGGAATCTCGATGAGATCAAGGGCGATAAATGGTTGGACTATGTCAAAGCCCTGGCGAAACAAAATCCGGTCCTCGTGGCATCTCTCGCGCCGGTGGCACCAGCGATCATCAAGGGCGAAGCGCTGGTCGGGATCACCTACATTAAGTATGTCAAGCAGTATAAAGGGCCGATTCACTACGTCTTGATGGACAAATATCTTACCGATCCGAATTACATGAGCCTCGGCGCCAAGGCGGCGCATCCCAACGCCGGCAAGCTGTACATCGAATTCGCCACTTCGCCCGTCGGACAAAAGGAAATCGCGGAAGACGGCGAGTTCGTGTTGGCCCCGGGAGTTTATCCGCCGATTAAGGACGCGGAGAAGGTCCCAGCCAATATGGTATTCATGGAAAATCCATCGGCGAGCGAGTTTAAGACACTGATGACCAAAACCTTCCGGGACATTTTTTACGCCAAGTAGCAGCCCGGAGTTTTGAGTCGTATTTACGGGAAAACACGAGAGGGCTAGACTGCGGTTCGCCGCCGCGGGCTTGCCCTCTTTCTTTGTGTGGTTAGCGAGGCGCACGGAAAAGGAGATTGCTAAGTCTTGATCTCCGGGGTATTTGACATATTTCGCCGCAATCCTCAGCTGGCGGTGGTCGGCACGGTCGGGCTGATCATCGCCTATCTCAGCTTGTCGCCGACTTTGATGCTGTTTTATGGAAGCTTCCGCAGCGCGCCATTCGGGCTCCCCGGCGAATTTACCTGGGCCCATTATATCAGCGCGTACACCGACCCGCTGACCTATCGATTATTGATCAATTCATTCATTTTCGCGGGGTTTTCCGCCCTCGTGGCGACGGCCTTGGCGACTATTCTGGCTTGGATATCGATCAGGACGAATGCCCCCGGTCGAAAATTCTTCGAGCTCACAGCTATTGTGCCCAATATCTTTCCGCCGGTCATGCTCGCGGTGTCGTGGACGATCCTGCTGAGTCCGCGAACCGGGTTGCTCAACCGCCTCGCTATGGAAATTTTCGGTCTCGATGCCGCGCCGCTGGATATTTATTCAATGTGGGGCATGATTTACGTGGAAGCGCTCATCACCACTCCCCTGGCGTTCCTCATGGTGTCGGCATCCCTGTATTCGATGGATCCATCTCTGGAAGAATCGGCTCGAGTCGCCGGTTCGAGCAATCTGCAAATCGTCTGGCGCATCACGCTGCCGATCGTGCGCCCGGCGCTGTTGGCTTCGGCGATGCTGAATTTTGTCCGAGCCATCGAGAGCTTCGACACCCCGGCGATCATCGCCCTTCCGGCCCGCATCGAAGTCTTTACGACGAAGATCTATCGCGAGGCGATCGGGGCCTTTCCGCCGAATCAGAATCTGGCTGCGACCTACAGTGTTTCGCTGCTGCTGATCACGCTGCTTTTCGTCTATTTCTACCGCAGCATGACGTCAAAGTCGGAACGCTACGTCACGGTGACCGGCCGCGGATACCGGCCGATGATCATCGAGCTGGGAAGGTGGCGTTATTTCGCCTCGGCGGTTGCCGGGCTCATCCTGATCTTGATCGTCGTGCTGCCATTTTTAGTCCTTGTTTATGTTTCCTTCATCACCTACGTGCACGTGCCCGGTCCCAAGACCTGGGACCTCTTAACGTTGGAGCACTACACGTTTAATCTCACGGACTCGCGCACATTTGAGGCGCTTAAAAACAGCTTGTTTCTCGCGGTCGGCGGCGCGACCCTTTGCATGATCCTGGCTGCGCTGACGGCTTGGGTAACGACAAAGAGCAAAGGCGCGGGTACGGCGGTTATCGAAGGGCTAAGCTTTATTCCGTGGGCGTTTCCGGGCACGGCTCTGGCCATTGGGCTCCTGTGGACCTATGTCTACGTGCCGTTGCCGATCTACGGCACGCTTTGGATATTGCTGATCGGATACATTACACGGTTTTTGCCCTATGGCTTGAGAACCATGACGGCGACGATCGTGCAGATCCACGATGACATGCAGCAAGCTTCCATGGTTTGCGGCGCCGGCTTCATGACCACCTTTCGGCGCATTCTTCTGCCGCTGCTTCGCCCCGGGTTCGTGGCCGGATGGATTATTTTGGCGACAATTTACCTTCGTGAATTCAGCCTATCGGTCTTTCTCTATTCCCCGGGGTCTGAACCGATCGGACCTTTGCTCTATCATTTTTATGTCGACGGCAATTTGGGCCCCATGTGCTCCATGGCGATGATCGTGAGCGTGGTCTGCATGTCGCTGATCGTGATCGCGCGGCGGCTGGGAAAGGTAGGCGAGCACTTCTAAAATCTTTATGTTGATCAATGGAGGCCGGCGGGTCGATGGATGACGGCACCGCAAAAAAACTCATCGAAAAGAACCTCTCTTACGAGGAGATTAAGCGTACCCTCGTCAAGTTGGTCCAAACTCCAAGCCCGCAGACGGCGCTGCTGGAGAGTGAACCGCAGGTCCTGGCGCTGATTCGCGACGTTGTCAAACCAGAACTGGAGCAATCGGGGTTGCACCCGGCGATCGACAAGATGGGTAATCTCATCTTGCATCTAATGGGCCGGGAAAGAACCGGCCGGCTCATGCTGGTCGGTTACGCGATGTGCGCGGCGCCGAGCACAATGCAAAATCCCTACTCCGGCGCGATCGTCGACGGCGCGCCTTATAATCTTGACGGCGAGTGCGTCTGGGGCCGGGGAGCGTGCGAACAGAAGGGGAGCCTGGCGGCGATGATGGCGGCGATCAAGTTTATCGGCGCCAGCAAAGCCGAGTTGCCGAGCGATCTTTACTTCGTCGTCAGTGCCGCCGGCGAGACCGGACGGCATGATTCGCTGGCCTACGTATTGGATCACGGTAACGTGGAAGCGGACTGGTGCATTATCGACGGACCGCCTGAGATTCAACTCGGCAACAAGGGGCGCGTCGATGTCTTGGTGACGGTCAAGGGCAAGCAGGCCCACAGCAGCCGGCCGTGGGAGGGAGTCAACGCCATCGAAGGCGCGATGAAAGTGCTGCAAAAGCTCGCGCCGCTGATGCCTTATCCTGAAAACAGGGCGCATGCCGAACTTGGCAAGGTGAGCTTAACGCCCAACGCGATCGAGAGTTTTCCCAAAGCGACGCACACGATTCAGAGCGAGTGCCGCATCATGTTCGATCGCCGCTTGCTTCCCCGCGACGATCCCAAAAAGGCCATCCAACAGATGCGCGACGCTATTGGCAATATAGAACCGTTCGAGATCGAAATCGCGCCGCGTGATTTCATGTATCCGAGCGAGGTCGGTAGAGACGCGGACGTGGTGCAGGCCTTAGAGCAGGGAATTCGCACCATGCTGGGCTACGAGCCAAAGTTCAGTTATTCGACGGCGGCCAACGACACCGGGTTATTTAATTTCCGCGGCATTCAGGCGATCAATTACGGCGCCCGGGATATCCGCTTCCAGCACACCGATCACGATCTGGTTTCAGTCAACAACGTCTTCAACGCGGCCAAGGTTTTCGCCTTTCTGGCGATTCATCGATAACGTATCGTTCAAAACGTTCAA
>JAUYJC010000313.1 GCA_030688735.1 Deltaproteobacteria bacterium
ACTCCCATGCCCTGGTTCGCCGGCAAAAAACTCGTCATCGAGTTCTCCTAAACCCAACGCGTATCCACGCCCTCCACTGTTAGTTCTTTCCCATTGGCGTGGAAATCGAGGCTAGACAAACATCTTTGAAATTTTCACTTGAATCCTGGATTAGGGAATCTGAAAGGAAATGGCCCGCCTGCTCGACATGAGTTTGCTCGACGAGCTTCAGCGCGAAGGTTTTTACGAGCGCATCGTGAAATAACTAGGCGCCCTGGCGTTGACTTACTTTTTCCCTCGGTGTTCTTCGCGTTTTGTGAGAGATCGTTTCCCCTTGCCATCTTTCTCTGTTCAAGGTTCCACGTTCAAGGTTCAAGGTCGAGCGGGGACGTTGAACCTTGAACTTTGAACTCTTGAAAAGCGCGATCATAAATCGCGCACGCCACCGAGTTTGAATTCGCGGAGTCTAACCTGTAAATTAGCTCACCCGCGCTTCGGCGGTGAATTAAATCTGAGGAGAACATCATGCGCGTGATTCTATGGGCATTAATTGTGAGCTTTGCGGCAATCGAACTTTTTTCGCCGAGCGCGCCCATAGCCGCTCAGAGCACCAAAGACGATAAAGTGGTGAAGGACGGCGCTGTCATCAGCTTGCAATATACCCTGTCCGGCGAGGACGGGAAGACCATCGAATCGAACAAGGGCAAAGAGGTGCTGAAATACACGCAGGGTAAAAGACAAATCGTCCCCGGCCTGGAAAAAGGGCTCGCGGGAATGAAAGTCGGCGAAGAGAAGCGCGTCAAGGTCAAGCCGGAAGAGGGCTACGGACCCGTCAGCGAAAAGGCGCGCCAGGAATTCCCCAAGGAAAAAATTCCGCCGGAAAGTCTGAAGGTCGGCGCCACCCTGGTGGCACGTGGGCCCGATGGGCAAGCCGTTCCCGTGCGCGTGCATCAGATCAAAGAGAAAACGGTGGTCATCGACATGAACCATCCGATGGCGGGGAAGACGCTCGTCTTCGACGTCAAGATTCTCGACATTCAATCTGCCGAAGCCGCGCCGCCGGCAAAACCCGCCCAGCCGGCTGCGTCGCCACAGCCGGCAAAGCCTAATCCGCCGAAATAACCCGTCCACATCGAACCCGCGGCGGTATGAAGCTCGAGGCATTCGCGGCGCGCGTGAGACCGTCCCGCGCCGTAGTCTTTTTCACCGGCGCCGGCATCAGCACGGAATCCGGCGTCCCGGACTTTCGCAGCCCCGGCGGCGTCTGGACAAAGTATCAGCCGGTGCTGTTCCAAGACTTCATGACGAGCGAAGCGGCCCGCATTCAACACTGGCGGTTAAAGAAAGCTACCTACGAACTCTTTAAAACGGTCAGGCCGAACAGCGCCCATTTGGCGATTCGCGATTTCGAACTCCGCGGCCAACTGCTCGGTCTGATCACGCAAAACATCGACGGCCTGCACAAGCTCGCCGGCGTGTCCGACGAGAAACTCGTCGAGTTGCACGGCACCGACCGCCTCGTGACCTGCCTCACGTGCGGCAAGCGATTCGAACCCGCGGAAGTCTATGAGGACTTAGCCGAGAATTTCACCGCGCCCACCTGCGACGCCTGCGGCGGTTATCTCAAATCGGCCAACGTTTCATTTGGACAGTCGATGCCGCCGGAAGCCATGCAACGCGCCCAGGTATGGAGCGAACAGGCGGAAATCTTCATCGTCATCGGCTCCTCGCTGCAAGTCCAGCCAGCCGCTTCTTTCCCCGTCATCGCCAAGCGCGCCGGGGCACTGCTCGCGATCGTCAACCGCGACGCGACGCCGTTGGACAACATCGCCGACTTTGTCCACAACGGGGCAATCGGCGAATTCTTTGAACGGCTCAATCCGCTAGTGACCAACACCTAACACTCCGCAGCGCCGGTTCTCAACAACGGTAACCGGCTTTCGCCGCTCTTGAATTTTGCCGTCTCATCCACGGGCGGACGAGGCATACTTCCTCGATCCCATGACTACGGCCTCAGCAAAATCTTTCGAGCCCCTAGCTTGGTGGCGTGCGTAACTGCTTCGATTCCATCATTGAGCGAATAAACCTTCTCGATTAGCGGTGTTACGGAGACGCTCCTCTGTTCCAGCGCTTCGAGCGGCGGCGCAAACAGGCCGCAGCGCGAGCCGATGACGGTAATTTCATTGATTACGATTGGTGCCAGAGATACGTCGTGGTTGCCCGCGATGGTGCTCTTGAGCACGAGCGTGCCGCGCGGGCGCAGGGCGCCGAGCGCCAATTCGAGGCCTGACGCGGAACCCGTCGCTTCGACGACGACATCGAACTGGCGCGGCTGCCAGTCTTTGAGATGCACCGCGCGGACACCTGAGTGTTTGATGAGTTTAAGCTTGTCCTCATGCTTCCCCAGCGCGGTTACGCTCGCACCCGTAAGCCGCAGAACTTGCGCGCAGAGATTGCCGAGTTTACCGTCGCCCAGCACGAGCACCTGATCACCGAGGTTGAGCTGCACCTGTTCCAGAATCTCGAAGGCCGCCGCCAGCGGCTCGGTGAACACCGCTTCCTCGTCGGAAACTTTATCCGGCACGAGATGAAGATTGGCTACCGGCACGGCAACGTACTCGGCGAAGGCCCCGTCGGCGTTGAGTATTCCCATCACGCTTCGATTTGGGCAATGACGGCTGAGACCGCGAGCACAATTCTCGCATCGCCCGCAGCCGAAGTTGATCTCGCCGACGACGCGCTTACCGAGGAGAGATTGCGGCCCATCGCTCACGCTGCCGACGAACTCATGCCCGGGCACGCCGCGAAAGCCCATGTAGCCTTTAAAGATTTGCAGATCGGTGGAGCAGATGCCGGCGAGGCGAACCTTGACCAACGCGGCAGTTGGCGATGGAGTCGAGGATTGAAGATGGAGGATTGATGATGGCGCCGGATAAGCCAAATCGAACCTCAACTCGTGACCGTTCCAATGTAAGGCTTTCATCGTCGCTTTTGTTTCGCTAAACAGACGCGCCGACCTTCATCTTCCGCTGCGTCGTGGAGGAGGAGACCGGATAGGGCTCCCCCTTTGCGGCCTTTGCGTCCCTTCGACATTGCTCAGGACATGCTTTGCGGGAGATATTCCGAGACTCGACTGCGCCTCAAACGCGCAACGGCTGCGCCCACTTGGTCTTCGGCGGCGGGATCATCTCGCCGTCGACGTAAATATCCGCGCCGCGCTCATGCCAGAAACAAAGCAGCCCCTTGATCTTCGGACATTCGGGGATCGGTTCCATGTAACCCCAGACTAAATCTTCGAAGGTTCGTTCGCCGAGCTTCACCGACCAATAAGAAGCGAGCCCTTT
>JAUYJC010000319.1 GCA_030688735.1 Deltaproteobacteria bacterium
AACATAACTCACGGGGTTTCGGTTCCCTTCTCCTTCTCGAAGCAATCCCCTCTTAAAGAGCAACGTCCGTGCCAATCCAGCCGGGCTTCTTGAACAATGGATTGAGACGACTTCTGAAGTCGTCTCAATCCTTATTGGTTAGATTTCACTTCCATGTAGATACCATTGTTCTTGGCGTATTCGACGGCACTCATTAAGGCGGAGTGCGCCTCTCGCTGGAAGAACCAGCAGATCTCCGCAAGCTCTCTCGTTGAAAAGCGCACAAGCGACCCGCGCTCGAAATGCTTAATGAGCTCAACGAACTGCACGCATACTGTCCCGCCATCCTTCACCAATAGACCGTCCACCGGGATATCCATCAGCGACTGTCTTTCACCGGTCGGCGTCTCGACAAACATATCCATTCCGAGCCAGCTCACCTTGAGTTTGTCGTCAGAGTCGACATCCTCTTTACCCACGATCCCGTGGCGATGGGTTAGACAGTTGCGAGCCTTGTTAAGCGAGACAACATAATCAGCGTGCTTGGGGCCAACAGCGTAGTTCGTTCGTAGGGTATTCAGTTTGTTTGGAAAACCTTGCTGTTTGAATGTTTGCTGTTTCTCGGCCAATGACGGCAAAGTTGCGCCGTCGACGCGGCCGCGTATCAGAAGGCATGCCTCATTCAATGCGTCCAGGAATACCGAGTACGTTTCGATCAACTCCCGCAGACCGTTTGCTTCAATCCAGGTCTTGAACTCCTCCTTGAAGTGGGCAAGCGTTTTGTCTTCAACATTAGGTATTAGCTGAAGCTTAGTGATATGCGTGAGTTGATACTCCTTGAATTCAGAGTTCAACGCGGCGTTAACCCCGAAGCCCATGAATATTGATGCTCTCCGAACTCCGCGGTATGCGATCTGCAGAATCTTGTCGAAATCAATCCGATACTTGCGTGTGTCCATCGCTAGAGAAATCTAACCAGTGAGTATACTGACCAACGATATTGGATTCACAAAAATCTACCCAACTAAAACTACTCCTTCAATCAACAAGTTGTCAATGATTTTTTGTCGCAGGTATAATCAATATCCTTGGTCAGTATATTCCCAATATACCTGCACGGAATACCCGTACGCCTCAGGATTAAACTGAACGTCGCTTCAGTTTGAATGCGTAACCTGTACTTTGAAATATGAAACGCGCGCTATTAAGCGCGCTTCCCCGGTCCATAAACGATCCGGCCGGGCCGCGCGCCGGTGTGATGCCCTTCATCGATAACAACTGTCCCGTTGACGAGGACGTAATCGATGCCTTTCGGATACTGCTTGGGATTATCGTAGGTCGCCATATCCGCCACAGTGTCCGGGTCGAACACGACGACATCCGCCCAGTAGCCTTCGCGCAGCAAGCCGCGGTCCTTGAGACCGAGCACCGCCGCCGGCATCGAGGTCATCTTGCGCACGGCATCTTCAAGCGTGAGAACATTTTCTTCGCGCGTGTATTTGCCGAGCACACGTGGATGGGTGCCGAAGCTGCGCGGGTGGGGCTTGCCCGGATATTTTTGGTTCAGCGCGCTGCCGTCGGACCCTATGGATACCCAAGGCACGCGCATGATGGTTCTCACGTCTTCTTCGTTCATTGTGTGATGAACACCGTGGATGAAACCGCCCTCTTCGTAGATCAGATCGAAGCAAGCGCCCACGGGATCTTGTCCGCGCGCCTTCGCGATCTCCGCGATGGTCATCCCTTCGAAGGGCTTCAACCTCTCGGTATCTAGGCGCGCGGCGACGATACCCTCCCAGCCGCCATGCTCGTCGACGTATTGATTGAACTCGGGATCTTTGAGCACGCGCTCGCGAAATGAATTGCTTTTGAATTGGGAAATCGTCTCGTTGAGCGGCGCGTCCTGCACCCAACGGGGAAAGAGCCGCCGCCAGGGGTGCTGCATCGCCGTGTAGGGATATTGGTTCGCAGTGATCTCCAGACCCTCGTGCCGCGCTTCTTCGATCTGTGCGATCACCTGGCGCACTCGCCCCCAGTTGGCCTTGGCGCGCAATTTAAGATGATAAACATGGACGGGAATGCTCGACTCCCTGGCGATGCGCAGCGTCTTGGCCAGCTCTTCCATCATATCGAAACCTTCGCTGCCGACATGGACTCCGTAGTAGCCGCCATAGCGCCGCGCCACTTTGGCCATCTCGACTACTTCGCCAGGATATTCCGGCCCCTTGGCGTGCCAAGCCGCGGTGAGACCCAGCGCGCCTTCTTCCATCGCCTGGGCGACGAGGCGATTCATTTTGTCCTGCTCAGCGGCGTTGGCGGCCCGCTCGTCGAAGCCGCAAACGACCCGCTTGACCTGCTGCGGCGAGACGCCGGAGGCGACGTTGAGGGAGATGCCGCCGCGCATGACGGTATCGAAGTAGCCGGTGAACGTCTTCCAATCGGTTTCGATGCCGTTCCGTTTACGGTGCTCCAGCCGGTACTCTTCCAGGATCGCGCCTTCGAGCGGCGCCACCGTCTGGCTCTCCCCGATGATGTCCAGCGTCACGCCCTGGCGCACTTTGCTCTCGGCGTTGCCGTCGGCGATGATCGGCTGATCGCTGTGGGTGTGCATGTCGATAAACCCGGGCGTGACCACATAACCCTTGGCGGAGATCGCCCGCTCGCCGGCTTCGGGATTAATCCGGCCCAACGCCGCGATCTTGCCGTCTTTGATCGCAACGTCGGCGTAAAACCATGGATTGCCGGTGCCGTCCATCACTCTACCGCCATGAATCACGATATCGAAAGCAGCCATTTCAGTCTCCTGCTCACCAAGGCACTGAAGCCCGTATAGCATCATGACTGTCCTGCAACAAGATCGTGCCGGGCGCTTATGTTGGTTGAAAACTGAGCGCTGCCTGCGCAAATGATCTGGAAGGTGAAAGCACTCGGAGTCGGAAATTCCTCCCGCAAAGGCGCAAAGTCGCCAAGTGACACTTCGTGTCATTTCGACCCCGTGGAGTAATGGGCCGCAACTCCACGGGGGAGAAATCTTTCCCAGATCCCTCGCATTCGCTCGGGATGACGGACCTCGGCCCGTCACCTTTGCGGCCTTCGCGTCCCTTCGACATTGCTCAGGACATGCTTTGCGGGAGATACTCCGAGATTCGGTTGCGGCTGCGCCGCGCTGGCGTCGAGACATCCGGAGGTGAAATATGATAAGAGACAACCAAACAGGAGGTGTGATGATTCGACCCGAATTCAGGACGATCTTGATGGACCAACGCGGTGCGGCGGTTATCCTCTGGAGTTGTTTCATGATCTCCGTCGTCATCTATATCGTGATCGCGCGCAACGTGCTCGGCGATCCGAAATACTCCGCCGGCCTGTGGTTTGCGGAAAACGCCAGAATCGTTTTGTGGTTCCTCGCCGTGGTCGATCTCGGGTACTACGTCTGGTGGAAGCGGCGTTACCTCACTGAAGAGTCGATTCTCGGGGACGCCAAGCGGGCGAAACTCTTTCGCGCCCTGGAAGGACACGAAGGACGGACCGAGGAACGCGCTGCCTCCGTGGTCTCGACCTACGTCACGCGCAAGATCGTGCTCTTCGCGATCCTGGAAGCCCTGGCGGTCTATGGATTGGTATTGGCGATCGTCGGACGTTATCTTGCCGACCAATATTTACTCTCGGCGCTGAGCTTGGTTCTCTTGGCGCTGGAGTTCCCGTCGGAAAAGTCCCTCGAACAGCTGGTCCGTAAGATTGAACAGACCGCTTGAATTCCGTCTGCCGAATTTAGCTTTCGATCCGCCACTTTCCCCGTTTGGTGGGATGGCGCAAGGCCGACTGCAGGCGCCTTAAAAAAATACGCCTCGACATTTCCGTCGCGCCCAAGCCCAGGAGATGTTCCGTCGTCATTTGCGCGTCGATAAAGTGGAATTTCCAATCGCTGAGCTTTTCCACGAGAACCGCCAGGGCCGCTTTCGACGCATCGGTCTTGCGGTGAAACATCGATTCGCCGAAGAAAGCCTTGCCCAAAGAAACCCCATAGAGCCCACCCGCCAACTCCTCGCCGCACCAGGCTTCGATGGAATGGGCGTACCCTAAGCCGTGAAGCTCGATGTAGGCCTCCTCCATCTCCTGCGTGATCCAAGTCCCCTTCTGGTGTTCGCGCGGGACCGACGCGCAGGCCCGGATGACTTCCTCGAAAGCGCGGTCAAAGGTCACTTT
>JAUYJC010000341.1 GCA_030688735.1 Deltaproteobacteria bacterium
ATTGAATATGCCCGCTACGACGGCGCATTGCTCGAGCCACTCGAGAAGTCGGCGTCCGACGCCAGCCCGTCGATACCTCGGAGCCACGGCGAGAAGGTCCAAGTGTGCGTCGTTGTCGCCGTAGCGCATGATTGAAAACCCGGCAATGTTCCCGCGAACGCATGCCACGAGTACGTTGACGTTGGGCGCGCGAATGCTCGCTGCTACCCGTATCGGCGTCCAGCGCCAGCGGAGACCGTATTCGACTAAATTCCGCGACAAATTGGCAATGGTCGCAGCCTCTGCCGGTCGCGCCAATCGCAAAGATAGCTCAGAACTTGTCATGAGGGGATGGCCTAACGCACAATCCTTTTTATCCCCCAAAGCCCCGGAGCAATCAAGCTCTACAAAGACTGACAGGGAAGATTCTCCTCGCTTGGGTCGTCTTGAGGTTGACTCAAAGACGGTTGACAGGGCGCGGATGCTTGTGCGATCAATCACGATGAAGGCTCGGCCCGTGAGACTTCGAGTTCATCAGAAGAGGCTGGTTTTATGAAATGTTCCAATCTTGTCCGCGGCGTTCTTTGTTGCCTGTTGCTTTTCGCGGTCACAACTCTGCACGCGCAATCGTCGCCGTCTCTTGTGGAAGCTGCGAAGAAAGAGGGCAAACTCGTCTACTATACCGTCCTGACGCTTCCCGAGAGCCGGACCCTGGTGACGGCCTTCGAAAAAAAGTATCCCTTCATCAAAACTGAATTGTTCCGCCTCGAAGGGGACAATATGCGCGCGAAGATTGCAACGGAAGCGCGAGCCGGTCGCTACACGGTCGACATCACTTCAAACAGCATCACCAACATCGGGCTGCTCATGCGCGACGGCATGATCGGACGCTACCAATCCTCTGCGCGCGAGCGGATCTGGCCGGGACTTAAAGACCGCGACGGCTACTGGACGGGTCTCTATGTCCGTCTGTACGTGATCGCGTACAACACCAAAATGGTTGCGCCGCGCGATGCGCCGCGCGACTGGTGGGACTTGCTCGACCCCAAGTGGAGCGGGGAGAAAATTGGGCTGGATGAAGAGATCGAATTGTACGGCTCCCTCGTAGTTCGCTGGGGAAAAGCAAAGGCGGAAAAGCTATTTAAGGGACTCGCAGCTCAAAAACCCATGTTACGCCGCGGTCACACCCTCATTGCTCAGATGATGGCCGCGGGGGAATTTCCCGTTTCCATTGCTTACGGAAATCGCATTGAAGAGATGAAAGGCAAAGGGGCCCCCGTGGACTGGGCAAGCACGGCCGATCCCGTCGTCGCCTCGCCCAGCGTGATCGGGATGTTTGCGCAATCGCCCCATCCGAACGCAGCGCAGCTGTTTATTGACTTTGCCCTTTCGGCGGACGGCCAGTCCCTGCTGAGAACTTTCGACCGAGTCGCCGCCCATATGGACATTCCCGCCCCCGTACCTAAGCTCGATCTGAAGAACCTCAAGGTCTTCTTTGTCGACACCACAGTTCCCGGGCGATTCGAGGAGTTTCAAAAAGATTACCAGGCGATTTTTCGCTGACGGGGGTCGAAAAAGGGACATCTTGTTTTTCATTCTTAGGACGCGCGCGCGCGGCATTGTTGTTGACCTTGTTTTCGAGCCTCTAAGCCCAGAGCCTGTTCACGGTTCAGCCCGGATTCCGCAGTTGAAGTTACAGTCTCTACCGAGCGAGGTGGGAGACTGGAGTAGCGAAGGCACCTTTCTCAACGGTATCAAAGTCGTTTTACGGGCTTGGCAATCTGTTGTCAGCGAATTACGGACGCCACTCAGGGCACCGCTGATCTCAATTCTCTTAGAGGCACAGGCCCATTGCCTTCGCTACGGAAGGCTCGCACCTCGCTCCGTGTCTAACTTTCAAACACGGAATCCGGGTTCAGCCATTGTCGAGCAGCTTGATGACTTTATCCGCCGCGACTTCGGCGCCGTTGAGGGGAACTGCGGGCCAGTTTGGCGGTTTCTGTAGGAGCCTTTGCAGATACGGGGCGATGTTCCCCGATAAGAGTTCGCTCTGAGGAATAAACTCGGCGGTGGCGCAGTCACGCACGGCCTCCACGAGTCTGGGGTATTCCGGGAAGTCACCCCGGTCGGTGTAGAGCATCGGCAACCGATGGGCGATCGCGTCGGCTACAATGCCGTAGCCCGGCTTGGTGACGATCGCGTCCACGGCTCGAACCAAATCTTCGTATTGCGGCTGTTCATCCGGGAGAAGGAGGAGATTGTCGTTGCTGATATCCGCTTTCCCGGTCGCGACAAAAAAATATTCGCGAAGCCGGCGCAATTTCTCCCATGGTAGCCGCTCGAGGCCCAGGCCGCCGAAGCTCAGGAGAATGATGGTTGCAGAAGCAGGGAGTTTGAATTTCGTTCTTGCCTGGGCTTTGGATAGAGAGGAAACCCGGGTAGCCCATGGGACCGGCTCCCGGCGCGGGAAGATTTTCATATCGCAAGGATAAGGCAGAGTCAGAGCGAGCGTGGCCTTGCGGTAGAAACTCTCAATCTCTTCAATCAGGGGCAAGAAGTCGGGGTACTCCCGCAGATACGCTCGATAGATAACGTCCCAGCTAAAGTTTGTGATCGCCACTGACGGGACCGAGGCGCGGGCGGCAATCTCAAAGCAAAGCGGTGGAATGTCGCCGACGATGAGCTTTATCTGCTCGCTTTTGATAAAGTTGCTTTCCTGACCGATTAGCTTTGGAAAGCTCTGGCGTAAAGATTGGCATGCTTCCAGCGTCTCTGCGAGCCCCATGCTCAAACTGTCCGATTGTCGAATGCCGATGTCGATGGATTGTGGATGATGAAATACAGCGTCGCCAAAGAGCCACGACGGAGCCATGGTGCGGACGTGTATCCGCAAATCGGGCCGCGCCTTTCTTAGACTGCGGATGACCTGATTCGAGCGCACCGCATGGCCGAAGCCGTGGCCAGTGATATAGTAGACAATTGAACTCATGCGGGGTTGGATATATGTAGTCGGGAAGACTAAGCTAAGAGGGCAGTTGGGAATTGTCAACGATCGCTCGGTTTATTGACCGGCTCTGCCGCCACAAGAGGAGGAATTGAAGTATGACAGGAACCATTAAGAAAATCATCCGGGAAAAGGGCTACGGATTTATCACCCCTGACGACGGTAGCGACGAGGTCTTCTTTCACCGTGGAAGTCTAGCTCCGCGCACTCAAATCGAAGACTTCAACGAAGGAGATACCGTGCAGTTTCAAACCCGCAAGGGTGATAAGGGCCCGGTAGCTCTCGACATGAAAGTTCGCTGAGCGCAGTTTCGAAACCAATCTTAGGAGGGGCCCGTCATGGCGACCAAGGTCAATCTCGCAAGTTTGAAGGGAGACTTCGTTGCCGCGCTCAGAATCATTTCCCATGAAGGACTGAGCGACGCCTTCGCCCACCTGAGCGCGCGGGTGGAGGGCGGCAAGAAGATGCTTTTCATGCCGCGCAAGAGTCCGGCTTTGGTAAAGTCCAAAGATCTTTTTGTCGTCGATTTCGATAAGCTTGTATCGCAGTCGGCGGTTCACCAGGCCGTTTACAAGGCCCGGGAAAACGCCGGCGCCGTCATTCACTTCCATTCCCCCGCGGTCATTCTATTGAGCGTCGTCGGCCAGACCGTTCAGCCGATGCACAACTACAGCGCGATCTTTTACGAGGGTGTTCCCGTCTTCGAAGGAACCGGCCAGGTGGAGTCCCCGGAGCGCGCAGGGGAGATCGCCCAAATCCTAGGCCCCGCCAAAGCGGTTATCCTGCGCGGCCATGGCGCGGTGGTGGTAGGCCAATCGATCCGCGAAGCCTGCATCTTGGCTCTCTACTTGGAAGAGTCGGCGCGCTTACAAGTCGAGACGCTGAAGCTCGGCACGCCGAAGTTCTTTTCCCGGCAGGAAGCCGAACGGATCGCCAAGCGGACCTTCAAGCCTGCTTCCACGGAACGGGCGTGGGAACATTTCCAAAGTAAGATAAGAGCTTGATCCTCTGACTTAAACTCATTATCTTTTTAAGCTGGAGCTCAGGTGATAAACCCGTAACAGCAGCACAGGTTGTTCAGGTAATTGGAGGTGTCGTATGAAACGAGACGGAATCGTTGTCGCAGTCGCTGTTTTTTCACTGCTTTTGCAGATTCCCGCAGCATCGGCACAAAGCTTAAAGACGGTCTACATTGGACTCGTTTCCATCACGCCGTCCAACGCGCCAGTAATTGCGGCGGCCGAAGGTGGATATTTCAAAAAGCAGGGACTGGACGGCAAGCCCCTCGTAATGTCCGGATCAACGACTGCGCTGGCGGCAATGCTGTCCGGAGATGTGGGCTTCATCAATGTCGCCGGTTCTGGCCTGATCAACGCGTATCTTGGCGGCAGGGATGCTGTAATGATAGCCGGCTTAGTCAATTTTGCACCGTACGATCTCATCGTCGCGAAAGGCATCAATACGATCGAGGATCTTAAGGGTAAGAAAGTCGGGATAGCTCGGTTTGGTGGCTCAGCGGATTTTCTTGCCCGTTACGGACTGGAAAAACATGGCATTAAACCTGGCAAGGACGTGACGATTCTTCAAACTGGCGGAAATGCCGAGCGCCTGTCTGCCGTTTCTCAGGGTGCGATCCAGGCGACTTTGCTGGAACAAGGATTCGCCTATCAAGCTAAAAAGGCCGGCTTTCGTTCGTTACTGGACTTCTCCACGATCGGTTTAGACTACCAGCATTCGGGTATTGCTACGACCAAGTCCTTTATCGCGAAAAACCGCGAGCTAGTCACCGGTTTTCTCAAGGCGTTGATCGAGGCAACAAATCGTTACAAGAATGACCGGTCGTTCGGTATTAAAGTTTTAGAAAAACATCTCCGCATCTCTGATCTTGATACGCTAAATGCTACGTACGATTACTATGCCCCCAAAGTGAGCGCCGTTCCCTATGTCAATCTCAAAGGTATGAAGTTTCTTTTGGATACGACGGCGGAATCCAATCCGAAAGCGAAGAACATCAAGCCAGAAGAGATCGGCGACAATACGCTTCTAAGGGAGATTGAAGCAAGCGGCTTTCTCAAGTAGGTCTCCCCCGAACGTTAATCCAACAGCCCAACGTTCTCGACGCAAATCAACTGTAACTCGCTCGGTTCTCTTGCTCCAAAGTAAATAGCGGGCCTGGCCGATTTCGTAGACCGCGCATACCTGTTAGGATTTGAGCGAGAACCAGTTAGCGAAGAAAATTTCATGGGTTCCGAGCATACGAACCATCTTATTCACGAAACCAGTCCGTATCTCTTGCAGCACGCGCATAACCCTGTCGATTGGTATCCCTGGTGTAAGGAGGCTTTCGAGAGGGCAAAGAGTGAAAATAAGCCCGTGCTACTCAGTGTTGGCTATTCCGCCTGTCACTGGTGCCACGTCATGGAACGAGAGTCGTTCGAGAACGAAAAGATCGCGGCTCTGATGAACGAGCTGTTCGTCAACATCAAGGTCGATCGCGAAGAACGGCCGGACCTTGACGAGATCTATATGAACGCGGTGCAAATGCTCACGGGGCGTGGGGGCTGGCCAATGACAGTTTTTCTTACTCCCGACGAAAAACCCTTTTATGGCGGGACCTATTTTCCACCTGAGGATCGCCACGGTATGCCCGGTTTCCCGAAGGTCCTGATAGGGGTCGCTCAGGCGTACCGCGAAAGAGCACAGGACGTGGAGAAGAGCGTCGATCAGATACTCACCGGCTTACAGCGCATGTCGGATTCTCAAGAAACCGAACGAACTTTTTCCTCGGAAGTTATCGGCAAGTGCGCCGAACAAATTTCCCGCGCCTATGATGCGGACCACGGCGGGCTGGGACAGGCGCCGAAATTTCCTAATGCGGGAGTCTACGAGCTTTTCCTGCATCACTACTATCATTCCAAGAGCCAACGTTATCTCGACATGGTGATTCATACGCTCACAAAGATGGGTGAAGGGGGGATTTACGATCACCTGGGTGGTGGATTTCATCGCTATTCCGTCGACGCGAAGTGGTTAGTGCCTCATTTCGAGAAGATGCTCTACGACAACGCGCAGCTTGTGCGGATTTATAGCCAAGTCTATGGCATCACGAAGGACGCCTTCTTCAAGCGGGTCGTGGACGAAACGGTGACCTATCTCCTTCGCGAGATGCTTGATCCTGAGGGCGGGTTTTATTCAACCCAGGATGCCGACAGTGAAGGCGAAGAGGGAAAATTCTTCGTCTGGACGGAGGAAGAAGTGACGAAGCTCCTGGGCGAGGAGCGGGGCGAAATCTTCTGCCGGATCTACGACGTGAGCGAACAGGGCAACTTCGATGAGAAGAATATTTTACATCCCATCCTCACGGTGAAACAGGCGAGTAAATTCTTTCGCCGGGACCAGGGCGAGATCGAAACGCTGATCGCGGACGGAAAAACGAAGCTTTTCCTTGAACGGGAAAAAAGAGTGAAGCCGTTCCGCGACGAAAAAATCATTACTTCCTGGAACGGCCTGATGCTTTCGGGATTGGCCGAAGCGATCAAGATCTCGCCGCAACCGGTTTATGTCGAAGCGGCCAGTCGTACCGTCGATTTCATCTTCACGAAAATGTATCAAGATGGCCGCTTATTCCACACTTACAAAGACGGCAAGGCCAAGCATCTGGGCTACCTTGACGATTATTCCTTCTTGGCGTTAGGTCTTTGCGATTTTTACGAGGCGACTTTTGACCGCGCGGTCTTGGCGCGAGCGCAAGAGCTGACAGAGACCATGCTGCGCGAGTTTTGGGACGATGCCGGCGGTGCTTTCTTCTACACCGGGAAGTCTCACGAGCGGCTCATTAGCCGCACCAAGCCCGTCTTCGACGCTTCCATTCCATCGGGTAACGCCGCAGCAACGCAGTTGTTATTGCGCTTCTATCACCTAACGGGAAAAGAGGATTACCTGAAGCGAGCGGAGAAAATTCTGCGTTCTTATTACGATGTCATGGAAAATCAGCCCTTCGGTTTCGCCCATCTGCTTTGCGGGCTGGATCTATATATCAACAAACCCAAAGAGATCGTCGTAGTAGGAAAGCGAGAGGATGCAAAGACGGCCGAATTGGTCAGTGAAATTCAAAGCCATTACTTCCCCAATAAGACCCTCCAACTCGTTACCCCGGACACGTCGCTCGAGCAGATTTCCCCACTCTTAGTTGGGAAGACACAAGTCGACGGCCAGCCGACCGTATACATTTGCGAGAATTTCACTTGTTCTGCGCCGATAACCAACCGCGGTGAGCTTCAAACGATCCTGCAAAGATAGTCGAAACCGGAAGAATCATAGTTCCATTTTATTCAATTATTCAGCAATCTTAGCAGACTTTACTAAGAACGCGCAGGACTCTTGGTAATCGTTTCAAAGATTCGCCCTAGGTCCGCCTGGGAATAGTATTCGATCTCGATCTTACCCTTCGCGGACCTGGCCTTGGGCAGCAAACGGACTCTGGTTCCAAGCAGCCGTTGCAGCTCTTCAACGACGGATTTCAAATCGGGATCGATGAGCGGCACGAGGCGGCGGCGGCGCCCGCCGAATAAAAGGTGGCGAACCATCTTTTCCGTTTCTCGTGTCGACAGCCCTTTGGAGATGACCTCGCGACATGTGGAAATGATTAACGGCTCGGTGTGCAATCCCAGTAGGGCCCGCGCTTGACCGGCGGGTAAGTTTCCCAGCGCGACTTCTTGCTGTACCACCGCAGGAAGCGCAAGCAACCGCATGGCGTTGGTGATCGCCGGCCGGCTCTTCCCGACCTTCGCCGCCATCTCTTCCTGACTCCAGTGAAATTCTTCCTGCAAGCGTCGATACCCGTTCGCCTCTTCAATGGCGTTGAGATCCTCGCGTTGAAGATTTTCCACCAGCGCCAATTGCAAGGCCTCGTGATCCGTCGCGTTACGAACAACCACGGGTACGCGGCTCAGCCCGGCCTTCATCGCCGCACGCCAGCGGCGCTCCCCGGCGATCAGTTCAAATTGGTCACCATTGGGCCGGACCACGAGCGGTTGAATGATCCCCTGGTTGCGAATGGACGAGGCAAGCTCTTCAATTTTGGTTTCGTCAAACGCGCGCCGCGGTTGCATAGGACTAGGCACAATTCTGTCGACGGCGACCTCAAAAAGGGAATTTTCTAGGTTAGGTTCTGTTCGTGGTTCGGCCGCGACCGGAATCAGAGCGCTGAGTCCTCTACCCAATCCCTTTTTCTGCATGGACATTATTTTCTCCATGAGTCATCACCTCTTTAGCTAGTTCTGAATAATCTTGTGCGCCCGTTGAACTTGGATCGTACAAACAAATCGGCTTGCCGTAACTCGGACTCTCACTCAGGCGAACGTTTCTGCGGATGATGGTGCGAAACAGCTTGTCAGGAAAATGCGCGCGAATCTCCTCGACGACTTGATGGGAAAGACGATTCCTGCTGTCGAACATCGTGACGACGATTCCCTCTAGGTACATCCGGGGATTGAGCCCGTTGCGAACCAAGTTCATTGTCTCAAGCAGAGCGCTGAGTCCTTCGAGGGCATAGTATTCGCTCTGAATCGGCACGAGCAGAGAATCCGCCGCGGTGAGGGCGTTCAAAGTCAGGAGACCCAAAGATGGGGGGCAGTCAAGTAAAATATAATCGTAGCGATCGCGCACGGACACAATTGCGTCCCTAAGTTGGTATTCCCGGTTTTCTGCTCCAACTAATTCAATTTCCGCGCCGACGAGATCTTTCGTTGCGGGTACGATTGCCAGTTGCGGAATCTCCGTTTGACGTAGGACTTCCGCGAGAAAGCGCGTCCCCGCCAAAACATCATACAGATTCATTGTCAGTTGGGTTCGGTCAATGCCTAACCCGGTGGTGGTATTGCCCTGAGGATCAACATCAATTAGCAACGTTTCCTTACCGGCAACCGCCAGCGCCGCTGCTAGATTTATCGCCGTTGTAGTCTTGCCAACACCGCCTTTTTGGTTGGCTATTGCTATTACATTACTCATAAAAATCTATTTAATTAAATCACTTAGATAATGTAAGACATTTGATCGACTACTATCACAAGTTGCTTACCAATGGAAGCGTAAATTTTTGTTTCACGTGAAACGCACTGTTGATCACAACGGGTAAGCCTGTGGCAGATTCAACTACGTCAATCAGGCGGAATCCTGGGAAAGAGCCCCGACCATGGTCTGGGCAAGAGTCGAAAGGACGGAGACATATACGGACTAAGAACCGACTTAGTGCACGGGTTACCCGGTTGCAGACGAAAGCTGATTATTCCGAATTCCGAAGTTAAACATGAGCGAGGAGCGAACCCTTCGACTGCGCTCAGGACAGACCTGGAGCGGCGAAGACACCCAGGGGGTGCTGTTTCAAAGTCTTTTCTGCCGCTTGGCACAACGCCTTATTACTCCGGCTAAATTCGCACATCAGCGAGGTCGGTCCTTAGCTCAGGGGTAGAAAAGCATTGTTTTCGTTGCGCAAGGTTTGCCCCTCGCTCACAGCGTCACTTTCCCACTGCGGAATCCGGGATTATGCGCCCTTGCTCTTTTTCAAATGAACCGACAAAAGGGACATTGCAGCGGGTGTAATTCCAGGCACTCTAGATGCCTGCCCTAAAGAACGAGGCCGAACCCGGGTCAGCTTCTCGCGCACTTCGCGCGACAGCCCGCTTATTTTTGAATAGTCAAATTCGTCTGGGAGTCTGACATGTTCCATTTTCTGGAATCGCTCGATGAGATCGATCTGCCGATC
>JAUYJC010000359.1 GCA_030688735.1 Deltaproteobacteria bacterium
ACCCTTGCTTGCCACACACAATCGCAAAAATTAGCCTTTCCAGCTACCCTTCACCCCAATCTTCGTGTCGACAAAACTCTACAAAACTCGCCCCCTACGAGGGAACCCGTGGCTCTCGTCTGGGTTCTCGACCAAACACTATTTAACAAGAACCCATCGAGATCGTCTTTTTTCGCCTAGCAGGTTGCTGAACAAAATTCTCGAAGGGTGAGCGGAGGGCTTTGCAGCAACTCGGTAGTTATTGAAAATTCTTCGGCGCACGAGTGGAATAAGAACCGCGTCGATTCGACGGCCGACGGCGACGTCGAAGTCAGATTCACCTTAGTGAATTGATTTCACAAGTCCCGTTTGTCTAAAAGTCCCCCTTCCCCACTTTTCCAAAGGGAGATTTAAACGGATTTTAATCTGCTCAACGCGACTTTGACGCGACTCTGCGGCGAAGTCGCGTTGAGTAGACACAAGGCATGGCGCGCGATATGATTACTTCGACTCGAAAATCTCACTTCGGCTGATTAAGCGGACATGGCAATGGACGCCCAGAAATTGCGCAAGCGCGCCGCCGCGTTCGCCGGTCACCCGTGCACGCGGAAGATCGGGATTTGGATTGTCGCCATCGTGGCCGCCATCGGCGTCCTGGGCGCGCTGGTGGCACCGCTGCTGCTGCGCAGCAAGCTCGCCGCGGTTCTGTCCGATAAGCTTCATCGCACGGTTACCATCGAGCAGATTCGCATCAACCCCTATACGATGACCGCCACAATCCGTGGCTTTTTGATGAAGGAACGTCAGAGCGCGGCCACAGCGGTCTCCTTTGACGAAATCTACGTAAACTTAGAGCTGGAATCGCTGTTCCGCTTGGCGCCGGTATTAAAGGAATTACGACTCGTAAAACTGTACATCAATCTGGTTCGTAACGAGAACGGGGCCTACAATTTTACGGATCTCATCGATGAATTCATGGCCGGCCCATCAGGACCGACGCCGCGCTTCTCGCTTAACAACATTCAAATCATCGACGGTAAGGTCGACTTCGACGACCGCCCGGAACAGACGAAACACGCCATCTCGAACATCAAGATCGGCGTGCCTTTTATCTCCAGCCTGCAATCTTTCGTCGACATCAAGGTCCAAGCCGAGCTCTATGCGCTGGTCGATAACGCTCCGCTAAAGATCGGCGGCGAAGCCAAGCCATTTAAGAACACCCGCGAGAGCAATTTCCATTTCAATTTGGAAAACGTGCAGCTGCCGAAATACCTCGAATATTCTCCGGTCAAGTTGAACTTCACAATGCCCTCCGGCCAGCTGAACGCTAAACTAACCGTGGGCTTCCAATCCTTCAAAGACAAACCGGCGGCACTCGCAATATCCGGGAATCTTGGCTTAAAAGACTTAGTCCTCCAGCAAGACGGCAATACACCGTTGATCAAACTTCCCTCCTTTGACCTCGTAATTGACTCCTACGAGGTCTTTGCCAACCGTGCCGCGCTGACGATGATCAAAGCAAATGGGACTGAATTACATCTAACCCGCGATCGGAACGGTGATTTGAATTTTACGTCACTCGTGTCCGTTCCGCCGAGTAAAACGGAAGTGCCGCAGAAGAAAGAAAGCACCCCGTTCAACTACCATGTGGACGAAATTCTAATCGAATCCGGCAAGCTTCTTTTCATCGATCAGGGTCCGGAAAAGCCCTATCGAACTCAGCTTGAAAACATCCATCTCAACATCAAAGGGCTGACTAACGAACCGGAGAAAAAGGCGAACGTCGAGCTGTCGTTCGAAACAGATGCCAAGGAACGCTTCAATCACACCGGCTCGTTGCAGCTCACGCCCTTAATGGCGGATGGCAAACTGGAAATCGAAGGATTGCGGCCCGCGGGCTTCCGCCTCTACTATCAGAGTGTCTTCGTTGGGGACATTCGCGATGGGCTTTTTGACCTTTCCACGCGCTATTCCCTCGAACAGAAAAGCGACAAGACAGAACTGAAATTGACGGAACTGAACGCCGCCGTTCGTAGCCTAAACCTGACGGAAGCAGGCCAGCGCGAGACTATGTGGCGCTTGCCGCTCCTTGCGATCAAAGAAACAACGGTCGACGTGAACAACAAAGCTATTGTGATTGGCAGAATCGAAGGCCAGGACGGGAGTGGTTTCGTGCAGCGCAACGCCGACGGGAGCCTCAATTACGACCGTCTGATCAAATCCCAACCTAAGAATTCCCCTAGCACAGTGCCGAGCAAGAAAGACGACACCGGCTGGAAGATAGAGGTTAAGCAGATCGCAGTAGAGCGTTTCAACATCAACCTCGAAGATCGCGCGCCGGCGACGCCGGCCAAGATCAACTTCTCGGATCTTTCAATCCGTGGCGAAAACTTTTCCAACGCCAAAAACCAGCGCGGCAAGGCCATCATTCAAACCAAAATCAACAACCGAGGTCTTATCAGATTGGTGGGGACCGCCGGTGCCCAACCAACGGTAGTCCGCTTCGCCGTGGAAGGACGAGATGTCGATCTCCTGCCTTTCCAATCTTATTTGGAAAACCAGGTCAACTTTCTTTTGACCGGCGGCCAGGTAGGAACCAAAGGAACTCTTACCTTTGAGGCCAGGGGCGAAGGGCCCGCGAAAGTTAGCTACGAGGGGAATGTTCAGATCACGGATTTCGCCGCGGTTGAAACAAACGGCTCGCAGGAGCTGTTAAAATGGAAGTCGTTAAATCTCGACGGCATCCAGTTCGCCTTAGAACCGATGCAACTCCGCATTAAAGAAATCAATTTGGCAGATTTTTACTCGCGCCTGATCCTCGGTGCCGATGGCAAGATGAATTTACAGAAACTGACGGCTCAGAATACCACGGACCAGGACGCTTTGGGAACGAAGCCGGAACAACCGGCAGAGGCACCCGTCGCAGCGTCACCGAGTGAAAGACGGATCACGATCGGCAAGATCAACTTGCAGGGCGGCAATGTCAACTTCAGTGACTTCTTCATCAAACCCAATTACTCCGCTAATCTCACCGGTTTTCACGGCGCGATTTCAGAACTCACGCCGGAAACGGCCAGTGACATCGAGATACACGCAAAGCTCGACGATGCGGCACCGGTGGATATCAGCGGCAAAATCAACCCGCTCGCAAAAGACCTCTATCTCGACATCAAGGTCAATGCCACCGATATCGAGTTGAGCCCGATGTCGCCCTATTCCGGCAGATATGTAGGCTACGGAATCGAAAGGGGGAAACTTACCTTCAATGTCGAATATAAGATCGAAAACCGCAAGTTGAGCGCGCAAAACAAAATCATCCTCAATCAGCTAACCTTTGGCGAAAGAGTTGAGAGTCCGGACGCCACGAAGTTGCCCGTATTACTGGCCGTCGCCTTGCTCAAGGATCGGAACGGAGTGATGGACATCAATCTCCCGATCAGCGGTTCTCTCGACGATCCCCAGTTCAGCATCGGCGGTATCGTTTGGCAGATCATTCTCAACATTCTTGTGAAGGCGGTCACTTCGCCGTTCGCGCTCCTGGTCTCTGTCTTCAGCGGCGGCTCGGCGGAAGAACTGAGCTATGTCGAATTCGACTCCGGTCGGGCATCCCTCAATCAAGCGGCCCAAGCGAAAATCGCCGCACTCGCCAAGGCGATGGGCGATCGTCCGAGCGTGAATCTGGAACTAAGCGGCCGCGTCGATCCGGCGACCGACTTGGAAGGGCTCAAGCGGGTCGGCATCGAGCGCAAGGTCAAAGCGCAGAAGCTCAAGGAGCTGGTGCGCAAAGGCGAAACGGTCAAGTCCGTCGACGAGGTGCGGATCGAGGATAGCGAGTATCCGCAGTATCTAAAGGCGGCTTATGGCGAAGAAACTTTTCCCAAGCCGCGCAACCTGATCGGTCTTGCCCGCGACCTTCCCGTTCCGGAGATGGAGAAACTGATGATGCAATTTGCCAAGGCGAGCGATGACGATATGCGCCTGCTGGCAAATCAACGCGCCCAGGCCATCCGCGACGCGCTGCTGGCCACCAAACTGGTAACCACCGATCGCCTGTTCATCGTCGCCGCCAAGCCGCTTTCGGCCGAAGAGGCCGCTAAGATCAAAGCTAAACCGAACCGCGTAGACTTCGCGCTGAAGTGAGAGTGTGTGAAAAAATCCGTTCATGGTTCGACACGCTCACCACGAACGGGATGGTGTAGATAGAAATTCAAGTGCTTTGCCGTTCGTCCTGAGGCTCTCGAAGGGCGGACGGCTATTTTTTCACACGCTCCGAGCGCGCTTCGACGTGGGCTGCCAATGGGTTGACCCGACAAGACGCTTGCGCGAAGTTGTGTAACCGATGCTTCTGTTATAGACTTCCTTTCGTCTCAGGAGGCAGTTTCACATGACCCAACCGAAGAAGTCCGCCAACCCCAAAGTCACCATTATCGCCAGCAAGGGAGCCAACCAAGCGATCAACTATCTCCTGGAGGATCGCGACGAGCTGGAATGGCTCGTTGCCATCGGCCGCAATCGCAAGGGCGACATCTTCTTCTACGACACCGGCGGCGACATCATTCACGACCTCGGCGCTCTCGAATATATCAAGGAACGAATCCTACGAGACTACTTCGGCGAGACGGACGATTAGCGCCGCGGGGGCGGCGCTTGGTTCAAAGTTCAAATGTTCCAGTGTTCAAGGTAACTCTTCCGAACTGATCCAAATCCTTGAACCTTTGAACACTTGAACCTTGAACGGCACTTTTAGTCCATTGGAATCTTCGGCTTAAACCGCAGCGGCGGCGAACCCGCCGGCAAATAATCTTCCAGCCGCACCGTCTCCCAGCCCACGGGTCTCAGCCGCTCGAATTCGTCGCGCCGCTTCTGATCGCACGCCGGCGGCTTAGTCGCATCGATCATAATTTTGCCGCCGATGCGGTGCCAGCCGGGGGCGCCGGGACTGCCGAACTCCGGGCATGAAGGGTCCATGGCGTGAATCTTTGCGCCGTTGATGACAACGATATCATTTTCCGGGTTCACTCTCGTATTGATCGCCCAGAGCACCTCCGCGTAGTTGAAAATATCGACATCCTCGTCCACTGCGATGGCGACCTTCGGATGCTGATACTCGCTGGAAAGCACCGACATCAGCACGTTGCGCGCCTCGCCGTAATAACGCGGGGTCATCTGCACGACGACGCCGAAAATTCCTGGCATCACCAAGACGTTTTTTACATCGGCGAAACCGCCCACGGTTCGGGCGCGCCGCAGGATCTGCGCCGACATCGGCACTTTATGATAGACACAGCCTTCGACTTCGGTGCCGTTCTGGATATTCTTGAAGATCGCGTCGTGACGCATCGTAATCGCTTTGATATTCACGATGGGATTCTTCCCCGAGCCGGTTAGGTAATAATCCTGAAATTCGCTGAAGGGCCCCTCCGGCTCGCGCACCTTGGGCGGGATCTCCCCTTCGAGAATGATCTCGGCAAATGCCGGCGCTTCCAGGTCTACGGTCTGGCATTTCACCAATTCCACTTCCTCTTGGAGCAGCGCCGAGGCGATCTCAAGCTCGTCCACGCCGTATTGCGTCGTGGTCGCCGCGGCCATGTAATACATCGGATGATGGCCGATCATAATCGCCACCGGCATGGGCTTGTCCATCGCTTCGTACATTTGATAGTTGATCCAGGCGTGGCGCGGGTAGAGCAGGATGCCCGTCTTGTTCGGCCCTTTCATTTGCAGGCGGTGAAAACTCAGGTTGCGCCGGCCGGTCTCCGGATTTTTGGTAATCATCAATCCCGAGCTGATGAAAGGCCCGCCGTCGCGGATACCGGCTTGGTGGATCGGCATCTTGGTAATGTCGACATCGGCGCCCGTTAGTATTTTTTCCTTTACGGGACCCGAATCGACCATGCGGGTCGTGCCGAGTTTTTCGGTGCGGCGCACGAACTCAGGAACCATCTCGTCGCGCTGGGTCCCGAAGGCCACCGGCGCAAGCGTTACGTCCGCCGGCGCTTGCCCCAAGCATCGCCACCCCGGATAGCCCGGTAGATTGTCGAAGAGCAACGCCCGGTCGCGCGCCTGCCAGAGCAGGGCGCCCATCTGCGTGCGCGGGTCCACGGGTTTCGTGATCCGCGCCAACAGCCCGGCCTCTTCCAACTGTTTGATCCATGAACGCATATCTTGAGGCATGAAGATTCCCTCCCTTTATTAGCTGCGTGTTTGTCTGCTTCACTCATAGCACAGGATCTTCCATCTTCCATCTTCCATCCTCCATTCCCCGCTCTCCTTGACTCCCCCGCACGTTTCTCTTAGCTTCCGATGCATGCGCGTCCGCAGCGTAACTTCCCTCTTCGGCCTCGGCGATCTGGCGCCGGCAAAAAAGAAAGCCCTCAGTATCGTCTACGCTTCGAGCATCGCGCTGATGATGGGGGTGAATTTCATTCAACCGGCGCTCCCGGCGCTCACCCTTCCCTTCGGCGTCAGCGATTCGGCGCTTTCTTTGGTGATGACTGTCTTCACCGCGCCCGCGATCTTTCTTTCGCCGATCTTCGGCGTCATCGCCGATCTCTACGGTCGGCGCCTGCTGCTCGGCTGGGGATTGATCGTCTTCGGGCTTTTCGGCACGTCGATGGCGTTTGCACCGAGCTTTACCTGGCTACTGGTCTTGAGAACGCTTCAAGGCGTCGGCTTCAGCGCCGTCATCCCGCTCACCATCGTGCTCATAGGCGACCTGCTCGAAGGCGACAAGGAGATCGGCGGTCAGGGTCTCAAAGTATTTCTCGACCGCATCGGCTATTTGGTCTTTCCGCCGCTCGGTGGCTTGCTCGCGACCATCGCCTGGTTCTGGCCTTTTGTTTTCTACGTCCTGACCGTGCCGGTGGGACTCGCGGCACTGGCTTGGATGCCCGAGACCAAAGGCAAAAGCAACGAGAAAACCCTCGCCTACCTTGGCGACATGCTGCGCCTGGCGCGCCATCCGCGCCTCCTAGTCGCGTTCTCGGCGGGCTTCCTGCGCTTTTTCCTCGACTACGGTTTCTTGACCTATTTTCCGCTCTTCCTCGTGCGCACCCATGGCATCTCAACAGCCACCGCAGGTTTGCTTTACGTCTTCTTCTCCGCCGGCGCGATGATCACCGCGAGCCAGGCCGGACGCATCGCCGCCGGGCGCGACAAGGCCCATATCCTCTTCATGGCCTTCGTCGTCAGCGGCGCCGCGGTGGTTGCGGTGCCGTTCGTCCCCGGAGTCTGGCTGGTCGGCTGCGCGCTATTTTTTTACGGACTGGCCAACGGCGTGATCTCGCCGATGCAGAAAAGTCTCCTGACGCAAAACGCGCCGGCGGAGCTGCGCGGCGGCATCGTCTCCTTCGACCGCTTGATTCAGCAAGTTTCCAAAACGACCTCCACGTCCGTTGTCGGCCTCTTGCTCGTCACCGCCGAGCTGCCGACGATTTTCTGGATGCTCGGTATTCTTTCCTTCGCGAGCGTCGCATTGATGGCGCTGCTTTTGCCGAGCCCAAGACACGCCGTAGCTAACCCAGGTGCTTCTTAAAACGCAGCGCGCTCAGCACCATAAAAAATATCCCGAAGCCCACCAGCACCACCGCTTCGTCCCACAGCACGGCGATTCCCGCGCCGCGCAGAATGATGCCCCGCAGGATTTCCAGATAGTAAGTCGCGGGGATGAATAGACTAATGAGATAAATGACCGTCGGCATCGATTCGCGCGGAAAGACGAATCCCGAAAGCAGAAATGACGGCAGCATCGACATGAGCGACATTTGCATCGCCTCGCCCTGATTCTTGGCAAAGGTGGAAATAACGATGCCAATGCCCAGCGCGGGAACCAGAAAGACTCCGGACAGAATCAGGAGCAATGCAACCGAGCCATGGATGGGCACGCCGAAGAGAAAGACCATCACCAGAAGAACCATTCCCGTTTGACCGAAGCCGATCGCCGTGTAGGGCAGGAGCTTGCCGAGAATGAGACCGCCCTTGGACACCGGCGTCACCAGAAGCTGCTCCAGCGTGCCGCGCTCCCGCTCGCGCACGATGGCGAAGGCGGTGAGAAAAACCGTGACGAGTTGAAGAATGATGCCGATGAGGCCGGGAACGAAGAAATTGACGCTCTCCAGATTGGGATTAAAGAGCAACCGCGGGCGGATGTCGATGCTGAATTGATCGACGCTCAACCCTTCGCGCCTGAGCGATTTTAAGAAGCCGATTTGCTGGCTCGAGTTGAGAACCTGCAAGGCCGTGGTCGATTCTGAGCCGTCGATCAGCACCTGCACCCGGGCTTGGCGCCCGTTGACTAGATTCGTCGAGTAGTTCGGCGGGATTTTTATGCCGACCTTGGCCCGGCCGCTGACAATGGCATTTCGCAGTTCTTCGTCGGAATGGACTTCGCCGACGATCCGAAAATAGCGGGTATTCTCAAACTCTTTCACCAGTTCCCGGCTCTCGGCGTCGCGGTTCAAATCGAAAACCACGGTGGGAACGTTTTTTACGTCCGTGTCGATGGCGTAACCGAACAGCAAAAGCTCGACGAGCGGGATGGCTAAAACAAAACGCGTCGCCGGGTCGCGCCGGATGTGAATGATTTCCTTGGTGAGAATGGCCCACAAACCGCGAAACATAGTCATCCTCCCGAGTTGCCGCGGCGCAGACGCGTGAGCGTAACGAACACGTCTTCCAACGAGGGCCGCGCCACACGGCAGTGAACCTGCCCCACGCCCCGCTGTCGCAAGTAGGACTCCAGAGCGCCGGCATCGCTCTCCACGCCGGCGAGCGCGTGGATCGCGTCACCGAAGATCGTCGCGTCGCGCACGGCCGGATGCTCCCGCACCAGCGCCAGCGCCTGGGTCGACTCGTCGCACAAAATCTCGTACCACACCGAGCCATCGGGCGTGACCTCCGGGAGCTTTTTAAGCTCCTCCGGCCGGCCAAGGGCGATGAGCTTGGACAGGTAGATATAAGCGACCCTCGAACAGCGTTCCGCCTCGTCCATGTAATGAGTCGTGACGAACAGTGTCGTCCCTTCGCCGGCCAGGCGAAAGAGCAGATCCCAAATTTCCCGGCGCGCGACCGGGTCAATGCCCGCCGTCGGTTCGTCCAAAAAAAGAATTTTCGGCCGATGCAATAGGGAGCAGGCCAGTGCGAGCCGCTGCTTGTAACCGCCGGACAAGGTTCCCGCCAGCTGCGCCAGACGGTCTTCCAACCCCACGAGGTCCACGACCATCTTGCGCCGGTCAGCCAGCTCCGAACGGCCCATGCCGTAGATCGCCCCGTAGAAGTCGAGGTTTTCCTGGGCGGTGAGGTCTTCATAAAGGCTGAAGCGCTGCGACATGTAACCGATCCGCCGCTTGACCTCTTCGGTTTGTTGCACGACATCGAGACCGTCGAGCTGGGCGCGCCCGGCGGTGGGCTGCAAGAGGCCGCAGAGCATGCGGATGACCGTGGATTTGCCGGAACCGTTGGGACCGAGGAAGCCGAAAATTTCCCCCGCTTCGATGTCGAGGCTCACGTCATCGACCGCCACCAGCCGGCCAAACTTTTTGGTGAGGCCTTCCGCTTGGATCATGCCACTCATTGAATGTCTTCTCGTCTGACCACGAAGCCCCCAACGCGCCTACGCCGCAACCAAAGCGGCAATCGCGATTTCACCACAGAGGCACAGAGTTCGCAGAGGTCGGAGTATTTTTTGATCCGAAACTCTTTACTCCGCGCCCTCCGCGCCTCCGCCTTGAAAGTTGTGGCTGATCAGCCTGAGGCCGATCCGCGGTGAGGTCTCTTTTGGGTCGATACAATCACCATAGCCGTTGGAGAATTTGCGCACTTTGCGCAGACTTTCAACGATTGTAGTACACGCTTTTTCCCAGGCTGCGCTGGGGAAAAGAGGTTCGTCTTGTCGGCGAACAACCGTAACCGAAACTCGGGATATCTCTCGCAAAGACGCCAAGGCCGCAAAGGTCGGAGAAAACATGTGAAAATCTTTCGTAAGAATATTTGTCTTTTCCCTCCGAACTGGGCGTCTTTGCGCCTTTGCGGGAGGAATGTCCGAATCCGAGAACCTTAAAC
>JAUYJC010000363.1 GCA_030688735.1 Deltaproteobacteria bacterium
CTTGAAGCCCGCGAGCAGCGTCCACATGAAAGTCGTGTTGGAGCCATGGCGCACTTCGGGCTGGGCGAAGACCGCGTCCTCCGCCGCAATGGTGATATGGGTGTAGAGAGCCAACCAACAACCGCCGCCCATCGCCCAGCCTCTGACGGCGCCGATCACCGGCTTGGTCATTTCGAAGATGCGGATGAGTTTCACGTCGTCGACGGACCAATAGTTCATGAGATCCGCGGCGCTCATGCCGGTCTGGATGCCGTAGGGCCACTGAATATCGCGGCGCCGGCCGCTGGTGGTTGCCTGATCGAAGCCGGAGCTGAAGGCGCGCCCGGCGCCGGTGATGACGATGGCGCGGATCTCCGGATCGGCCTCGGCTTCATCCAGCGCGTGATGAATCTCTTTGAGCATCGGGCGGGTGATGGCATTGAGCGCCTCGGGGCGATTCAAAGTGATCAGTACGCCGCCGCGCTGCTTGTCGTAGAGAATTTCTTTGTAGTCGGCCATTCAAACTCCTACGTTCCAATAGTTCCAAACGTTCCAGCCGTTCCAATCGTTCGAGCCCCGTCCGGAATAATTGGAACCTCTGGAACTATTGGAACGGTTGGAACTACCTTATTGGCTTTCCTTAGTTTTCGTATAGCGACTTGATAAACCCGCTCGCCTCGACCTCTCGCACCAGGCTTTCGTCCACGAACGACTTCGGATCGGCTCCTTTCGCCTTAGGTTCGTCGCCGGAGACGAATTCCAAAGTGGTTTCAATCGCCTTGGGATGGGCGTA
This sequence comes from Deltaproteobacteria bacterium, assembly GCA_030688735.1. Taxonomy (GTDB): domain Bacteria; phylum Desulfobacterota; class Binatia; order UBA9968; family UBA9968; genus JACPFE01. Next base: position 773 of record JAUYJC010000363.1, read on the forward strand.
CGGGACTCGATTGTAAAATTTTGTCGCGAGAAGATCGTACGAAGCTTCGAGATATTTGATGTCCTTCTCCTGCGCGGATTGGATGCGCAGCTTTTTTTGCAGGACGGCGACGCTTTCGTTTTTATGCTTCTGGAAGTAGGCGAGACCTTCGCAGATCGCTTTAACGAAACGAATCGCCTGATCCCTCTTGAGCCGAAGAAATGACCGGGTCGAATCCACGGAGTTTTGCAGATAGTAAATATCCATGTCGACCGGGTCGGCCAGGACGCGATAGCCCCGTTCCTCCGCGACGAAGAAAGTCGGAATCGTAAAGACGGCGCCGTCAATGCCTCCCTTTTCCAGGCTGGCGAACATGGCGGGCGACGATCCGAGCTGGAGGATTTGAATGTCGTCGACGCGCATGCCCCATTTGCGTAGAAAGAGCTGGAGCACCCAATGAGAAGCGGAGCCGAATCGCGTAATCGCAACCTTTTTCCCTCTGAGATCCGCCGGCGTCTTGATATCGGCGCGGGTAATCAAGCGCTGTAGTCCCGTCTTCATCGGAGATGCAGCGAGGACGGTGTCCGCCCCCCTCAACGCCGAGCGAATGACCGCATCCCCCCCGCCGACAGAGAACTGAATTTCGCCGGCGATCAGCGAGCTGACCACCCGCGAGGCGCCGCCGCCGATGATGATGACTTCGGCGTCGAGCCCATGCTTTTTGAAAAGGCCTTTTTCTTCTGCGACCCAGATGCTGCCCGAGGTCGCGCTGATGGAGCTCAGGCCCACGCGGATTTTGTCCTGCGCCGGCGCCAAGGACGGTCGGATCACAAAGACGACGACCAAGAGAAGTTGAAGCGTGAGCCGAAAGCAAACCTTCTTCATAAATCACCTCGCTTTTCGATCGGATGGCCACGAATGACCGTGATAGCCGTTAGTTCCGTCGCGTAAAATTCACGTTATGCGAAAGCAAAGTCCCGGGTCAAGAGTTGCCGTCCGCATAGTATGAACGCCCACACCCAATCCGTGGGTTTTGCCGTATGGCCTTGACCGGTGACATCTTCGGCGAGTCGCCGCGCCCAAAGGTCATGCTGCTGCCATCGCCCAACCCAATTTCGACCGACCCGGCAAGGGTGATGACCCACTGGCGGCGCGGCGCGGGATGCCAGTCGAAGATATAAGACCGGGTTTCGTTTCTAAATACGAGCCCCTTGGCCGCATGCAGTCGATCGAAAACTGTCGCGGGGGGCCCCGCCATGCAGGGTGCGAAATGAGACTGCCCGTCCGCGCCGCTATACAATCGATAAAATTTCATCTGAGCCTCCTCGCCGCTCGTCGTAGCTGTATTATTAAAAAACAACGGTCGGCGTTTCAATATCTCAATCCGCGACCGGATCGATGCTCCCGATGAGACGTATTTCCTTAGGGGAACGAAGTGGAAAGACCGGAACGTTAAAGATGTGGATCGCGGTTATTTCACGGCCCTGAATCTTAGCCGCACATAGTCGGCAATCCACTTGCCGTCAGCGCCGCGCAGCAGGGGCTCGAGTTCCGCCCGCACCTCGTTCACAAAACTTTTGCGCTCGGATTCGGCCACCGATCGCGTGAACGGTTGGGCGAAAACGTCCAACCAGCCGAAAATGTCGCCCGGCAATTGCGTCGGTCGTGGGATCAACTCGATATAATCGACGGCGAATCCCGCCGCGGTCAGCAGCAGCGCGTATTCTTCCGGTGACGGAAAGTACCAAGGATCGACTGACCACGGATCTATGCCGCGCTTGCCTAACCCGGCGTGCAGTGCGCAGCGAATCTTATCGATGTTGCCCCGACCGCCGAACTCGCCAACGAAGCGCCCGTGGGGCTTTAGACTCTCCCATACACCCGCGACGACATTCTCGGGCTGCTTCATCCAATGCAGAGTTGCATTGGTAAACACGGCATCAAATCGCTGTTTAAGGCCGACGTTTTGCCCATCGCCTACGAATACATCCAAACCTCGCGAGCGCGATGCTTGTGTCTGAGCAAGGCTGGAATCAATGCCGTAAACTCTGGCCCCCGCCGCCGCGATCTTTGCGGTCAGCGCGCCGTCGCCGCAACCGAGGTCGAGAATGAGTTCGCCCGGTTGGGGTTCGAGCTGCCGCAACAAGGGCTCGCCCAGATCCGATACGAAGCGCGCGTTCCTTGCGTAACTCCCGGGATGCCACGAAGTCGATGGGCTCATGAAATGAAACTATCATTTTACTTTCGGGTTGAAAAACGTCCAATTAACCGGCTTATTAGCAATATTCATTATGGCAACAAGCGATACCGATCTTAGATCGCTAAGGATCGACCGCTCTTCAGCCTCGGGCCATTTTCCAAAAAAAATTCGTGTGCTGCGGAAAATCCTCGTATGGTTGATAGTGATAGCGATTATCGGCGGCGGGTTCTTTTTACTCAAGGATTACTTCAACCCTGGACTTGAAGTTCAACTTGTAACCGCATCGCTGACCTCCCCAGCCCAAGCCAACGCTGTTCTCACTGCCAGCGGTTACGTCGTGGCGCGGCGTAAGGCGGCGGTAGCATCGAAGGGAACCGGAACCCTCGTCTATCTCGGCGTTGAAGAAGGGGACCGAGTCAAGCGTGGCCAGGTGATTGCGCGCTTGGAAGACGCGGATGTGAGTGCGGCGTTGCAGCGCGCCGGGGGAAACCTCCGGGTTGCGGAAGCGGACCTGAAAGATGCGAAACAATCTCTGGAACGTCAAAGAAGTCTCCTCAAAGAAGGCTTCGTCGCCCAGGCGGAATACGACGCGGCTGAGGCGCGTTACCAGCGCGTCGTCGCTGCCATCGACGCAGCCAAGTTTGCCGTCAAAGAAGCCGAAGTGGCGGTGGGGAATACCCGCATCGTCGCTCCGTTCGACGGCACGGTGCTCAAGAAGAACGCCGACGTGGGCGAGATCGTCGCGCCGCTGGCCGGCGCCGCCAGCTCCCGAGCCGCCGTGGTGACCATCGCCGATATGAGCTCCTTGGAGGTGGAAGCGGACGTTTCCGAAGCGAACATTACGCGGGTCTCTCCCGGCCAAGGTTGCGAGATCCGACTGGATGCTTATCCGGAGCAAAGCTACCGAGGCACCGTCAGTAGGATTGTTCCCACCGCGGACCGGGCCAAGGCCACGGTGCTGGTAAAGGTCAAATTCAAGAGCTACGACCGCCGAGTACTGCCAGAGATGGGAGCGAAAATTACTTTTCTCGCAAAGGATTCCGGTGATGACGCGGCGGCTTTGAGGCCCTTGCTGACCGTGCCGGCCGCGGCCGTGGCGGAAAGAAACGGCCGGCAGGTTGTCTATCAGGTGAAGGATGATCGGGCGGTGGAAGTCCGGGTCACCGTGGGGCAACGTATCGGCGCGCTTATCGAGATCAAGGATGGCGTGAAGGAAGGCGATAAAGTAATTGGAAAGGTTGATGAAAGGCTTCGTGCGGGTGAAAAGGTCGCGGTCCAGAACTCCTGAGTCGGTCTCATGCAACGCCCGCTGATCGATATTCAAAACGTCTCTAAGTCCTACCGGCGCGACAGCCTCGAAATCCCGGTGCTGAGCAACATCACGTTCAGCGTTCAGGAAGGAGATTTTCTCGCCTTCATGGGGCCGTCCGGCTCCGGCAAGACCACGTTGCTCAATCTTATCGCCGGCATCGACAAGCCGACGCAAGGGAAGATCTTTGTCGCCGGCGACGATATCACCGAGTTGAGCGAGACCGAGCTGGCGGTGTGGCGTTCGCGCACGATCGGCTTCATTTTTCAATTCTATAATCTGATCCCGGTGCTGACCGCGATCGAAAACGTCGAGTTGCCGTTGATCCTGACTCCGCTTAGCAAGGCGGAGCGGCGTGCCCACGCGGAAACAGCGCTGGGCGTGGTTGGGCTCGCCGACCGCATGCAGCACTATCCACGCCAGCTTTCCGGCGGCCAGGAGCAGCGCGTCGCCATCGCGCGGGCTATCGTTACTGACCCGGCGATTCTCGTCGCCGACGAGCCGACCGGCGATCTCGACAAGGTTTCCGCGGAGGAAGTGCTCAACCTGATCGAGCGGCTGAACCGCGAGTTGAACAAGACGATACTCATGGTGACCCATGACCCGCGCGCCGCCGAGCGTGCGCGCGCGGTCCGACAACTGGATAAAGGGGAGCTCGCCTAAGCGGCTCGCCGTTCAAAAGTTCAAGGTTCAATGTTCAACGTCCCCGCTCCCCACCTTGAACCTTGAACATGGAACTTTGAACGGAGATTGAGACCGTTGACCGAGATGAAACTGGATTAGGACGCTCGCCATGGAGTTACTGAATCTTCTGCTGCGCAACGTCCTGCGGCACAAGCTGCGCAGCCTGCTTACGGTTTTGGGCGTGGGCGTGGCGGTGACGGCCTTTGCGCTGCTACGCACCGTCGTTACGGCTTGGCACGCGGGCGTGGAAGCTTCGGCGGCAAACCGGCTGATCACGCGTCACGCCGTATCCTTCGTGTTCCCTTTGCCCTTCGCGTACCGCGATCGCATTGCGCAAGTACCGGGGGTCGACAAGGTCACTTTCGCCATATGGTTCTCCGGGGTCTTCGTCGACAAAAATCAATTTTTTGCCCGTCTGGCCGTGGATTCCGAAACCTTCTTTGAGGTTTATCCTGAGTTTTTGCTCGAGCGGGATCAGTTCGAAGCATTCAAACGGGAGCGCAACGCCACGGTCATCGGCATCGACATCGCCAAGCGGTACAACCTCAAGCTCGGCGACATTATGACCCTCGATGGCGATGTCTATCCAGGAAGATGGGAGTTCGTCGTGCGCGGTGTCTACCGGCCGCGCGACCAGAGCACCGATCCGGCGACCATGATGTTTCACTACAAGTATGTGGAAGAATGGGCGCGCCGGGAAATGCCGCACCGCGCGGGCGACGTAGGCTGGTACATCGTGCGCGTCCACGATCCGAATAATTCGGCGGCGGTCTCCGAAACCATCGACCAACTGTTTGCGAATTCCCGTGCCGAGACCAAGACCGAGACCGAACGCGCCTTCCAGCAAAGCTTTCTCTCTGCCGCCAGCGCCGTTATCACCGCCATGGACATCTTGTCGTTTCTGATCATCGGCATCATCCTGCTCGTGGTCGCCAACACCATGGTCATGTCGGCGCGTGAGCGAACGCACGAGTACGCGGTGCTCAAGGCCCTGGGGTTTTCCGGTTGGCAACTGATGTTTCTCGTCGCCGGCGAGTCCATGATTCTCTCTATCTTGGGCAGCGCCCTCGGTTTGAGTTTGACGCTGCCCGCGGTTGACGGTTTTCAGGCTGCGCTTCCGAAGGGATGGTTTCCGGTGTTTTATTTGAAGCCGGAGACAATTCTATTCGGCTGCGCCACGGGGTTGCTCGTGGGTTTGGTCGCGGCCGTTGTTCCGACCCGGCGAATCCTCACCACGCGCATCGTGGACGGCCTGCGACATCTGGGTTAGCAGACGAGCGATGCAAATTCCCTTCAAATACGTTTTGCGCAGTTCATCGTCGCGCCGGCTGACGACCGTGATCACGATGTTCGGCATCGCGCTGGTGGTCTTTGTTTTTACCGCGGTCTTGATGATGGCCAACGGCATTCAAGAAACCCTGCGCTCCACCGGCTCCGACGATAACGTCGTGGTCGCGCGCAAGGCAGCGATGAGCGAGATCATGAGCATCATCGATCGCGAGGCGGCCAGCATCGTCACTAACATGCCGCAAGTCGCGAGAGCGGACGACGGGCGGCCTTTGAGCTCGAAAGAGGTCGTCGTCATCATCAATCTTGCGAAACTCGGCGCCGAAGGAATTAGCAACGTTACCGTGCGCGGCGTGGAGGAAGCGGCCTTGCAGCTGAGACCGCAGGTGCGCATTGTCGAAGGACGGATGTTCAAGTGGGGCGCGCGGGAGATCATCGCCGGGGCGGGCATTACCAAACGCTTCGCCGGCGCCCAGATCGGCCAGCGCATCAAATTCGGCGGCGATCTGTGGAACGTCGTCGGCATTTTCGATACCGGCGGCACCGGCTTCGATTCGGAGATCTGGGGCGACTTGAATCAAGTGGCGGACGCTTTCAAACGGCAGTCGCTTTCCACGATTACCTTTCGAATCAGGAACCCCGACGACCTAAGCGATCTGGTCAACGCGTTCGACTCCGACAACCGGCTGCAATATTTTATCCCCAAGCGGGAAAAGAAATTTTTCGAAGAACAGTCCGAGATGATGGCGAAGTTCATCCGCATTCTCGGGCTGTTCATCACCGTGATCTTCAGCACGGGGGCGACCATCGGCGCGATGATCACGATGTACGGTGCGGTGGCCAACCGAACCGTGGAGATCGGCACCATGAGAGCGCTGGGCTTTTACAGGCGCAGTATTTTGTTGGCATTTCTCGCCGAGGCGCTGGTGCTGTCGTTCGTCGGCGGCGCGTTGGGGCTGGGGCTTGCGTCTTTGCTTCGGTTCTTCACGATTTCGACGCTCAACTTCGGTTCTTTCTCGGAGCTGGC
>JAUYJC010000365.1 GCA_030688735.1 Deltaproteobacteria bacterium
TGCCAGAAATTACGTCAGGCCACCTGTCCGCCAACTCCTTGAGCGTGTGGCTATCTCGGTGTCTCAGCAATCCCCCGGAACAACGGTGCAGTATCTTGATGCCAATTTCCCGTTTCTGAACAGGTTTCCCCTCCTTCCACATTTGAGTCATCACGATGGACGGAAAGTGGATCTGGCGTTCCTGTATCAAGCCACCCAGACGCATCAACCGTTATCCTCGCCTCCGTCACCAATTGGCTACTGGGCCTATGAACAACCAACTGCGCATCACCCACAACCTTGTCGCAGTGTCCGTAGTTGGCTGCGATGGGATTTTGACTGGTTGCAACCCGTGTTTGCCTTTGCGGAGATCGACCGTGAGCGGACAGCATTGGTAGCGCAGACTCTGCTCAATGATGCTGCCGTGCAAAAAATCTTCATCGAGCCCCATCTGAAAGAGCGTCTTCAACTTGAGTCTTCAAAAGTGCGGTTTCAGGGGTGTCGTGCGGCTCGTCATGACGATCATCTCCATGTTCAAATTCAGTAATCGCGATATTGTTGTAAGGAGACAAGGAAAGAACTTGACAAAAGCACGATGGTGTTTCATGGGTGTCACGTTGTTTATGAAGGTCTTAGGGGGAACAACTGCTAACAATTGCGTGCACAAGACCAAACCCGCGCGCCGCAGTTTCAGCATATTCCCCTCGCATAACGGGTTGGTGTTTGGTCAGGGTTCGTTGCCCGTCGTCAGGGCGCGGGTTCGGCTTGTGACGCATCGCGTTAACCCTGCGATTGACTCGTATTCTCCTCCGACTCAATCCTGCGGGAGTTGACCGAGGCGTTGCTCCTGCCGGGATCACCCTTGAGCTTGCTTGCCGCCAGGCTTTGGGGGTAAAAGGCTAGATGATAGGCCGACCGGCATTTGTCGCCGCCTAAAGCGGGTCATTTAATAGTTCGGCGTCGGTGACGGATAACGCAGGCGATGTGGCAAGGCGGGTACCCAGGCCGGTTGACTTGGTGGACCACCACCGAGCGGCAGGACAACACTTTTGGGCGCGCGGTTTCTGAGGTTTGAACTACCCCGACGAAGGAGACGTAGCCATGGCACGAAGCATTCGAGTAGTTGGTCCGAGACTTAGGCTCAGTCAGGACGCGGTAGCTAAGCTGTACACCTGCAAATTTCAGCCAAAGCTAAAGGCAGGCATGAGCAACAGTGAAGCGACTGACGCGATTGACACTGCCCTCAAAAAGTGGATTCAGTGTTTGACGGGTTACCGGAATCCGTAAGACTTGAAACAGCGGTTAACGAAGTCTGGCCGCGCTAAGTCAGTCTACGTTTGCAAAGCCGCCTAATCTTTAGCTCAAGCTTGAACGCCTACGGCGTCAGGCTTAGCTCAAACGATAGCCCTGTAATTGAACTGATTTCTCCTACGACTCACTCCCGCGAGATTTGCCTGAAGCGTCGACCAAGACACTCTGCTGTGCGCCACGTACTGTAACTAATTCTGTAACTAATCTGCCAATAGACAAGAAAATGAAGGGGCACACACCAGCACCCAAACGCCCCGAATTAGGGCACTTGGCTGTTCGTGGATGTTGTTGCACAGGGTAGGGGTGTGACTTATCGTCGGCGGGGATTGGTGAGCTATAGCGCGACCCTGACGGTGGCTTCAACGCAAAATAGCCCCATGCCGCATGTAAACCCTGGATAGTTGGCTATAGCGCCGCCGCGCGGTTATTTGAAATCCTTCTTCCCTTTGCTGGAGGACTTTAATTTTTTACCACCTTCCTCAAGGCCGCGGGTAAGTTGACCGTCTGGATCCTGGCTTTTTTGCAATCCGGATGGAAGCTTGCCTTTCTTCTCCGTGTACTGTTGCAAGCCATAGGGGAGTTCGCCCACCTCACGTCCATGTTTCCCCTTTGCCTCAACTTTATTCTTGGCCTTTGCTTTCCCTTGTGAGTATGCGGAAGAAGCTGGGAGGGTTACTGCACAGGCACCGAAAAGCAGCGCTAATCTGCTCAAGGAAGTGAACGTCTTATTCATAATGTGTCCTCCCCCCCGTTGTTTTTAAAGCGCTCGAATCCGCTCTGCGCTTACCGCAGCAGCATTCATGCCAGACTGTGATTGTGACAATAGGAACCCTTCAAGGAGCGGATTGAAAAGAGAGAGTGACAGATGACGTACGGCTTCTGTCATTTTGACAACATCGGCACTTGAGAAGCGAGACGAAGTGCCTGTGTCAACTTTCTAAATCGACAAGCGACCGCACAAGCAGTTGTCGCCTATTACCCAGGCTGTCGTAGAAGTGCTACCGGAACCCGAAATAAAATGGTCAGCGCCATTCCTGGCTATCAATAAGAGCGTGGTGGCGATGGTGGGGAGATTAAGGGGTGAAGAAGCCGGCGGCTCGCCCGCCTCGCACTGACCCACGATAACCGATCATGCGCCCTCTAGTGATCGCACTCACGGTCAGCGGATTCGACGGCGGAAATTATCCCTGCCACGAAGAGCCAATCCTCCAGCCCGGCGCGTCGGGCTTCGCTTCCGGCATAGCGCTCGAGCAGCTCGGCGCTTTTGGCGTTGCTCCGAAACCAAATGGAGAAAATGTCACCGAAGACGGGAATGCTCAACACCGAGCTGGCGAAAATGCCGGCGAGGTGGAAGTTTGGGTGAGGTAACTATCCGTGTTTATCAGTCTCTTGTTGACACCTTGGCCGCCCGCCCCGGTGTGGAGCGAGCGGCGGCCGGCACTGTCTTCGGCTATTTTGGCAGCAGGCCGCGCTGCTCTAAGCTGGCGCGATCTTCCGGGGTCAAGCGTTCGAGGGGCACGAAACCGCGGTCTTCGTAGACGCGCGCGCAGCTGTCAGAAATTTTTTCGCTGAAAAGAGGCCCGAAGCCGTAACTGGAACCGCTGCACTCAGCGGTAGCGCCGGTGCGTGGCTGGATCATTGTCACGGCTTGACTGGTGCATCCGGCCAGAAGGGAAAGACCTATGAGGCCGATACTCCCGGCAATAATCTGCGTGTTGCGGTTTTTCATCGTATTGTCTCCTGCTGACATCAAAGCGTGATAGCAATTCTAACAGTTTCAACTAACCGCTCAAGCAGTGATCTGGCATCCACGGCCGGCGCCGCCGTTCACAACCGTTCCCTATTCAGGACCTTCCTGCCCAGTTAAATCACAACGACGACCGCGACGACGGCGAAAATCACATTGAAGACTAAGCCCGTTTATGTCCGCCTTTTGTCCGTGTACTAGAATCAACAAGCCCCAAGAACTGCCATTGAAGGCAGCCCACGGGGCTTGTTTTCGTTGGCTTTTACCGGCTGTTTCAGGCCCTAGTCATGATTGAGTGTCGAATGGCATTCAAGAGGTCGTGGCCGGCTTCAGCTTTTCATTGTGTTCTTCTTCTTGGAGCCGCAAATACACGTCCTCGCACGTTGCCCCGCCTTCAAAAACAACGGGGAATTCGTTCACGTTGCACGGTGTCTGAAATCGCGGGTCTAACCTGAGTTCCTTGAGTCGAGCATCTTGTTGCTCACGGGTTCCCTCGAAAAACCACACCGACCACCAACGCGAGATGATCGCTTGACCGTTCTCGTCCAATCCCCGCTGAAGGCTCGGATCGTCAATGGCCAAGGCTCGCCGCGCACCGGATTCGTCAACGAAGCCGTCCATCATGGCACAAAGCTCCCCTGGCCTTAGCTTTCGCTCAAGCAGTGCAAGCCTTCGCTCCAGGTTCATTTTCACTCCTTCAATCGATTCGTCAGTAAGCCGCCCGCTACTGAGCGACTTTTGCCTCTAGGGCTTGTATGCGCCGTTCTAGTTCTTCGTGCTCAAGAGCCTTCTGCGTAAACTCAATGATGTCCTCTGCGGCGCGCGCCCGGATCGCCTGTTTGTCGCTGTCCAGGAGCTTCACAAGGGTCTCCGTTGCCTTGTTGATATTCGCCTTGAGGCTGTCCAGCGCTCGCTCGATAACAGCGTCCCGCTGGCGTTTGAGCTGGTGGCGGAAGGTTTCTTCCTTCAACCACTCATAGACCGCGGCCTTGCTCACCCGCGCGAGTTTGCATCCTTCCTCCACGGATGGCGCCCCGAGCAGGTAGGGAATCACTCTCAGTTGTCTTGCGGAGAGTTCTTCGTTATCGGCCATTTTCGTCTAGAATCGTAAACCGAAACGGTTCCGGTTTTTGCGGGATTTGATGGGTGAAACGCGGGACTTTTTACGCTCATTCGGCTTTTTTCGGAATAGTTGCCCCTAAAACTTGCCCCCAAAATAAAAAGACCATAAGAATCAGCAGCTTTCATCGCTGTCCTCGCGGCTCATATCCGCGGAGTCGACAGTTCAAATCTGTCCACGGCCACCATTTTGTCTTTCCAAGTTTGCACTTATCCATGTTTCGCAGGCCGTGCATTGGTTACACGGAAACGTCTTATCGCGTAGTTTCGTTTTCGGGCGCGCGCTCTATTTATCCACCGAGGTTTTGCACGGCTCGCGGCATAAGCCGACGCCCAATTGACACAACGTTATTCCACTGGTACTTTTTTTGTGTCGGACCCGCGAGGAGACTACCGATCGCCAGTTCGATCCCAAGGGGCTGTCGCTGGCCGATTTTGAATTCTCGGTGTCGGGTTTTATGAAAGCAAATTCCTTCCATTTGACAGCCTAAGGTAAGGAAAGAGGAACTATGAAACCGATAGCTGCTGTATTGTCCGCTGCGCTCTTTCTGAGCGTCGTCGTAGCGACGGCGTTTGCCGCCGCGCCCGTCCCCGTTATCAACTGCGGTCAGGACGTGAAGGGCGTCGGCGATTTGGTCGCTGATTTGGACTGCTCCGCTGTCGCGGACGACGCCGTCAATCTTAACGGTCGTCTCAGACTGAATGGCTTTACGCTTACCGGAAACGTCGGATTCGATGTCGTGAGCTGCAAGACAGGTCCCTGTCGCGTGACGGGACCGGGGACAATCACCGGCGGCAGTGATGGAGTCCGCAGCGAGAAGGGAGCAACGGTCGAGGCCGGCGCCATCATCACGGGCAACGCCAGCGACGGCGTGAGAACCGACGCTGTGGCGAAGATTCTCGACTCCAGCGTCACGGGTAACGGCGGTGATGGGGTTCGGAGCAGCGCCTCGGCGTCGATCACCCGTTCGACCATCAGCGGCAATACCGGAGACGGGGTTCGAACCGACGCTGCGGCCAAGGTTATCGAATCCAGCGTCACGGGTAACGGCAGCGACGGCGTTCGGAGCGATTCCTCGGCGTCGATCACCCGCTCGACCATCACCGGCAATACCGCAAACGGCGTGGCCGCCAAAGCCACGGTCAATGTCAACGCTTCGGTCATCGACAGCAATAACGGCCGTGGAGTCGACGGCGAGAAGACAGTGAAGGCAACTAACAATTCGTTTATAAGGAACAATGGCCTGGATGGCCTGCTCGGCACGCAAATCAACATCAACAACACCACGGCTACCGGCAATGGCACGAGCCCGACCTGCATTCTGAGTCCCTGCGCCGACCTCGCCGCCCCGCGCAAGCCCTCGGTGCGCGGCAGCAGCACCTGCGAAACGAGCCGTAATACCGTTTTCGGCGGCACGTGGTTAGTCTGCTCGAACGATTGAGCCGTTCGGTTTCGGTGCCAACTTGTAATCCGGTCTGCTCGAATACAATCGGCAGATTGAATTCCACGGGCGCAACTCTAATTCATTCCCGATTAACTCGACCATCCGTCAGTGGAGCCGCTAGAATTTCTTGTGCCATTCCGCGCTCCCGTAGCGCGCTTCCATCAGTGATTCGATCCTTTCATCCGGCACGTAATCATAGGCCTCGTTGGCGTGCCATGACTCCTTCAAAGCGCGCCGCACTTGAGCAGGATCGGTGCGAAGGTTCTTGAGAAACGATTCATGCGCGCGCTCCTGCCTGTAGGCAGGCCGTCGGGACGGCATGGGCAGACACACTTCGATAAGCGACAGGTCGAAGTTTAGCAGGAAAGTTCCGTGGAAGACCGTGGTGCGTTGCTTTCGGTGTTGGGAGTTGCCGGAAAATTTTCGACCCGCGATGGCGAGATCGCTGGTGCCTTGGATTTCCACCCGCTCCGAGGTCAATCCCGCAATCAACTCCCGGTGCCTGTCGAGCACTCGATGATAGGATTGGCCGATATCACTCAAGTATCCCGCGCGCTCGTTTCTGAGGACCAAGGTATAATTCAGGCAGCCGGGGCCCTGGAGCACAGCGCCGCCGCCGCTGAAACGCCTGAGGATCGGAATGCCTCTCGCTTCACACGCCGCGACATTCACTTCCGCTGTCACTCGATTGGAATATCCGACCACCACGAAGTAGCCGGCCGGTTCCCATAGGCGCAAGACTTCGCCGCCAGCCGCGGCCTCGAAGTTATCGCCGAGGGCTTCGTCGCAGGCGAGATTGCGCCGCGGATCGGCGAAGGTTAAGTCAAGATATTTCACAGTCGTATTGATTTTGGCTCTGTTTTGTTGTCTTCTAAAAATTCAGCGAGCGAGTCCACATGGAACCGGAAAAGAAACCTGCAGCGAACGGGAACACCTTTGACGGCCGCAATGGCCGGCAGAAGTGGATCGCTTCTTTGGAGAATATCCTGGGTTATATTCTCAAGAACGAGGAACCGGAACAAGCGTCCTTCCTTGTCGAGTTGATCGACCGCTTGAGGGAGTCCGGCCTCAAGATTCCCCATACGGTCAGCAGCCCCTACGTCAATACGATCCCGGCCGATAAGCAGCCCCCCTACCCTGGCAACCGAGAAATCGAGCGGCGCATCAAGAGTTACGTGCGCTGGAACGCCATGGCAATGGTCGTAAAAGCGAACCGGCTCCATCCTGACATCGGTGGCCATATCTCGACTTTTGCCTCCACGGCAACGCTCTACGAGATCGCCTTCAATCATTTTTTCCGCGGCGGCGACGATGCGCGGTTGGCCGACATGGTTTATTTTCAGGGGCATGCATCGCCGGGAATTTATTCGCGCGCCTACATCGAATGGCGCATCAATGCGCCCAAGCTGCATCACTTTCGCCAGGAGCTATCCCCGGTAGCCGGTCTGCCTTCGTATCCACACCCATTTCTCGCGCCGGATTTCTGGCAATTTCCATCCGTCTCCATGGGGCTTGCCCCGATCATGTCCATCTATCAAGCGCGCTTTTCGCGCTACTTGCGCAGCCGCGAACTGATTACCGGCGAGGAACCGAAAATCTGGTGTTATGTGGGCGACGGCGAGATGGACGAGCCGGAAGCCACGGGGGCGCTTTCTTTGGCCGGCCGGGAGAATCTCGATAATCTGATTTGGGTCGTTAACTGCAATCTCCAACGCCTCGACGGACCAGTGCGCGGCAACGGCAAGATCATTCAGGAGTTGGAGTCGCTCTTCCGCGGCGCGGGATGGAACGTCATCAAAGTCATCTGGGGTTCCGATTGGGACCCGCTGCTCGCCGCCGATCATAATGGCTTGCTGCTCAAGCGCATGGAAGATGCCGTCGACGGCGATTACCAGAAGTACTCCGTCGAGCCGGGCAGCTACACGCGCAGGCATTTCTTTGGAAGACATCCCGAACTCGCCGAAATGGTCCACCATCTGAGCGACGATCAGATTCACAAGCTGCTGCGCGGCGGCCACGATCCGGAAAAAGTTTATGCGGCCTATAAAGCCGCCGTCGAGCACCGGGGGGCGCCGACCGTTATCCTGGCGAAAACGGTCAAAGGCTATGGTCTAGGAGAGGCCGGCGAAGGCCGCAACGTCACGCATCAACAAAAAAAGCTCAACGAGCGCGAGCTGCGCGAGTTCCGCACGCGCTTCGACATTCCGCTGGCAGACGAGGAAGTTGTAGAAACGCCCTTCTACCGGCCCCCGCTCGATAGCGCTGAAACGCAGTATGTGTTGGAGCGGCGAAAACTGCTGGGCGGCTTTATCCCCCAGCGCCGGGTCAAAGCCCCGGCTCTTACCGTGCCCGACGCGAGCATGTACGCCGAACTGCTCAAAGGCTCCGGGCAGCATGCGATGTCGACTACCGGGGCCATGGTCCGGCTTTTAGGCCGCCTTTTGGGGCACGAGGAAATTGGCAAGCGCATCGTGCCGATCATTCCCGATGAAGCGCGCACCTTCGGCATGGACGCGCTTTTCCGCCAGGTGGGCATCTACTCCTCCAAAGGACAGCTTTACGAACCCGTCGATAGCGAGTCCCTGCTTTATTACAACGAAGTCAAAGACGGACAAATCCTCGAAGAAGGCATCACCGAAGCGGGCGCCATGTCGTCCTTCATCGCCGCCGGCGCCGCCTACGCCAATTTCGGCATCAACATGATTCCGTTCTACTTCTATTATTCGATGTTCGGTTTCCAGCGCATCGGCGATCTGATGTGGGCGGCAGCGGACAGCAAGGCCAAGGGATTTCTCTGCGGCGCCACTGCCGGACGCACGACCCTCAATGGCGAAGGGTTGCAGCACCAGGACGGCCATAGCCACGTCCTGGCGAGCACGATTCCGACGCTGCTGACCTACGACCCCGGTTTCGGCTACGAGATCGCCGTCATCGTGCGCGACGGCCTGAAACGGCTTTATGTTGAGGGCGAGGAGTATTTTTACTATCTGACACTCTACAACGAAAGTTACGAGATGCCGGAGATGCCCGACGGCGCGGAGCCGGGAATTCTAAAAGGCCTGTACCGGCTCAAAGCGGCGCCGAAAGGTAAACAGCATAAGGCTCATATCTTCGCCAGCGGACCGCTCCTGCGGGAAGCCCTGCGCGCGCAGGACATTTTGGCCGAGCAGTTCGACGTATCGGCGGACGTCTGGAGCGCCACCAGCTATAAACTGTTGCGCGGCGAAGCCCTGCGGGTCAAGCGTTGGAATATGCTCCATCCCACGGCGCCCAAAAAGTCGTCTTATCTGGAAACGACCCTGCAAAACGAAGAAGGCGTATTCGTGGCGGTCTCCGACTATATGAAAATGGTTCCCGACCAGATCGCGCCCTGGGTGCCCGGCGGACTCATGAGCCTGGGAACGGATGGCTTCGGCCGCAGCGACACGCGCGAGAACCTGCGGCGATTTTTCGAAGTCGACGCAGAGCTTACCGTGATCGCGACCTTGTACGCGCTCTACCAGAAAGGCTCTCTCGCCGGCGACAAAGTGGACTCGGCGATCAAGAGACTCGGCGTCGATCCGGAAAAATCATTCCCATTCTATCTGTAGATTTCACGCCCTGAACAGTTTGCGCATTCACCATGGACATAAAGCTTCCCCAACTTGCTGAAGGTGTAGAGTCCGGCACGGTGGTCAACATTCTGGTCGCCGAGGGTCAGGAAATCAAAAAGGACCAGCCGATCATGGAGTTGGAGACGCAGAAAGCAGTGGGCTCCATTCCCGCTCCGGCCTCCGGGACCGTCACCAAGGTCCACGTGAAAGAAGGAATGGAAATAAGCGTCGGGCAGGTGCTGATCACTATCCGCGAGCCTGGCGGCGAGGCCGCCGCGTCGCCCTCTGCGGGCGCTCCACCACCGGTGGAGCGGCGCATGGCTGAAGCGGCTCCCCGACGCCAACCGGAAAGCAGCGAAGCTCCGAATCTCTCATACCACTACCAATCGCCGAGCGGGGCGCCCCCGCCGGCCGCGCCTTCGATACGCAAGCTGGCGCGCGATCTCGACATCGACTTGACCCGGGTCAAAGGCAGCGAAGCCGGCGGCAGAATCGTTCTTGAAGACCTGCGCGCCTACATCCACCGGCTGCAGCAGATCGCCGATACCGGCTCGGCCCCGCCCTCGATACCATCTTCCGCTGCCACGCCGCGGCGAGAAGCCGAGGACTTTTCGAAATGGGGCGCGGTGCGGCGCGAGAAGATGTCGGCGCTACGCCGCACGGTCAGCCGGCGCATGGTGGAATCCTGGACGACGATTCCCAAGATCAACCAGTTCGATGACGCGGACATTACCGCGCTCTTGGCGCTGCGGAAAAAGCATGCCCCGGTTTATCAAAAAAACGGCGCGCACCTGACCCTGACTTCGTTTCTGTTGATGACGGTCGCCCGGGCGCTGGTCAAACATCCGCGGGCCAACGCCAGCATCGACGAGGGAGCCGGCGAAATAGTCTTCAAAGAGTACCGCCACATCGGTGTCGCCGTGGATACGGAGGCCGGCCTGATCGTCCCGGTGCTGCGCGACGTCGACAAGAAAACTCTTTTTGAGATCTCCCGTGAGCTTGGCGCGATCACCGAGAAGACCCGCCAGCGAAAGATTTCCCTTGAGGAGCTTCAGGGCGGGACCTTTGCGATCTCCAACCAGGGGAGCATCGGCGGCGGCCATTTTACTCCGATCATATATTCGCCCCAGGTCGCCATTCTCGGCGTTGGCCAAGGCAGCCCCAAGCCCGTCGTCGTGGACGGCAAGATCGCGATTCGCACCTTGCTGCCGCTCTGCCTATCCTACGATCATCGCGTGCTCGACGGCGGCGATGCCGTGCGTTTCTTGCGCGAAATCATCGCCGGCCTGGAATCGTTCACGGAGGCCGACGTAACAATCAACTGAACCATGGAACCGAGCAAAACTGAAATCGTAGTTCTCGGCGCGGGCCCCGGCGGCTACGCCGCCGCCTTCTATGCCGCCGATAGAGGCAAAAAGGTAACCCTCGTCGAACAAAACCCCCGCCTGGGCGGCGTCTGTCTGAACGCCGGCTGCATCCCTTCGAAAGCCTTGCTCCACGCCACGGAGATCCTGCGCGAAGCCAAGGACTCGGCGGCGCGCGGTATCGAATTCGGCGCGCCCAAAATCGATCTCGACAAACTGCGCGGCTGGAAAGATTCGATTCTCGACAAATTAGGCCAGGGCATCAAAGGATTGGCGCAGAAGCGAGGCGTGCAACTCGTCCATGGACGGGGCCATTTCGAAGATTCGCAAACGCTTCGCGTGGAAACCGCCGACGGGCAAAAGTTTATCGCCTACGATAGCGCGATCATCGCCGTGGGTTCCAAGGCGGCCCTGCCATCGGCGTTCGATCTCGGCAACAAGCGTATTATGACCTCGACGGAGGCTTTGGAAATCCAGGACGTACCGGGCGACCTCTTGGTGGTGGGCGGAGGCTATATCGGCATGGAGCTAGGGACCGTGTATGCCGCCTTGGGCAGCAAGGTCGTGGTGTTGGAAGTCTTGCCTTCGATACTCACGGGCATCGATCCAGATCTTGTCCGCCCGGTCAGCCGTTTCGCGCAAAAAGCCTTCAAGGAAATCCGCCTCAACACCAAAGTGCTCAAGATGGCCACCGCCGAAAAACGGATCAAAGTCACCATCCAGTTGGCCGGCGAGCAACGCGAAGAGCTTTACGACCGGGTGCTGGTCAGCGTCGGGCGGGTGCCCAATATCAGCGACATTGGATTAGAGCATACGAAAGTCACCAAGGACGATAAAGGCTTCATCAAGTGCCACGCTCGGCAGCAAACCGACGACCCGCATATCTACGCCATCGGCGACGCCGGCGGCGGCGTGCTGCTGGCCCACCGGGCAAGCAAACAAGCCCGCATCGCCGTGGAGGCGATCCTCGGCGAGTCCAGCGTTTTTGAGAACATCGTGATTCCTGCGGTGGTCTTTACTCAACCCGAGATCGCCTGGTGCGGCCTGACAGAAACCGAAGCCAAGCAAAAGGAAATCGAAGTCAAAGTCGCAAAGTTTTTATGGGGCGCGTCCGGGCGTGCCCTGACCTTGGATCGCCCGGACGGTCTGACCAAACTCATCATCGAACCCGAAACGGAGCGAATACTCGGCGTCGGCATTGTCGGCGCCGGCGCCGGAGAGCTGATCAGCGAAGGCGTATTGGCCGTTGAGATGGGCGCCACCGCGCGCGACATCGCTGATTCGGTTCATCCCCATCCGACGCTGTCGGAAACGCTGATGGAAGCAGCCGAAGTGTTTTACGGCACCGCAACGCATACACTCTCGAAGCCTGCGGCTTCGTGAGTTCAATGTTCAACGATTCTCGAAACCTCGAATCCGAATCCTTTAACATTGAACCTTGAACCCGGAACTTTGAACAATGTTTTTCACTTTGAACCTGGAACCTTGAACTGAATTTTGTCCTGAGTCCCCAAGGTACGTTCATGGTCGATCAATCGCCACGAATATTTCTCATTGACGGCAGCTCCTATATTTTCCGCGCTTTTTTCGCGATTCCTCCGCTATCGAACGCCGCCGGTCTGCCGACTAATGCGATCTTCGGATTCACCAATATTTTACTTAAGCTGCTAAGACAGTATCAGCCTGAATACCTCGTCGTCGCGTTGGACGCCGGACGGGAGACCTTTCGCAATGAGATGTTCGCCGATTACAAGAGCAACCGGCCGGAAGCGCCCGCCGAGCTCATTCCCCAGTTCCCTTATTTCCGCAAAGTTCTCCATGTCCTCAATCTGCCGCTGCTCGAGCTGCCGGGATATGAAGCCGACGACATCATCGCGACCCTTTGCGGCAGGATGTCGGGCCAAGGCTGCGAAGTTGTCGTCGTCTCCAGCGACAAGGATCTGATGCAGCTCGTCACCGACGGCATTCGTCTACTCGACAGCGCCAAAGACCGCTGGATCGGCGCGGAGCAAGTCAAGGAAAAATTCGGCGTTGCGCCGGAGCAGGTCATCGAAGTCATGGGGCTGATGGGAGATCCGGTGGATAACATTCCCGGAGTCAAAGGCATCGGCGAGAAAACCGCCATCGCTTTGATCCAGCAATTTCAGACTCTGGAAAACCTATTCGACCATCTCGCCGAAGTCGAGCAGATGAATTTGCGCGGCGCGGCGCGGGTCCGAAAACTTCTTGAGGAAAAAAAAGGCGACGCCTTTCTCAGCCGCGATCTTGCGACCGTCAAACGCGACGTGCCGATCGATATGGGGCTGGAATCGCTGCGCGCTCGCCCGCCGGATATCGACAAAGCGCGAATGCTATTCACCGAATTAGGATTCATCAATCTGCTTAAGCTGCTAGAAAACGACAGCAATCGTTCATCCGTTCCTTGATGCGGTAAGAGTCGATTCCGCCCCCTCACGATCCGCCTCGAAGCCCCGTTAAAACCGGCACATTTCCAAGTTGGCATTGGCCTGGAACTATGGCAATGTTACGGCAGTCAAACGACGGAACCCGGCACTGTGGCTGACTTTGATGAGCCGGGCAGGGTCGGTCGGACGACTTGCGAGATTACCCCATTGATCAACCAGGACCGCATCAAAAAACTGCTCATCGAGCTGATCAAGATCGACAGCCTTTCGCGCAAGGAGCGCGACGTTGCCATGCGGCTCAAAGGCGAGATGGAAGCGCTGGGCGCCTCCGTCACCATTGACGATGCCGGAGAAAAGGTAAGCGGCAACGTCGGCAACCTGATCGCCCAATTTCCCGGAAACCAGCCCGCCGCCCGGCCTCTTTTGCTCTCCGCGCACATGGATACCGTCGTTCCCGGCGAAGGCATCACGCCGATCCTCGACGGCGACATCCTGCGCTCCGATGGCCGCACCGTGCTCGGTGGCGACGACAAGAGCGGCGTCGCCATCATCTGTGAAGTGCTGCGCGTGATCAGGGAAAACAAGCTGCCCTGTGGCGACATCGACGTGGTCTTTACGATCTGCGAGGAGGCGGGGCTGGTCGGTGCGAAATGTTTGGACGTAAGCCGATTCAAGGCGCGCACCGGATTGGTACTCGACAGCGACTCCGTCGGCTTTTTATTCACCAGGGCGCCCGCGGCCAACCGCATGGAATTTCGCGTGCGCGGCCTCGAAGCCCACGCCGGCGTCTGCCCGGAGAACGGCATCAGCGCGATCCAGGTCGCGGCCGAAGGGATTGCGCAGATGAAGCTCGGCCGGATCGACGACGAGACCACAGCCAACATTGGCATCATCGAAGGCGGCATGGCGGTCAACATCGTGCCGAATTCGGTGGTGCTCAAGGGCGAGGCGCGCAGCCACAACACGGAAAAATTACATCGGCAGACCGAGCATATGCGGCTGTGCCTCGAGCAAGCCGCCGCTCGTCACGCCGTCGAGCTGAACGGCAAACGCTTTCAAGCGACAGTGCAAGCCAAGATCGACCGCGACTACGACCGCATGGAGGTGCCGGACGGCGCGCCCATTGTCCGGCTGGTGCAGGCGGCGGCCAGGAATCTCGACGTCGAGCTTAAGACTCTGGCCACCGGCGGCGGCTGCGATGCCAACGTGCTCAATCAGAAGGGGCTGGAAGTCGCCAACCTTTCCACCGGCATGCGCGATATCCACACGGTGAAGGAATGGCTCAATTTACAAGATTTATATCTTTCGGCGCGGATGGTCTTGGAAGTGGTCACGCTCAATGCTGCCGGAATAAAAAGTGAGGAGTGAATAGTAAGGAGTGAGGAGACCTCCCACCCCTAACTCCTAACTCCTTACTGAATTAAAAAATGCACGGCGAAGAAATCGGACATCTGCTCAAGCAAGAACGGGGACAATTCCTGGAGTTCCTGAGCGCCTTTGAATTTCGCCGCAACGATTCCCGCAAACGGCGCGACGAAGACCTGGCGCGCGATATCGCCCGGCTGCTCTCCGGATTGGCGAATGCCGACGGCGGCACGCTCCTGGTCGGCGTCGAACCGGACAAGAGTGTAACCGGTGTGCCGCACGAACCTCACGAGCTGCAAAACCTGCTTCAAGCGCCACAAACCCTGCTGACGCCGCCGCTCAACGCCGCGTCGGAACGAATCCATCTCGGCAATCTTCTCCTGCTCAAGTTCGAAGTCCCCGCGGCCCTCGAGGTCCATCGCGTAAGCGGCGGGCGCTCCTATTACCGCATCGCCGGCGAAACGCCGTCGCTGCCCGCCGAACAGATTCAAAATCTCAAAGAGGCCAAACGGGGCGTCGTCTACGAGCGGCAACAACCGCCCGGAGCGGCCTGGAGCGATCTAGACGCCGACGCCGTGGAGTTGTTCTCGATGAAAATCGCCGACCCGCGCGGCGTCCAAGCGGCGCTCACTCATTCCTACCATCTTCTCGACGCCTCGCGCGCGGAGCCGGCGCCCAACATGGCGGCGCTCTTGCTTTTCGCCAAGGACCCGACGCATTGGCATCCGCGCTGCGGCATCGACTTCGTTAAATACGACGGCGCGGAGCGGCGCCACGGCACGGCGCTCAACGTCGTCAAGCGCATCCGCTTCGAAACACCACTGGCCCGGCTCATCGACGAAGCCGTCGGGCGCGTCAAGGAACATATGCGCGAGCGCACGATTCTGCACGACCTGTTTTTTCGCGAGCGTCTCGAGTATCCGAGCTTCGCCTGGCAGGAGGCGCTGGTCAACGCGGTGGCGCATCGCGATTACTCGTTCAGCGGCGCCTCGATAGAGATCTGGATGTTCGACGACCGCATCGAGGTGCGCAGTCCCGGCCTGCTGCCGCCGCCGGTTACTCTGGAACAGCTCAAGCAACATCGCAGTATTCACTTTTCGCGCAATCCGCTGATCGTGCGGGTGTTGGCCGACCTCGGTTATTTGCGCGAAATGGGCGAAGGAGTGCCGCGGATGTTTCAGGAAATGGAGCACCACGGGCTTCGGCCGCCGGAGTTTTCCACCGAAGGTTTCATGTTCGTCGTCACCCTTCGCAACACGCCGGTCTACGACGAGGATACGCTGCGATGGCTCAATCAATTCCGCCCCGCCGATATTAATTTCCGCCAGCGGCGCCTGCTCGCCTTCGCCTACTGCCACGGCAAGACGTTTTCCACCGCCGAGTACGAACGGGTCGCCGAAGTCGACCGGGATATCGCTTACCGCGAGATTCGCGCCCTGGTCAAAAGCGGGATCGTCGCCCCGCTCAAGCCCAAGAGCCGAAGTTACAGAATCATAGAAAAGCTCTGACAATTTCGCCCTCAACCGTAGTGAGACAAAATGTTATCGCGCCAAGACGCCAAGCACGCAAAAAAAGACTCGTTGTCATTTCGACCGAAGGGAGAAATCCTTCTTAGATCCCTCGCATCCGCTCGGCATGACGGGCCGAGGTCCGGCACCTTGGCGCCCTTTGCGTCTTTGCGCGAGACACGTTTTTCCGATCTCTTTTTTATCCGAAAATTTCAAATATCTTTGGCTAGATTTTGGATTTTGGATTGAATGCGGAATCGGCAAGCCGAAGCCTGGTTTACCTTAGCCGACCCCGGATGGAGTTCGGGTGGTGTATGGGGTTCCGAAAGACAACGCCTCGTCATTCCGGCCAAGCTGGCGATAGTTAGCGCGAGCCGGAATCCAGGAAATTAATTCAAACCTAGATCCCCGCTTTCGCGGGAAAGACGGATGAGGTCCCTTTCGGACAAGCGAAGCGTGCATTCTGAGAAAAGCCCCAGACGTAAGTCCGGGCAAGTTTACAATGGGTACAATGGATTTCTCGGAGCTTGCGCGTTTGGCGAGCGGACACGTCGGAGCGCGCCTGATTCAGGCGGCGGTGCAGTTAGGCTTGTTTGACTGCATCGGCGATCGTAGTCTCGGCGCTGGTCAAATCGCCGCCAGCTTGAGCATCGATCCGAAAGCGACGGAACTGCTGCTGAACGGCTTGACCGCGTTGTCGCTCTTAGAAAAGAAGGGCGAGCATTTCTCCTTGTCTGCGGCCGCGACGACTTATCTGGTGGCCCAATCACCGAAGTCGCTCTGCGGCATGATCCATTTCGACGCTTCGCTCTGGAACTGCTGGGAACGCTTGGCCGACGCCGTGCGCAGCGGCAAGCCGCCCCGCCCCGCCGATATGTACCAGGAGACTCCTGCCGAGACCGTGACTTTCATCCAAGCGATGGACTCCCTGGTCAAAGCGCGCGGCGACGCCGAGGTGCTCGCGCATACCTTGGATTGGGAAAAAGTCACCGACCTGCTCGATATCGGCTCCGGGCCTGCCACCTATCCGATTCATCTCTGCCGGAAATATCCAAAGTTGCGCGCGACCATCTTCGACCTTCCCGGTACGCTGTCAATCACCAAACGATACGTGCGCGAAGCCGGATTGGAGTCGCGCATTGAACTCGTGAGCGGCGATTATCGCTGCGACACCATTCCCGGCAGCTACGACGCCATCTTCCTCTCGAACATCATCCACGGCGAAGGGTCCGAAGAAAACCAAAAGCTCATGACGAAACTCGCGACCAATCTCAAGCGCAGCGGGCGAATGATCGTCAAAGATCACATCCTAGATGAGACGCGGGCCAATCCGCCGGTGGGCGCGATCTTCAGCCTGCTCATGCTCCTGACCACGGCGTCCGGCCGGTGTTACAGTTTCAATGAAGTGAAGTCCTGGTTGGAAAACGCCGGCCTGCATAGCGTCCGGCAAGTCGATCTGCCGTCACCTTTAACCTCCTCGCTGATCGTCGGCGAGAAGTGACTCGTCAGTTCGATTCACTTGAAAGTGTTTTCAGCTTGCGCAAATCTTTCCATCCCCCGTAACCCTTAAGACAGGGATTTACTCCCGCCAAGGCGCCAACACGCTAAGTGACAGGCCCAAGGCCTGTCATCCCGAGCGAATGGAGGGATCTAGGAAAGATTTCTCTCTTCGTTCGAAATGACAATTGGTTTTCCCTTTGCGCCTTTGCGTCTTTGCGGGAGATTGATCCGAGTTTGGTTGCGGCTCCACCGCGCTGTGCTAAACTGACGATGAAAGAACACTTCTTTTCTAGGGGTGCCCCATCGACGAGCTGGAACGAAAAGCCACAGATCAAGCGGTCATCGAGAATTTAAAGCCCGCATGCCTGTGCAACAAGATCCGCAAGGGCACCGTGCGCAAGGCTATTCAAGCCGGGGCGAAAACTTTCGAGCAAGTCAGCAAACGCACCGGAGTCGGCACCGGTCCCTGCGGCGGCCGCCGCTGCGGCACATTGGTCCGAGCCATGCTGGGCGAACCCGTCATCAACTGCAACGAATGCGGCTGGCCGATCCTAGCGGAGCCTTCCGCTCAAGTTTGCCCACGCTGTGAGTATGCAAAACAGGAAGGTTGAGGCCCTCATACATGCCCTGTTATTTTACTCTTGAGACAGAAACCGGGTAAGAAAGTGAGTCGTTTTAAGAAGGAAAATCGCAAGAAGAGGCAGGAGGCTTCGCGTAAACTCGACGCGCTAGCAAAGAAATTGGGCCAATGGGATGCTCAAATAATAATCCGGACATTCGTGACGGTAACTTGAAGGGCACCTCGTGATTACTGCGTATCCCGTCGGATACGTGGTAGACGCGCCGGTTTCAGTGAATTGGTTTATTGCAGTAGTCCGGGCTGATATTTGACATTCTGTCTGTGAAAAATCGCATATATCACGCCTGACTCTCTTTCTGAATCAACCGTCATAAACAAACAAGCAATGCCTGACACCTTTTCCGATGGCCTTTGTCATGCCAGGCGAATGCCGAAGAAACGGTCACCCATTGCACGAGTAAAAGAGTCGCAAGGGCGCAGCCGGTCAGCGGTGCTATGGCAATCGGCATGAGCGAATTTGTACTCTTACGGTTGCCTATTGTGGATCTCCACGGGCAAGCCCGCGAGGCGCAATCCTGAGCCGGAGCCCCGGCCAAAGCCGGGGATCGAGTCGAAGGGTCGAGAAGCCACAGGGGCAATGAAGCTCCCCGGAGCAAAGCTCCGAGGTATCTTTGCGAAATTCTCCGAAGCCCTTCCACCCTCCTTCGCCAAGGCTACGGAGGGTTCTCCTCGCCTTCATCCTCACAGCAAGCTGCGAGGCATTCGGCGAAGGAGAATAAAACGCCGGATTTTCATTTAGGGCGTCTTCGACCCGGCGCCATCCTTCGCCGGCGATGTCGGCCCCTTGGCCGGCTTTTTCTCTTTTGCTCCCGTGCTGGCGGTCTTCGGCTTTATCCGCCTCAAGGAAGTCGCCACCAACTTTTTGTCTTTTTCAGAGTACGTTACTTTGACTTGTTCCCCAATCTTGAGGATCTCCAGCGTATCTTTCGCCGCATCCTGAGTCACGAAACTCTTTTCCCCTGAGGCGCCTTTCACGGAAACCGTGCCGCCCTTGACGTCCAACGCGGTGATCTCGCCCTTGAGCCGTTGAGGTTTCGCTGCGCTGTTTGTTTTTGCCTTCTTGTCCGCTGGATTCTTATCCGCGGCCTTCTTATCGCTTTCGGGAGCGCCACTCTTCGCCGGCGTGCTATCCGCGGCAAGACCGGCCCGCGGCGAACTCGTAAGAAACAATAGAACCACCAAACCAACCAAAAGTATTTTCACAAATCTACCTCCTTGAGAATTAATCCGGTCACGGGGGCATCCTCGTGCCTTTGACACTTCGTTAAGAACAACTATAGCAAGTTCAAAAGCTATTGTGGAGAGAAGAGACCAGGGAATGGAACAGAAGGACGCCAGACCTACTCGTAACCTCTTCGTATTTTCGGAATCGCGGAAAGTCGGAAGCCGTGACGTGACCCCGGTGGGTGCGGCAGTAGGGTTTCAAGACGGCTGGGGGAGATCCTGGTCGCGCTGGCACAGCGTTTAGGGAATTTCCCAGAAGGTCCAAATAATCGGGTTCTGCGACTCCCCTGAAAGGAGGCTTAGAAAAAGGCAGGCGCCATCTCCGTCTTCGAGGAAAACGAACGCCGCGGATCAGGACTGGGGGCTCAACTCGACTTTAACCGGTTCCTTCTTTTCATGGGGCTCGGCCACCATCGTCGCCGGTCTGTGCATGGTCACCGACGGCTTCCGCCGAAGCTCCTGCTCCCGGGCCTTAATAGCATTGAGCCGCTGTTGGAACCAGGTTTTCTCGGGCCAGTTCCAGTTTTGATCAGAACCTGGATTGATCATTGGCTGATTCATGGCAGTTAACACATAAAGCCTTGAGCAATCTTCGTACCAAAATTGCACTCCTGAACTTCCGAGGGAAATTTGATGCACGATCCGATGCTTCGAACAAATTTCGCCCAATCTTGCCAGCGGCCGACAAAATCCTGTCAGTTTTGGCAGGGGTTCGAGGAAGATTTTCGACGGCGACCATCCGCTTCCCTCTTGTCGAGATCGGCACAGCGGGTAAAAGGCCAACCTTGCATCGGGACGTAGACTGGGGCAAATAGAACCATACACCGACGGGAGAATGGCAGCGATGGGTACGAAAAGATCGGTCAGAGAGAAAGGATAGGCAATGAAATATTCACGTTGGAAGTGGCCTTTTGGAGGCGTGTGGTTGGGGCTGATATTTGCGTTGTCGTTCTTGGCCTGGGCTTTCAGAGCGACGACTCAAGTCGAGCGGCCGGGCACTCCGGTGTCCGTCAGAGGCAAGGTCCTCTCATTGAAGAACTCCGAACTCATGGTCGCCGGCCCGAGCGGCGAGGTCAAGGTTTCGCTGGCGGACAAAACGGTTATCCGCGGCGAAGTTGCGATCAAGCTCTCCGAGATCGCCCCGGGCATGTATCTCGGAACTACCGCAACCAAGCAGGCGGACGGCAGTTTCCTGGCTTCAGAAGTCCACGTCTTCTCCGAAGACCAGCGTGGCACCGGCGAGGGGCACCGCCCGCTGGGATCGGCGCCTCAAAGCGGAGCGACGATGACCAACGCCAACGTTGAGCGCGTCGAGGACGTGTTGGTGCGCGAGGTCAAAGGACGGCTGCTGAAACTCAAGTACAAAGGAGGAGAGGTCAACGTTCTGGTGCCACCGGACATTCCGGTGGTAAAGCGCGTCCGCGGCGACCGCTCGCTGCTCAAACCGGGTGCCGAGGTCTCGGTAACCGCGACAGCGGGAACGGATGGGGCGACGACCGCCGCGCAGATCACCGTGCGGGCCCCGGCGAGGTGACATCTTGGTGCCCGGAGCCGGACTCGAACCGGCACGGACCCTTCCGGGTCCTCGGGATTTTAAGTCGCAGCCCTACCCGATCCAACAACATCCACGAACACCCATGCGCCCCAATTTCGGGCGTTTGGGTGTTGGTGTGTGCCCTTTCATTTTCTTGTCTATTGGCAGATTAGTTAAAGAATTAGTTACAGTACGCGGCGCACATCAGATTGGCTTGAAGGAGAATTCAGTTCAAACCTAGCATCGCCGCGTGGCTACTTGATCAACCTATCCGCTCTAACCAACACGTTCAGGGAAACCCGCAAGCCGGTCCGTTGGACATTGAGCATCTCGGCAACTGCGATTCAACACCGAATTACGACTCGTTTGAAACCAGCCCTTGACGACGTGGTTGCCGCACAGGGCCCTGGTCGGGTGTGACTTTACCTTATTTCACTTCGTAACGCTTCACCGTGGCCTTTCCTCCCTGCAGCCCCCGGGAATGTTTTTGTATTTCCGAATGGTTTTCACTGGCACGGTACACATCGATATTGGCCTGGCTATCCCATTCCGAATATGAAATGAACTCTCCGGGCGCATCCACGCATTCCAAAAGTTTTTCCGACAGACACCCGGGCTGCTTGATCATCAACGGCGCACAATGGTTTTTCCAAAGAGCGACCGCCTCTTTAACCTGATCCGGTTTAACCGTTACGTAAATAAGTCTAACGATTGACATAAATATCCTTTCCTCATGCGCGTGGCATGATTGGCTAAATAGTCGCCGATCTCACTTCGCAATGCTTGAATCACTATCCCCTTGAATACCACTGCTCCGCATCTTTACCAAGACCTTTTCACATTCCAACAGCAAGCAGCACCGCGACCACCAGGATTGCTAATCGAGCAGCTTTCTTCATTGCGCACCTCTTTCGTGAGGCTATCACGCACGCAGCAGTTGCGAAACGTATTATTTACGAGAAAAGGCGGCAAAGTATTGTAGCGGGGAGAAACCTAATTCGGACTGACATTGAATTGATTGACACTACAATGGGGTCTGGCAGGATTAACTTGTAGGAGAATTCAATTCAATCCTAGCCCCATCACCGTTGCAAACTCTTTGCACCAATGGCCTAGCTAGTTTCTGTCGCGAAACTCGCAACTTATTGCTGAATCAAAGAATTCTTCACTTCTTTTCATTTTTTAGTTGACAGGCATGTATGCCCTATGGCACACATAGGACATGCCGCGCAAAATTGAAACTGCCGCCGA
>JAUYJC010000370.1 GCA_030688735.1 Deltaproteobacteria bacterium
AGAAGCCCTGGTCTTGAGCGACAAAGACTACGCCTTCTCTCTCACTGAAGGCGCCCGTGGTCATGAGGACGGGGTGCAGCGAGGTAGCCGCTTGCGCCCGCGGATGACCCATCACAAATAAGAAAAAAAACAGAGTGAGCAAGCGATTCAGTTGGATTTTCACATGAATCATTGGCTTCCTCCGGGTTGGATTCGGGAGCACCGTTAACTTTTAGTCCAAAGCTTGTCGAAAAAGCCGCTCTTTTCCATCTCACCCAAATAACGCCGATCGATGAGATCTTCCGGTTTCACTTTCTTTGCCCGCGGATCAATCTCCGCGACCTCCTCCAGAATCGCCTTGAACGCTTCCGTCTTGATTTCCAGTCTCGGCTCCAGCGCTTTGATCTCGGCGTCGTAACCCGCGTCCAGAATCTTTCGATCTGTGACTCGCCACTGCTTGCCCAGAACTTTGTAAACGAACTCTTTGTCCGTATGGAGAATTTTCGCAGCTTCCGCCATCGCGCGCATGAACTGCCCGATGGCTTGAGGACGCTTTGCCATCACCGAACGACGCGTCGCGAAAGAGGCGGCCGCGTAGGGCAGGCGAAGGTCCCGGCCATAGATCAAATAACGGTAGCCGCGCGCGACGGCCTGCGCATCGGCGGGGGCCGTCATCGCTGCCGCATCGATAGACCCGTTCAGCAGCGCTGCAAGGTTCTCGGTCGCGCCGCCGGTCTGAATGAAAGTGACGTCTCTCCCGGGGTCTAAACTCAGACGCCTGAGAACCTGGATCACAAAGTAATGGGTGTTACTGCCGATGCGCGTCACGCCGATCTTTTTACCCTTGAGATCTTCCGGCCGCTTGAGCTCTGATCCGGCGATGATGCTGTGCGTCAGGATATTTTTGTTGCTGCCAATAAAGACGAAGTCGGTGGAGCCTTGCACGAAGGCCCGCACGAAGCCAACGCCACCGGTCAAAGCGACCTCAGAATCGCCGGCGAGCAGCGCCGCCGTCACCATACCGGACGAGGAAATGTAGACAAGCTGGAAATCGAGATTATGCTTGCGAAACAGCCCGGCTTCTTGGGCGAGATAAGGCAGGCACTGAGACATGACCATACTCGAGTTGATGCCGGTCAACCTCTCAGCCGCCGTGCAGACTCCGGCAACGCCAAGAGCGCAGAAGGCAAGCGCAGCGCCGAAAAATTTAGTATTCAAATAAGGCTTCACGGTTGGCCTCCTTACCTAAGACTCCGATCCCGAGTTTGAATCATTGTGATGCGTAAAGCCCGGCACCATCTCGGTGCGAGAATCCTTATCTTGTCGCAGATTGAGGGCTCCTCTGGCCGAGCTCTTCCAATAGAGAAAAGTCAACAATCGCCTCGGCGCGCAAAGCTGCCGCCCTTGGATCGTCGTACGCCGACATGCGCAACAGATTCTTGATCGATGCTTCCGGCGGGTAAAGACTGGGGCTTTCGTTAGCCCGCATGTAATCATAGACATACTCCAGAGCCTCTTTGTCTTCGCTCCGCAAAATCTGGGCGAGGATCGGCAAGGTTCCTTTCTTATCGGCCAGGATGAACTGCGATGCTTCCAGCAGTCCTTTCAGGAACGCCCTTAGTGTAGATCGATGAGACTGAAGGTAGGATTTCTTGACGCAGATGGCTCCGGTTATGAATGGAAGCCGGTTTCCTTTGAAAGAGTAAAGACCCAATTTTTTCAAAGTCGGCTCGAGGGCCCAAGACACAGGCGCGGCATCGATGGCGCCGCTCTTAAGCGCGGCGAGCCTCTCCTGGGAACCTCCCGCCAGGGGCATCATTTTGACGTCTTTGGCTAATCCGGCGTCTTCCAGCATGACGCGCATGATCAGCCACGGAGTACTGCCCGGGCGGTTGACTCCCAATCTCTTGCCGCGCAATTGCTGAATGTCGCTTATCGGCTCGCGGGTCGCAAGAATGTACGGCATCACGTTATCCCAACTTCCAATAGCCACCACGTCGATTCCCTGGAGATTCAAAGTGACCAGACCCCCGGGTGCGCCGACAGCCAGATGAACTCCGCCGGATATGAGTGTTTGAAAGGTTGTCGGGGTGCTGTTGATGCGAACGAGTTCGGCTCTGAGGCCCTCCTTTTGAAAAAAACCTCTTTCGTGCGCTACGAAAGCAGGGAACCCGAGTAATGGAAACAACGGAACGGCCGCTCGAATCGTTTCCTCACAGAAAGCTTTCGGGCGGACGCTGACAACGAGAAGAATAGCCAGCAGAACCACAAAGAAAGCCGGTTGGATTTTTAGGCGCATTCTCTTAAACATCGCCTCCCTCGATCGATGGTCTTTTGCCCTGGCTTGTCCGGATGTCGGTGTCAGGAAAAATTTGCCAAACTTGCGCAGGTCTGTTGCCTCGCCCGTCCGGTGATTTTGAGCGCAACCAACACGTCTCTATCGCGTTTGCCTTCCACCCGGAGCCCACCCTAATGCGAGCGTGCTTCCATCAAAATAGAGAATACGCCTCGGTGCTGGCTCTCTTTGCGAAAGATAATATTTCCATGCTGGCGTCGAAGAACCTCCCGAACTACCGCCATGCTCAGGCCAACGCGTTGGTTGTTCACTCGGAAGAAAGGGTGGAATACATCCTTTTTCTCACAAGCCAAGGAGCGTTCCGACATCATAGCGACGTTTAGTTCAACGAATTCGGTGCCGCTCACGGTCTTCTGCCTGGCGCCGAGAAGAACCTCTCCGCCCTTTGGAAGAAGAACGCGAGAAAAATCGACAACCCTTCTGACGACTTCGCGAAACTTTGTCGGGTCGGCAGATAGTTCAGGAAGAGTGTCTTTGCAAACCATGGCGATGTGAATCCCATGACCGGCAAGGTCTGTCTCAACATCCCGTTGTAGATCTTTCAAAATCACCAATGGATCCTCAACGGACAACGGCGCTGTGGCCGGAGCAACATATTCACTCGCTTCCCGGAGAAATCCATCGATCTCGTTTACCTTATTAAGAATCACGCGGGACTCTGAAGGGGCGGTCGCGAGCAGATTTAGAATTTCGATTTCTCCGATAATCGTCTGGAGGCTGTTGCGAATTTTGTGGGTCAATCCAGAAAACTGCTCCACAGCATGGCGCTGCGGTTTCCCCGTTCCGCTTGTTTCCGTTTCCAGCCGTGATAACTGTCCTTTTTCTAAACCCAACAGATTGAGGTGATGCAAGACAGCGAACTCGGAAACTGTTCGTCCCAAGGTGATGATGGAGATATGGAGCCGTATGGACTCAGATTTGGCGGTGGGCAGGTTTAGTTCAAACGAGTTCACTCTCTCGTCATGGCGAACCATGTTAAGCACCGGACAATTGGCCCGACAGAATCGGTTCCCGAATACGTCGGTTCCACAAATGACCTGATAACATCGTTTGCCAAGAACCGATCGCGCCTCACGACCCAGTAGCCGCTCGACGCCCTTGTTCCAGGCAACTAACCGATACTTACCGTCGACGGCAAAAGCCGGATCGGCCATGCCGTCAACGACGCTGAGAGCCTCCATAGATAGACCGCCTTGGTAGTTTTAGCCGAGCCTTTGGTTACACCGAGTGCCTAGGGCGAACTCGGGTCCGAAATCCCAACGAAACTCCGATACGGGGTCCTTCAATAGGCGCTATACTCGACGCAGAAGTCAAAAGCAAGGCACCAAGGAGCGCCAGAATCCCTCGCTCAGAAATGGGAACTCTACGCCACGGGCTATCGGGTGGGACAGAAACACAGGGGGCAGGCAAACCTCATTGCTGTTTTGCCTTGACGGGCCGATCCGGCCCAAATATTCTGATGCCTCTCGACGATCGAGCTTTGACTCAACGACTTTGGCATCCAACGCAAGCGACGAACCGGGCGTCGTGAGGGAATAAAAGATGCGGTTGCACGATTTTCTCGACTATCATGCCCGTGAACGGGGTGACGCGGAGTTTGCCATCCAGGGAAACCGACACCTGACTTATCGTGAGGCCCTCGCTGAAACAAATCGCTTGGCCAACGCCTTCGTCAACGCTGGCCTCCAGATCGGCGACCGGATCGCAGCGCTCTCCAAGAATAGCATCGAGTACGTCCTCTTATACTTCGCCGCCTCGAAGGCTGGCGTTGTTCCCGTCCATCTCAATTACCGCCTCGCCCCTCCAGAGTGGAGCTATATCATCAACGATGCCGGCGCGAAGTTGCTCCTTGCCGGAGGCGAGCACACCGAAGCCGTAGGGCCAATCCGCAGCGAGCTGCGGACCGTCGAACGCTTCGTGGCAATCGACGGTGCCGGAGCGTCAGGGTGGGACGACTACCATCAGTGGGTGGATAAGCAGCCGGCGACAACCCTGGACCGCCGCATTACAGAAGACCATGACCTCTGCCAAATGTACACCAGCGGCACGACCGGCGGGCCGAAGGGAGCCGTGCTCACGCACCAGGGCGCGACCGCACACCTGGTGCAAAGGGGGCACATACTCAAAAGTGAGCCGGGCGAGCGTTGGCTCCTGGTCGCTCCCCTATTCCACGCTGCTGCCGCCAGCCAAGTGGCCTGCCAAAGTATCTATTGGGGCAGTTGCCTGTACATTCAGCCGGATTTCAATCCTGCCGATGTGGTCCGTGCGCTCAGCGAGGAGCACATCGGTGTCGCGCACATGGTGCCGGCGATGATTCAAGCCTGTCTTGTGGCAGCCCCTGACGTGGCTCGGCGCCGTTACGATGACCTGCGCCTGATGAGTTACGGTTCGTCTCCCATCGCGGAACAGACGCTGCGGCGTGCCATCGAGGTATTCAAGTGCGACTTTGTCCAGGGCTACGGGATGACCGAGACGATCGGCCTTACGGTGCTGTCTCCTGCCGACCACCGCCGTGCGCTCACGGAGAAGCAGAAATTGCTCCTATCCGCCGGACGCCCGTTGGTCGGGACGGAGGTGCGCATAGTGGACGCCGATGACAATCCCGTGCCCAACGGCACAACCGGGGAGATCATCGCCCGCGGACCGCAGCTCATGAAGGGCTACTGGAATCGGCCCGAGGAAACGGCCGAAGCTTTGCGCGGCGGCTGGATGCACACCGGCGATGCCGGCTGCATGGACGACGAAGGCTACCTATACATCCAGGACCGAGTCAAAGACATGATCGTGTCGGGCGGAGAGAACGTCTACCCCCGTGTGGTCGAAGAGGTCCTGTTCCAGCACCCAGCCATCGCCGATGCCGCCGTGATCGGCGTGCCCGACGAGCGCTGGGGTGAGACGGTGAAAGCGATTGTGGTCGTGCGCCGAGGAGCGAACGCAACGCCGGAAGAAATCATGGAGTTCTGTCGGGGCAAGCTAGGCCGTTTCGAGCAGCCTCGCTCGGTGGACTTCACTGAAGTTCTACCACGCAACCCGAGCGGCAAAGTGCTCAAGCGCGCTCTGCGCGAGCCTTACTGGGCCGGCCATCATCGGCGTGTGGCCGGAGCTTAGCCCGGATTCCTCTGACCTTTGCGCCTTGGCGTCTTTGCGGGAGATTTTCCGGCTCTCGGTTGCGGCTTTGCAGGGCTAGCTCCTATGGTGAATATCTCTTCACAGGAAACCCAGAAAAACCACTATTTGAAAGCCTGGCACCATCCCGGCTAAGATGATATTGGACCTGCATGTCAAAGTTCGCTGACTTCTGCGCCGACTACTTCAAAAGGCATTTTGATCTTCACCCCAGCGAGGCCATCTACTACGGCATCGGTGGTTACGATCATCTGTTGAACGACTATTCCGACGAGACTTACCAATCCGAAAAAGCTTTCGTCAAAGAGTCGCTGGCCAAGCTGCGGCAAATTTCTGTCAACGATCTAAACCAGGACGAAGCCATCGACCACGCCCTGCTCGCAGGGCGATTGACGATTCAACAGTACGAGCATGCGAAAGAAGACTACCGGCTCAAGTGGCCGGATACTTATTCACCCATCGACCCAATCTACATTCTTACGGTTCGAGCGACGAATGATCTATCCGCCAATCTTCTGAGCCGCCTGGGGCGAACGCCGGGATTGATCCAACAAGCAATCGCCAACCTGAGCCGGCGCAGCGCGAATCCGCCGAAGTTATGGACTGAAATGGCCGTTGAGAGCGCCAAGGGTAGTATAAGCTTCCTGGACACACTGCCGAGCCACCCGAAGGTTCAAGCCGAAGTTAAAGATAAGGAGACGTTGCGCACGGCCATCGACAAGGCAAAGAGCGCAATCAACGATTTCGTCGCTTTTCTCGAACGCGATCTTTTGCCGCGCAGCAGCGGCGTCTACGCCGTCGGTGCAGAGCATTTTAACTTGCTGCTTGAGAAAAAACATTTCTTGATTCACGACGCTGAAAGCCTGCTCGCCGTCGGCGAAGATCTCTTCGCGAAGACCAAGCGAGAGCTCGCTGCGCTGGCGGACGAGCTCGCATCGGGGAAAACCATCGAAGAGGTTGCCCGGAACATTCAGGACAATCATCCCGAAATCAGTGAAATCTTGCCGGCGTATCGGAAGGCCATGGAAGCCGCGCGCGACTTCGTCAAGGAGCAAGAGATCGTCTCTTTTCCGCCGAAAGAGGAACTCCACGTCGTGCACACGCCGGAGTTTCGCCGCCATGAAATCCCCTTCGCCGCTTACCTGTCGCCGTCGCCGAAGGATCCCGATCAGGTCGGCTACTATTACGTCACTCCGGTCACGGACGACGATCTTCTTCGGGAACACAACTGGGTCGGCCTCGAAAACACCTCCGTGCATGAAAGCTACCCCGGTCACCATCTACAATTCTCCGTTGCCAACTCGATCCCGGCGGCTTCAACTCTGCCACGACTCATGAACGAATCTTCGGTTTTCTATGAAGGCTGGGCGCTCTACTGCGAGCAGCTCATGCACGAGCAGGGCTTCTTAAAAAGCAAAGAACACCGCTTCGTCATGCTCAAGGACCGACTCTGGCGCGCGCTGCGAATTATCATCGACGTAAAAACACAGACCGGCAAGATGACCTACGACCAGGCGGCGGACCTCATGGTCCGCGAACTCCATTTTCCCCGCGCGCAAGCCTGCGGCGATCTCAATTGGTACAGCCAATCGCCCTCTGGCCCGATGGGTTATGCCCTCGGCTGGTCGATCATCAATCGATTGCGGAAGCAGGAACGCAACCGTCTCGGATCGCGGTTCGGTCTGCGAGAGTTTCACGACAAGCTGCTCAGCGCCGGCAGCATCTCGCTGCCGCTAGTCGAAAAGAGACATTTCATCCGATGACCGAAAACGACTTGGACGTTTTGAACGATTGGAACGACTTGAACGGGCCGCGTCGCTGAATCGTTCAAACAGTTCAATTCGTTCAAGCCGTTCAAGACGTTATGAAGATCAAAACGAAGATACGCGGCCCTCTTTTGGGCGCCCACATGTCCATCGCCGGCGGCGTCGGCAATGCGCTGCTCGACGGCAAGAAGGTCGACTGCGACGCGATTCAGATCTTCACCAAGTCCTCGCGCCAGTGGGCATCAAAACCGTATACAAAGGAAGAGATTGAGCAGTTTCGGATAAATCAAAAAGACACCGGCATCGCGACGGTCATCGCCCATGATTCGTATTTATTGAATCTCGGGTCGCCTGACGCGGGTTTGCGCAAACGCTCCATGGTGGCTTTCATCGATGAGTTGGAGCGCTGCGAGGTTCTCGGCGTCACCAATCTCGTGGCTCATCCCGGCGCGCACGTGGGCGCGGGCGAAACCGAAGGGATTAAGTTGATTGCGAAATCGCTCGACGAAGTCCACAAGGCTTGCCCGGGATACTCGGCGAAGATCACGCTCGAAATCACCGCCGGGCAAGGCTCTAATCTCGGCTACCGCTTCGAGCAGATCGGCGCCATCATCGATGCCACGAAAGAAAGCGATCGCATCAGAGTCTGCTTCGACACCGAGCATGCCTTCGCCGCCGGCTATGACATTCGCACGAAGGAAGGCTACGAGCGGACTTTCACTGAATTCGATGACGCGATAGGCATCGACCGCCTCGCCGCTTTTCATCTCAACGATTCGAAGAAAGAATTTCACTCCCGCGTCGACCGCCACGAGCATATCGGCAAAGGATATATTGGAGTGGAAGCTTTCCGATTGTTGATGAACGACCAGCGCTTCTGGGGCCTGCCCATGTGCTTGGAAACTCCCAAGGGACCGGACCTGAAAGAAGACCGAGAAAACCTCACACTGCTGCGCAAGCTGATCGCAAGCCGCTAATTTGCCGTGACGTGCATCGCATTCGACCATTTGGTCGAATGACTCGACCATCGCGGCGAGTGAATTGTGAGCCGCGGCGCCCTTCGTTGAAAAAACTCATCCAAAATCAACCTCTTTTTCCTGCGCGTTTATGGCACGCGGATTGCGTTTTAGATTGGCCAGACAAAGAAAGAAAAGGAGGAAAAGGTTATGAAGAAAGTATTAAGCACAATCGCGGTGGCGGGTGGTTTGGCACTGCTAACTGGAGTGGCGTTGGCCCAGTGGGGTGGTGGACCCGGCGGAGGCTGGTACGGTGGCATGGGGCCAGGAATGATGCAGGGTGGCGGACCCGGCTCGATGGCCGGTGGCGCTCCGTGCGCAGGGGCTACAAACACTGCGGCCGAGATCACCGAAGACAAAGCCAAGGAGCTGGCCACGGCATACGCTGGCCAATACCTGAAGGGCTTCACCGTGGAGCGAGTCCTGCCGTTCACCGGCAGATTCCACACGATGTACTCCGTCGAGCTCAAAAACGAGGCCGGCGAAGTGCGCACGTTGCATGTGAACCCCTACGGTAACGTGATGCCCTTTGGCGGAGCATCGCGCCGAGGCTGAAAAAGGCTCGCTCCATAGACACGAAGGCCCCGGGTCACATGCGCCTGGGGCCTTTTTTTTGTCGAAAAAAAAATGATGGCCGAGTTTCCCTAATCGCCTGACCGCCGCGGTTAGCCGTCCCTTTTGATTCCCCCAGCCGCGGTGTTAATAATGGTTTTGCCGATGCAAAAAATCCTACTGCCGCGCTACTTTTTCTTTTCGGTTCTTCTGCTTCTGGTTCTCGTTTCCATCTATATTTTCTTCGAGGCCCGGCGCCTACAGGGCGAGCTCTTGCGCCAGACCGAATCCAAAGGGCTGGCGTTGGCCGAGGCCATGGAGAACAATATTCGCAGCGCGATTCTCGGCAACTCGCTGTTGGAAGAACTGATCAGCCAACGGCTGTTCGATAACGCCCGGCTGGTGGACCAATTGCTTCGATTCCTCCCGGTGGACCAAGAGTTTCTTCAGGAAGTCGCCGCGCTGAACGGGTTGCGCAAGATCGACCTGCTGGACTTAAAGGGCCAGCCGCTGCGCGCCGATTTACCGGCTCCACGGCCACAACGTATGCAAGAAATGATGGCGCGGATGGGAGCGCTCCCCTCCGAGGAGGCCACGGAACAACACCGGTCGATGATGACCTTTATGTGGGGGCGCCGTTGGCGTCTTTCGCAAGAGCCCAACCAGACCCCGCCCGCGGTGGCGGAGCGCAAGTTCTGGGAAGGCAGCGTCTTCGGCGTCGCCATCGGCGCGCGCAGTTTTCCCGGCATCATCGCGGTCCATGCCAACGCCGAGTACATCCTCAATTTTCGGAAGGAAATCGAGGTGCAAAAGCAAGTCGAAGAACTCGGACGCCAGCCGGACATCGAACATATCATGCTGGTCGACAACGAGCTTAAAATTCTCGCGCATACCGACCCGAGCTTAATCCATCAACCGGTTGACGATCCCTTCTTGGTGCAGGTCAAGGCGGGCCAAGAACCCGGCCGCAGATTGGTCCGGCAGGCTGACGGCGGGGCACATTATGACGTCGTCAAAACGGTGACCGTGAATGGTTCTATCGTAGGTTTTCTGAAAATCGGTCTATCACTCAAATCCATGGAGACCGCCTGGCGGCGCAGCCTGCGCAACATGGTGGTCTTCGGTGTCACGATCCTCGCCGTCGGCATACTCGGCATGGGAGTGATTTTCTATAACCAACAAAGCCACCTGCGAAGGGTGAAATCCCTCGAGGCGAAAATCGGCCGCCAGGAACGGCTTTCGGAGTTGGGGAATCTCGCCGCTACAGTCGCCCATGAAATCCGCAATCCCTTGAACTCGGTGTCCATGGGGTTGCAGCGC
This sequence comes from Deltaproteobacteria bacterium, assembly GCA_030688735.1. GTDB lineage: Bacteria > Desulfobacterota > Binatia > UBA9968 > UBA9968 > JACPFE01. Next base: position 10,116 of record JAUYJC010000370.1, read on the forward strand.
CTCAAGGCTGAGTTTTCGCCGAGCCAAGATCAAGAAGAATACGCTCGCTTCCTAAGCCTTATTCAAGGTGAAGTGCAGCGGCTCAATGCCATCGTCGAGCAATTTCTTTCGCTGGCGCGCCCGCTCAGCTTGAAGCGCGAGGAGATCGCCGTCGATGGGTTTCTCACGGAGCTCGTCACTCTCGCCGCGGGAGACGCCGCGGCCGCCAATGTACGGATCGATGTGAAAGTCGTACCCGGTCTTTCCCCACTCCAGGCCGATCCGAATTATCTCAAACAACTCCTGCTCAACCTGATTCTCAACGGCGTGCAAGCGATGCCCGCCGGAGGAACGTTGACCGTCGCAGCCGATGCGGATAAAGATCATTTGCGGCTCACGGTCGCCGACCAGGGAGGCGGGATCGAGCCGGAGTCGATGGGAAAAATTTTCGAGCCCTATTTTACGACTAAGGCCAACGGTTCCGGTCTGGGGCTCTCCATCGCGCGCAGGATCGCCGAAGCCCACGGCGGCAAAATCACCGTGGAAAGCGCGCCGGGCCAGGGCTCCCGGTTTCACGTGTTTCTTCCGTTCAATACTGCCGAGGCGTAGATGGCTGACCTCTTTCGGATTCTGGTGGTTGACGATGAAGCGACCCAGCGGGAGCTGGTCTGCGGCTATCTCAAGAAACAGGGCTTCGAGGTCCTCGCGGCGCCGAGCGCGGAGCGGGCGCTGGAGCTTTTGCGCCAGGAGCCGGTCGAACTGATTCTCACAGACCAACGCATGCCCAATCTTTCGGGGCTGGAGCTGCTCAAGGCCGCGCAAGCGATCAATCCGGAAACCGCGGTCATCGTGGTGACGGCATACGGAAACATCGAAACCGCCGTGGAGGCGATGAAAGCCGGAGCGGCCGATTACCTGACCAAGCCCCTGCACCTCGAAGAACTGCTGCATAAGATCCGCCGCATCCGGGAACAATGCCGCCTGTACGAGGAAAATCGCGAACTGCGCGAGGCGTTACAGGAGCGCCACCGCATCGAGGGAGTCATCGGCGAGAGCGGGCAGATGCTCGAAGTGATTTCGCTGGTGGGCCGCGTCGCCCCCAGTGAAGCAACGGTCTTGATCCGCGGCGAAAGCGGCACCGGCAAGGAGCTCATTGCCAAAGCGATCCACTACGCGAGCCCCAGGGCCGCCCGGTCCCTGGTGCGCGTAAACTGCGCCGCGCTGCCGGAAAACCTGCTGGAGTCCGAGCTCTTCGGCCATGAAAAAGGCGCGTTTACCGGCGCCATCGCTGCGCGCAAAGGGCGCTTCGAGCTCGCCGAAGGCGGCACCCTTTTTCTGGACGAAATCGGCGACTTGCCACCTCACTTACAAGCCAAGCTTTTGCGCGTGTTGCAGGAACGGGAATTCGAGCGGGTCGGCTCCAGCCAGACGGTCAAGGTCAATGTGCGCATCTTGTCGGCGACCCACAGAGACTTGGAGGCGCTGATGCGCTCCGGACAGTTTCGCGAGGACCTTTATTACCGGTTGAACGTCGTAACGATCCTGCTGCCGCCGCTGCGCGAGCGGCGCCAGGATCTGGCGGCGCTGATGGATCATTTTTTAAAACTCTTTGCCGCGAAAAACGGTAAATCCATTCGCGGCTTCAGCCAGGAAGCGCGCCAGTCCCTGCTGCGCTACGACTATCCCGGAAACGTTCGCGAGCTTGAGAACCTGATCGAGCGGGCGGTGGTGCTCAGCCGCGGCGACGTGATCGGCGGCGGGGATTTGCCGCTGACGCTGGAGGCATCCGAAGAGAAGAGCGGTCATGAAACCCAATTGACCGCGGCGGTGGAGGGCCTGGAGCGGCGCATGATCAAAGAGGCGCTCGCCCGCTCGGGCGGAGTACAAACCCGCGCCGCCGAGGATCTCGGCATGACCGAGCGCGCTCTGCGCTACAAATTGAAAAAATACGGGTTGCAGGGAGAGGAGCCGGACTCCTCTACCCCGCCGGAATCGTGACTCCCCAAACGCGGAAAACAACCCCCGAAGGGCGAAGGTTTTTTGTCTTTGTGGATGCCCAACAGGCTCTGCATGAATTGGCGATGCAGCAGGGTCGTAGGGCGGGTGTCTGGCCATGGGATGCTTCCACCGGGGCGGAAAACGGCAAGGATCGAACACGACCAGGGAGGAATTTACCAGATTGAAAAGGAATCGTTACCCTTCGCCCCGTCGATCGAAGTCAACCAAGGCTCGTCAACCTTGGCGCCGTTGATGAGTCCAAAAAAGTACAACCGCAACATTTGCTCTATCAACTGCGAGAGCGGCAAGTCGCGCCTCGGCTGGTACCAGGTGTAAATCCAGTTCATCATACCGAAGAGCGCGAAGGTGGCCACGCGCAGATCGACGCGCTTGCCACCCTCCTGCTCTTGCAGCTCGCCCAGCAAGTCTATCAGGACTTTGACGTAACGGCGCTTGAGCACCAGGATCTTATCTTGGAACTCGCCGCTGAGCGATTCGTCCTCATGGGCCATCACCTTCATCTCGTGCATGTTGTGTAAAAAGAAACTCAGATGGTTTTCGGCGAAGGCGTGGATGCGCGCGTGCGCGTCCTTGTGCGCCGATGCCCCTTGCTCCCAGCGCTGTAACAGGGTGAGGAAGCAGCGTTCTTGAATGAGATAGAGCAACTCTTCTTTGGTCGCAAAGTAATAATAGAGGCCGGCCAAGCTCTTGCGGGTGGCCCGGGAAATGTCGCGCATTGAGGTGTGGTGAAATCCCTTCCCGGCAAAAATTTTGGCCGAGGTTTTCAGTATTTGCTGAAGTTTTTCGTCGTGGTGACGAGTCGCAGGTTCCAAGCGGTTGGCCATGAGTGAAAAGATATTTGCAAATCGGTCCCAGGGTGTCAACCTGGACATCGGTCCGGTCCAGGAGAGTATCCGGCGCGGGCGACGGCCGAGCAATAGCCTAGCACAGGGGAGATGACGGCAGCGGCCGCTTTGATTTAGCTTTCGCGAGCCGCAAAGAGTATCGCTTGCTGTACCGCGAGACCAAGCTCTTCTCCTTCTTTATAGACCTCCGTCTTGGCCGTTTGAACGCGCAACACCGCGCCGTCGGCCCTGACTTTGTAATCGACGAGATGTCCCGCGTAGCTGCGCACTTCCACCCGGCAGCGAATCGGACCTGTCGGACTCAAGGAGATATCCTCGGGGCGCACCGCGACGAGGCATGCGCCGCTCAGACCGCTGCGGTCGGTAACGCTAAGGCGATGGCCGCTGAGAAACTCTATGGTGGCCTCTTCTCCAATCCGGCTGAGAATGCGCCCGGGAACAAAGTTCATCAGACCGATAAAATCCGCCACGAAACGGTCGGCGGGACGGGTGTAGATCTCGTCGGGCGTGCCCACTTGAACGATCCGGCCGGCGTTCATGACGGCAAGATGGTCCGACATGGCCAGCGCTTCCGCCTGGTCGTGAGTCACGTAGAGAATGGGGATGCCCGTTCGGCGCTGCAAGTCCTTCAGCTCGAAGCGCATCTGCTCGCGCAGCTTCGCGTCGAGATTGCTCAACGGCTCGTCAAGCAGAAGCACTTCAGGTTCCTTGATCAGCGCGCGGGCCAAGGCGACCCGCTGCTGCTCTCCGCCGGAGAGCTGGCTGGGATACCGGTCCGACAATCGTTCCAGACCCACGGTATGTAATGCGTCTTTGAGTTTCGTTTCAATGATCTCTTTCGGCAACTTCTTAAGCTTCAATGGATAGGCAACGTTATCGTGGACCGTCATGTGGGGCCAGACAGCGTAATTCTGAAACACCATGCCGATCGGTCTGAGCTCCGTGGAAACACTGATTCCGTCCGCACTTGAGTTCACACGGGTCGCACCGATATAGATTTCACCCTCGCTAGGTTCTTCAAGCCCGGCAACGCACCTTAAGACCGTGCTCTTGCCGCAACCGCTCGGTCCAAGCAGAGAAAAAAATTCCTTGTCTTCAACGGCGAGGGTAACCGAATCCACGGCCAGGACCTTGCCGTATTTCTTGCTCAGACGCGAAATTCGGATTTTGTCCATTTTGCCTAAAACCCCGCCACACCGCCGGTTAGCTTTCGGAGGATCGTATTACCCAGGATTAATAGACCCATGACAATCGAAGCCAGGGCGGCCGCTATCTCTCGATAGCCGGCATCCTGCATATTGTAAACGACCACCCCGATAGTTTCGGTGTGATAGGCGTAAAGGAGAATCGACACGGTGAGTTCCCGCAAAGCAGGCATGAAGACTAGAATCCAGCCGGCGATCATCCCCGGCCGCGCCAACGGCAATATGATATCGCGCAAGCGCGGGAATAATTTTGCGCCCGAGGCCTTGGCAGCTTCTTCGAGCGAATCATGCACTTGTTGTAGAGTGGCATTCGTGGTCCTCACCGCGAATGGGAGATAGACCGCCAGATAGGCCACCAGAATAATCCATAGCGTCCCGTAAAGGCTCACCGGCGGTTTCGCCCATGCGAGGATCATCGCGATGGCGATGACCGTGTGGGGCACTGCGTAGGGGATCGTCGCAAAAAAGTCCAGGGCGCGACTGCCTTTCAACCTCGCCTTGACATGCAGATAGGAGATCACCGTGCCGACAAACATGGCCGCCGTGGCCGCCACGGCGCCGAGAAACAGACTGTTCATGATCGCTCTTTGCGCCGTTTCAAACCCAAGCACATAGATAAAATTTTGCAGCGTCAGGTTGGCGGCGCTGAGCGGCGCGCCCCAGTAGCGCATCAGCGCGGTCAGCACCATGGAAAGAATTGGCAGGATCGAAATAAAAACGACGACTGCCGATATCAAGAGAAATAGCGGATAGCGGAGCGAGCGAAGTTTTAGCTCGGAGGGGTGAACCGCCTTGCCGGAAATGACCGTGAAGCGGCTCTCGCCCCTTTGAATGCCGAACTGAAGCGCCATCGTCAACAGCGCTACCAGCACGAGCATACTGGAGAGGGCCGTGGCCAGGCCGAAATCGGGGATCGCCAGGGCATAATAGATGCTGGTTGTGAGCACGAAAAATCTCGCTCGCATTCCTAGAAGCGCCGGTATGCCGAAATTGGCCAGCGCACCGATAAACGCCAACAAGCCGCCGGCCATGATCGCGGGCAGAACCAAGGGCAAGGTTATCTGGCGCATGATTTGGGAGGTGCCGGCCCCGGAGGCGCGCGCGGCCTCTTCAAGGCTTGCGTCCATCCGCTCCAATGCCCCCGCGACCGTAATAAAAACCAAGATGAAATAGTGCACCGTTAGGACAAAGACAATGCCGCCGGCGCCATAGATGCTCCAGGGCAAAGTTGCGAACCCAAAAACTTGCAGGACTAACCTGGCGAGGTAGCCTTGCGGCCCCAAAAGCTGGATCCAGGCAATCGCCGCGAAAAATGACGGGAGCGCATAGGGCAAGACCAACAGGGTCCGTAGCGTCTTTTTGAAGGGAAGATCGGTACGTATGACGAGAAGGGCCAGAAGCGTTCCCAGAACCATGCACAGGGCGGCTGTGGCGCATGAGACCCATACCGAATTTAGCAGCGCCCGGTAGTAACTGGGGTATGAAAAAACCTTTTGGTAGCTTTTCAGAGACAGGACACCGGCATCGAGGAAGCTTCTTAATAAAACTTGCCAGAGAGGATAAATGACGATTAGCGAGACAAATACGCCGACCGCCGCCATCAACAGATAGCGGCGGTCGAAGTGGATGGCGGTCATTCGCAAGACTCGATGGAATCGCTTGCCTACTGAAGCATCGTCTTTTCGAATTTCTCCCGGATCGCCGGAGCGTTATCGGCCGCCCACTCATAGGGAATCGGCATGAACTTGATCTGCTTGGCCGAAGGCTGCCCCGCCGGCGGTTTAACGTCGTCCCGCACCGGGATCACCTCCTGTTTGACCAAGAATTCCTGGCCTTCTTTGGACAACACGTAATCGACGAACGCTTTGCTGCCCGTGGGATTCTTAGTTCCCTTGATAATCGCAATCGGACTGGGCACCGAGATGGCGCCGTCCGAGGGCCAAACAGTAGCAAGCGGCGCTCCTTTCTTGATCAAGCCCGCGACGATATAGTCAAGCGTCATGGCGACGCCGAATTCTTTACCGGCCAGAGCCGTAGCGGCTTCCGAGTTCCCGCGCACAATGGCCACGCCCTTGGCTCTGGCCCTTTCAAACCATGACCAGTCACCGTCTTTTTTTACAAACGCCGCTACGGTAACGAAATTCGAACCAGAATAGAGCGGGTTGCCCATGACGGCCTTGTTGCCGGCATCGGGGAAATCCTTCCACGACTTGGGCGCGTCCTTCAGCGCGATCACCTGAGTATTAACTGCGATAATCATGTTGATGAGCCGCCCCGCAGTGAAGAACCCCTTCGGATCTTTCAGGTCAGCGGGAATCGCTTTCGCCTCGGGAGAAGTGTAGGCCAACAGTTCACCGCGCTTTCGAAGGTCATAATAGACCGGCGCATCGGCAAGCCAGAGCAGATCCGCGCGGATTCCTCCGACCTCACGCTCGGCGGCGATTTTAGCGCCCACCTCGGTGCTGCCGGCGCGGTATATTTCCACCTTGACATCCGGCCGCTTTTTCATGAATGCGTCGGTAAACTGGGTCGCAAGCTGCTGGGGCACGGATGTATAGAGCAAGACTCTGCCGGGAGTTTTGGCCTGGGCCAAAACCACGGCAGAGGTCAGCGCTAACATCCCACATACGGCAAGCAGTGTAAGACTTAACTTGTGTGAAAACTTATTCATCTCCCACCTCCCTCGTCGAAATTTTTATGGAGCTGCTAATTTCTCTAGCTGGGCATTGAGAAAGCTCGTTGATTTTTGCACCATCCCGGCTTCGTCCTTTGGATTCCATCCTTCGATAACCAGGGCGCCGTTGTATTTTTCTTTCAGCGCTTGAAGCACCGGGCCGAAGGCAATTTCCCCCTGTCCCATGAGCACATGAACTTTCCCGTCCTTGGTATCGCTGATGTGAATATGGCTGATCTTGCGTAGCGAGCGAATAAACTCGACCACGTCCATCACCGTGTGCGCGTGCGAGACATCGAAGGTTACACCGAAGTTGTCCATGGCCACAGCGTCGATAATCTGATTGGTGATCTCGGGATGAATCACCACCTCTTTGTTGCGCCTTTCCATTGTTTCCATAGCAATAACCAGGCCGAGCTGTTTGCCCCTAGTGGCGAAGCGCGTGAAGGCGCTAATTTGCATGTCCCAGATAGTGTCCAGCGCGTCCTGCCGGCCGGTGAGAAAACCGGGGTGGATCGTGATCACCTTGGCGCCCATCTCAGCAGCCTCTTCGATGCCTTGAAGGACCTGGCGGATAGATTCTTCTCGGATGCCGCGATTGCTGGAAGTGATGTTGAGATCCCCGATCGGACCGTGGACCGATAGGCTAAGGCCGGATTGGCGCAGCCGTTTTAGCAGATCGCCTTGGTCGTCGCGCCAAAGGTGCTCGGTCCAAACCTCCAGCCACGATACCTCATGAGCACGCGCCAAATCGATCACCTTGCCGAGCGGATGGGATTTGAAGAGCAGGCTGGAAATGGCAACTTCCATGGAATCTCTCCTTTATTGCACATATGCGGCAGGAGCGAGTTTGTCAATTGACTCTTGGTAAAGTGCGCCGCGGTTAGCACATCACTCCCTGCCGCCTCAATTCTTGCCGCAGTCGCTCGATCTCACCCCGCTGATAGGTAACAACCTTCACGCCCAGGTCCCTGGCGGGCTTTGCATAGGACTCGTTATCATCGATATAGACGATTTCTTCGGACCGCGCACCCGACTTTTCGATCATGACCTGAACAAACTCCCGCTCAGGTTTTGTCATGTGAAAATCAAATGAATACACTTCGATGTCGAACAGGTGGCGGAAGTGATATCTTTCCTCCAGAAAAGCGATGCGGCTCTCGATATTTCCCGAAAATGCAATGATCGAGTGTTTTTTTTGCAAACTTGCGATTAGCTCGTAAATATCGTTGTCGAGAAGGTAACCGTTGTACCATTCCCGCTGAATCAACCGGCTGTCGTAGCTCGACGGCAGTTGCTGACGTGCCCATTTCCAGAAATCCTTGTCGGACATGAGTCCCTTACGCAATAGAATGCTCTGCGGCGACGACCAGATCGCGCCGATTAACTTTCGCTCATAGCCGTGCGCCGTCGTTAATTTCTCCAAAGCCACGGATTTTCCTTCGGAGAAAAGCACGCCGCCGAGATCAAAAACAACCGCCTGAATCACGAAGAACCCTCCACGGCGATCATAGCAGTAAGAAACCTACCTTGAACAGACTTTTATCGTAGTGTATAGGTTTGGGTAGAATGACTTACGAAAACGTTCTGGTTGAGAAGCAGGAACCGCTCGCGATTGTAACCCTCAACCGCCCCCAGCAGTTGAACGCGCTCTCCTATGGCCTCTTCAAAGACCTGTGCCTGGCCATGCAGGAACTCGATCGGGATGACGATGTGCGCGTAATCATCGTCACCGGCGGCGAGAAGGTTTTTGCCGCGGGCGCGGACATCAAGGAAATGGCCGACAAGGGGCCGTTCGACCAAAGACTCCGGGAGCGACTCGCCTATCGCGATCAAATCAACAAGATCACCAAGCCGGTGATTGCCGCGGTCAGCGGCTTCGCCCTGGGCGGCGGTTGCGAGCTGGCGCTGAGCTGCGACATCATCATCGCTTCGGAGACGGCGCGCTTCGGCCAGCCCGAAGTGAACATGGGCATCATTCCGGGCAGCGGCGGCACGCAGCGTTTGACCCACGTCATCGGCAAGCACCGGGCCATGGAACTGGTGCTAACCGGCGACTTCATGAGCGCGGCGGACGCGGAGCGTCTCGGCCTGGTGAACCGGGTCGTGCCGGTGGAACTGTTGATGGACGAGGCCAAATCAGTGGCGAAAAAAATCGCCGCCAAGCCCGCCCTTGCGATTAAGGCCGCCAAGGAAGCGGTGCTAAAATCCGCCAACGCACCGCTCGATGAAGGGCTGGAGTTCGAACGGAAATCTTTCTATCTGCTGTTGGCCTCCGAAGATCGCGCCGAAGGCATGAAGGCCTTTTTGGAAAAACGCAAGCCCGAGTTCAAAGGTAGGTAAACGAGATTCGCCCGTGGTGCACGAAACCATCATCTACGAAAAAGACCAGGGCGTGGCCACGATTACGCTGAATCGGCCGCAATCGCTCAACGCCTTCGTCCCGCAGATGAACCAGGAAGTGCTCGATGCCTTGAAAGACGGCGAGCGCGATCAGGGAATCCGCTGTTTCATGATCACCGGCGCGGGACGGGCCTTCTGCGCGGGTCAGGACCTCAAGGGCCGAACCCCGGAGCACAAGGGCTCGTTGGGCACGTCGCTACGCGAGAAATATAACCCGCTGATCCGGCAGATCCGGCAAATGGAGAAGATTGTCATTGCGGCGGTCAACGGGGTCGCGGCGGGCGCCGGTTGCAACTTGGCTTTAGCGTGCGATCTGCGGGTGGCGTCGGAAGAGGCGAAATTTATCCAGTCTTTCGTCCGCGTCGGCCTGGCGCCGGATTCCGGCGGCAGTTTTATTTTGCCACGGCTCGTGGGACTCAGTAAGGCCATGGAGATGCTTCTGCTCGGGGATACGATCGATGCCCAAGAGGCATTGCGGATCGGGCTCGTCGCCCGAGTCTTTCCCGCCGCCGAGTTCGCTCATGCTGCGAGAGAAGTGGCCGAAAGAATCGCCGCCGCACCGCGCGGCATCGGCCTGATCAAGCGCGCCGTCAATCACGCGAATTTGCCGAGCTTGGAATCGGACCTCGAATACGAAGCCCATTTACAAGAGATCGCCGGCAGAAGCTCCGATTATGACGAAGGGG
>JAUYJC010000375.1 GCA_030688735.1 Deltaproteobacteria bacterium
GGCCACTCCTTTATCGTGGACCGCTCTTGGCCTCACCGCTTGGTCCGGGCCCACGTTGATCTCACAGCGCAACAAATCCGCTTCTTTGCACTCCGACGCCGTGAACCAAACTGGCATCCGCTCTTGAAAACCGTCGTTTATCATTTGCCCGAAAGGAAATTTATCGATGTCCACAAATCCTGACATAAATAACTGTTCGACATCATGTGGCATGTACACGATTCAGGATAAAAGTGTTCGACATCATCTGACATGTGTCCGGTAATCGGTAACAACAATCACCTGCGAAATTGTTCTCTCTTCAATGAGTGCTCTTTTCCAACTTTTCCACTGATCCTGAGAGTCTCTGGAAAAATCCGCCGCGCTCCAATTCCTGTACCAAACTCATATCAACTCCCAGCCGCTCAGGCGGGAGAGTGCCCCAACCCGGGTCCTGGGCGGACAACTGCTGGATGAGAGTTCGTACGCCGTCCTGCGAGAGGTAAGGAACCCGTTCCGTGACGCCAGCGTAAGCCCGAAAGCTCTCTTCGACGGCGTCTTTGTGATCCTGCCGCTTAAGGTCCAACCGCATCATATCGGCGAGGTGCCTGATCCCCGCATCCTTTTTCTCTTTCAGAAAATGGGCGGCTTCCGCCAGGGCGCTGATGAGATTGGATGCGCTCTCTGGATTTTTTCTCAAAAAGGATTGGCCGACGACCAACGTGGAAAGCGGATAGGCAAGTTTCTCTTCGGTCATATCTACGAGCTTGGGAAATCCCTCCCGATCCATGAGCAGCGTCACGGGCGGCTGCACAAGCGTGGCCTCGACCACTCCTTTCCTCAGCGCTGCGACCCGCGTCGCCTGCTCGCCGATTTGAATTAGCGCTACGTCACCGTCCGGAGTCAAGTTCCCTTTCCTTAGGGCATAGCGCGCGGCAAAGTCCGAGGTTGTGCCAAAGCGGGTAATCCCAATCCTTCTCCCTTTTAGTTGCTCGAGAGATCGAATTTCCTTCCCACCGTAAAGCGTCATGACCAATCGGTTGATGAAGGAAGCCACCACAACCGTTTCGACCCTCGCTCGGTTGGCGCTAATAATCGACGGGCTGCCAAGGATCGCCGCTTGGACGTCGCCGGCGATCAAAGCCATGACCGCCGAAGAGCTGCCGGGGACATAAACTACCTCTGCTTCGATGCCCCGCTTGCGGAAAAGTCCCTCCTTTTGTGCAACCCAGAGATAAAGCGTCTGCCCTCCTATAGAGGCATAAGTAATTCTTAGCCTCTGGGCTTTTTGCGCATGGAGAGGGGGACTGAGAAAAAGAGTGAAAAACACAACCGACAAAAATGCGAAGAGCGTAGATCCCGCTTTCATAGCGCTCCATTCAGGCTTTCCATGAGCCGCCCCCAACCCTGGATTTTCTCCCGCACCTTTAGGAGCCGAAGCGCAAGCCAGATGGTCGCTTGGGAACTGCATACCACCGGCTTTCCGATTTCCTTTTCCAAGAGAGGCACCCCATCGATAGTCGGCCAGCGCGGACAATGGACAAAAACTCCATCCGCCTCCGGCGCTTCATCGTAAAGCTTTTTTGAAAGCTTGTAGGAGGCGTGAATAGGCTGGGCGGCAATCTCGGTATTGCGCAGGCAGCCGAGACCTCCGATCCTGAGCACTTGAAATCCGGCGTTATTGAGAAACCGCTCCATCCGCTCGTTCATGTCTTCCCGATGGGGCGTCGAGACGACCACCTTGCGTATCCCCATCGCGCGCATGGCTTCCATCTCCGCGGTGATGACCGTAGCGAAGGGAATTTTTACCTTTGCCTGGATTCGCTTCTCGGTCTCGACCTCGCTCCCATTGCCCATCAGGGTCCACTGCGGCGAGCCGCTGGCAATGACGACATCGGCCCCCGATTGTTCCAGGTCGATGGAGGCATCCTCAATGAAATCCATCTGGTTCTTGATATGGTCATCGGCCAATTTGCGGATCCTACCCGTGGTATTCATAAACAAGAACCCCTCGGGCATCATGCGATAAAATTCATACACCAGCGAGTCGCCCCGCGAAGCGGAGATATGACCTACTTTGGCTCTCCATCCATACATGATCTTTTCCCCTTCTCTACAGCATCATTTGGTTGACCTATCCACCTAAGGCGAACTTGACAATAAAATTCACCGCGTTGGAAGTAGCTCCCTTGTCCGCAAACTCGTGAGGTTTTGGATTGCTAACTGAAATCGGTATCGTGCCCACCTTGAGCAGATATGATGGAACGGTGGCGGCTACTGCATTCTGGCTGAGAAACTTTGTCGGAACTGGACTCCCGCCAAAGCGAACCACCGATTCTGGAAAAAAATCCTTGCCACTGAGAGTCAACTCCAAATCTCCATCTCTCTCGCCCGCGACTTGGCGAGAAATCTTATCTAACTTGGGGATTGGATAGCCGTAAAACTCTTGGCTGTAGGGCCGAGAGATGGGGTTAGTAAAATTGGCGTGGAAGGAGGTGTCTAGAATCACTCCATCCTTGATGACCAAATTGATCGTCCGCGTTTGGGTGATCTCTTTGAGGGGGTCTCCACGCACGATGATCAGATCCGCCAGCTTACCTTCTTCTACGGTTCCTAACTGTTTCTCTTGTCCAAGGTATTGCGCTCCCACCTTCGTCGCTGCCTGAATCGCTTGCATGGGGCTGAGCCCCGCCTCCACCAGGAATTCCATCTCGCGGTGAAGGCTGACTCCGGGCACGACCGCAGGCGCATCGGTCCCGGTAACCACGTTTCCGCCAGCCCGAACCAGACACCCGAGGAATTCCTGCAAGCGCTTATAACCCTCGCGCAGATGAGCTTCAGGGAGAATGCCGTAAATCGAATAACGATTGCCTACCACGACATCCTGCTCCGGTGCGGCTTCCGGCCTTATTCCGAAAGCGAGATAATAGTGATCAAGCCATAACAGCCGCAAGTCTTCTGGAATGTAGGAGAGACCAGGCGTCTTAAGAAGCTCATAGTCTTCTCGTTCCCACTGCTCTCTCCTGCCCACGGGAGCGCCCCAGAGAACCATAGTCGGCTCAATGTAGGTTCCCCTTTTGGCTAGAAACTCAGTGACCTCAGCGTAGTGCTCGCGCTCGGCGAATGTCCAACAAGCCAAAAATTTTGCCAGCCAGAGCTTTATGGAAGCCAGATTCTTCAGTCCCTCCGTGCTCCTGATCGTCGCTTCGGCACAGCCCGAAGCATGCTCCACACCGTCAACGCCGGCATCGACATATGGCAGGATGCTTGTGTCCAGGTGAGCTGTCAGCTTAAAACCCACTGCGCGCGCTTCGTCAGCGACGGCCCTTGCTATTTCGAGTGGCACGCCGAGATGGATCTTTGCATAATCGACGCCTTGCCTGATGAGCTCTTGCATCATTGTTTTGGCGTCGGCCGGATTCGCAGGGACCTGATGGTGCGCCGCTGTGGCCTTGCTGTAGAAACCGCCACCCGTGCAAAAAATCCTCGGTCCGGCAATCTTGCCCTGGCTGACTGCATCCCGTTGGGCCAGAATCCAGTCGAAAGGGTTGCCTAGATCGCGAACCGATGTAACCCCGTGGGCAACAAACAACTCGCCGAGCAAGTCGCGATAGTGCACATGGTTATCGATCAGACCTGGGAGGACCGTTTTCCCGCTGGCCTCAATGACGCGGGCCTCTTTGGGAAAATCCACTTTGCCCGCAGTCACCCGAGAGAAGCGGTTTCCCTCGATTACGATCGTGGCATCATCGATGGGTTTGCCGCCATTTCCGTCTATGAGGCGCGCACCCCGAATAACGATTGGACTATTTTTCCCAGCCATGAACTTTGGGGCCTTAATTACCGCCCATTGATCATCGGCTCCCCGAATAGAGGCTATCCACAAAGCCGCTCTGATCGAGCTCTTTGACAAAGCGCATATCGACAAAGTCTTCAGGGCTTGCCTTTGCGGCCCGTGAATCTTTAGGCGCCATGGAGTCAAGGATCGTCTTGATGCCCTCAAGGGTCGGATACTGTTTGCGCGGCAGCATGTTATCGGAAACGGCGAGGTCGTAACTTTTCTCCAAAATATCCCTGTCCTTTATCCCGCCCATATATTTTGCCAGGATTTTGATGCCGCTCTCCCGGTCGGTCTTCAGACGATGGACTGCCTCCAGCTGTGATTTGACGCAGGCTTTGACGATATCGGGATTCTCTTTGATGAATTTTTGGGTCGTCGCAACCCCTGTATGCTGATAGGCCAAGCCGAGGTCCGCCACATCGGCCAAGACGTTGAAGCCCTTCTTCTGCGCGACAAAGGTGCTGGGGTGAACATGAACCGTCGCCTGCACCCGGTCCGCTTCCAGAGCGGCCTGGCGGGTCACCGGGCCGCCCATGGCAACGAGGATGACATCTTTTTCTGGATCGAGGCCGAGTTTACGCAGGGCGAAGCGGGCGACAAAATCGCTGGAAGTACCAAAACCGCTGATCGCTACGGACCCGCCCTTGAGCTGTGCCGGGCTTTTGATCCCAGGACGGCTTAACAACCACCAGTCGAGGGACACCGTTCCTCCGATAATAAGCACCGCATCAGAGCCTCCCAGGCGGCTGTTGACAATCCCCGACCCGGCAGTGTGGCTGATGGGACTGTTACCCGAGAGCAGGGCCATGACGGCGGTCGTTCCTGAGTTAAAAAAAACCATCTGCACGTCAAGCCCGTTCCGATTGAAGATCTTCGCCTCCTTGGCCATCCATAAGGGAAGAAACGAAGCGCTGACCGAACTATAGCCGACAATTAACTTGTGAAATTGTTGAGCGGATAGCGATGCGGGAGAAAAGAAGAAAAGGCAAAAACTCGCGCATATCAATCCTAAAGTTTTGAACGAGGTCATGTCCACGCACTCCAGAGTTTTTTGGATTTGTGTTTCTACATCTACAACATCAGAATGTAATATTTCTCCGCAATCTGCGCGCCAGGACTATAATGCGGAGCCCCACGGGCAAGCCCGTAGCACCTACCGGTAAACCCGTGGGGCGAAATCCTGAACAAGAGCCCCCGGCAAGGCCGGGGCGCTCGCGTCGAAGGATAGAAATTTCCGCCTAAGACCGCCATATTTCATTTCAGTAAAGAGAACAAGGGCGAGGCTGTTCCTATTATTGGGTATACGCCTGATTTTTCTCCCCACCGAGCTAACCCATCGTCGAAGATACAACCCAAAATAATCCGAACAGGGAGGGTCGAGGACTGGTGCGGTGTTCCGAACGAACGATTAGCCCGAGCGAACGGTTTTTCTCCGACCACAATTCTTCCGGATACCGCGCGGATGCTCGCTTGATGGAACACCGCTATTATGGCATTTATTGCCATAATGGCGGGGAAACAACGGGCAGTTCTGCTTCAACACGATGAGGTATGGGACGACGAAGGATGGAGAATGGTCGTCAAGATCTGGATGGTGCCAAGGAGCAAGACCAGTCCGGAAGGAATCGATTATTCCTTGACGCTCATTTCGCCGGACGGAGACCGGCTGGTGGGATACGACAATCATTGGCCAAAAGGGCATCACCGCCATGTTTCCGGAGAAGAAGGTCCTTACGCTTACAGAGGAATCGACCGTTTGATTGCGGATTTTAAGGCCGACGTTTCTACGGTAAGGAGAAAGAACGATGAAAATTAGGAAGTTGAAGATCGGCATTCGTGATTTCGACGAGACACTGCAAGAGACAGCGGAGACGGTAAGAGCGGTATCGGCCCGTAAAAAGGTGAAGCCCAAAGGCCATAGGCTTTTCTTTACTAGCCCGGAAGCACTCAGACGATTTCTAACTCCCAAGCGGATTGAGCTGATCCGCCTGATCCGAAAGCGACAACCCAGTTCCATCAGTGAGCTTGCCGCTTTGGCTCATCGTGATTTCAAGCGAGTTTACGAGGATATCATCAGCTTAACGGAAGCAGGGATGGTCGATTTGGCCAAGGACAAGGGGCGCAAAACCGCCCCACGCGTCGCGGACGAACTTCGCTTGGAGATTGTCGTCTGAGTTAGCTGCCAGGGATCCCCCTTACGTTGCGCCCTCGACTGCGAGAGACCACGGAGTGAATTTTCTCGGGTCTCGTCCTGCTGCTCATCTCGCGGTGATCCGGCGAACCTGGTGGATTCCAGCTTCGTTCAAGAACTGGACAAGAGCGGCCTCATCGACACGGTGTGGGAAAAATAGCCGGCGATGCACTGAAATATTTGTGGTGCTAACGGTCAACCGCAAAGCCGACACGATTCACATGGAAACAAGAACATATAAGAAGCACTTAATAGCGGCCAACATGGCAAGACTCCTCGCGCGCGGGGAGAAAGACATTGCAGCCGGACGCACTCGACCCATCCGTTCTTTCCTCAAAGCATTCAAACGGGCCCGCAAGGTTTCGCGTTCGAATCACCCGCGCGGCGACAGTAGATTAGGATTCTGCTGAAAAAGTCCCATTCCAAAAACCAGGAACAAATATTTCGCTCACAGAAGCTCTGTAACGCACGATCGGAACTTGGTTAATGATTTTCTTCATCCCGAATTTTCGTGAATAGGGGGTTTTTCAGCGGAATCGATTAGCGCGCCTGACCCGGGCGTCCGGCGGGACCGCCATGTATTCTTCTAATACCCGCTTCGGCTCCGGAGATGGCGACAACCAGCCAGGAGAAGCCGACATTCGACGCAATCGGTTAGGCGACCAACACCTTGTCAAATTGCTGCGCGCTTGACCGTAGGCGGTCCGGTCCCTTGCGGATCTTCCGTAGGTCAAATGCTGCCTGCTGTGTCATCCATGCTATGGCACATTCCATGGTGCCGCGTGCGCGGACTCGGCAATCCGCGTACTGACCCAAACGATTCCCTCATGATCTGAGCATCGTCAATAGCATATCAGCCACCTAACAGCATGTTCCAATGCCTGTCCTCTCCTGGCGACATCTGAACTCTTCAGCCCGTCAATGTGTTTTCGCAAATTGCCATTCGTGGCATAATGTTTGGCCCGAGCCAGGCGGCGAAAGCCATTCAACCATTGGAACATCGTCTGGTATCTTTTCTCCAAATCATGCCGCATCGTTCCTATCTTCAATCGATCGACCAAGAATCGTTTGCTGAGAACTGTATCAGACTGGCCAACTGCCAAGCGCAACAACAATTCATCGGGATCGATTTTCTGCATCAACGGATGCTTCGCCATGACCGGATCAACTTTCGTTTTGCTCGCCCGCACTTTTATCAGAACAGGATCCTTCGTCACCTCAGCCAATATGTGCAGCGATTTTTGTGGATCGACAAACAAATCGCGTACCCGGCCGTCAAAGCACGACTTCAGTTCGGACGGCCCCTCAATATCGAATAGGCTTGGCCCACTCGTGGCAACAAGGCCAGTGCGAGATTTTATCTGATTGAAGAGAGGATAAATCTTCCCATCGCGCGCGGCGGCGGAGATAGATTCAAGTCGTGCAACCCGACTTCGAAGTCGCTTAACCTCGACGACTAGCCGCGCGACCGGCTCGACTATCGCAAGGTGCTCTAAGGCTGACACTGTAAGCCTCCTTGGCCCAATGTAGCCGCGCAAATTCGCCACTTCTCTGAGGACCTCCGAAAGCACCTGCTGTGACTCGAGGTCAAAGATTTTCCCAACCATCGTGAAAATCTCAGACCTCAGACGAGTGACCTGTTCCACAAGATGCTCTTTGATTCTGTCGAGTCGTCCGACATCAACCGCTACACCATCAAATTCGAGATTGGCCAGCCGGCGGAGGTGCTCCATAGTGTGATTCAGAAACTGCTCCGTGATACCCCTCTCCTGAAGCTGGGCTAACAGAACCGGATACAGTCGTCGGGTAACGTCAGCGTCCTGGCAAGCGTGCTTAACCATCTCTCGCAACGGCAGATCCAGGAAGGTGCTGCCGTCACTCACCAAATCGGAGTAGGACTTGATGTCCTTTCCCAGATAACGCTTGCATACATACGGAAGGTTGAAGAATGGCCAATCACCATGACAATCATACGCTGCCAACATCGTATCGAAATGGACACGTTTTATCGTGACGCCGGACCTCCGGAGGACCAGGTAATCGTATTTGATGTTATGCCCGATGAAGTCGACCTCGCTATTGAATATCCGTCTCACCGCTTTTAGCACATCGTTCCTGGTCAAATCCTTGAGCTCTGTTTCAATCAACGGGACGAAGTAGGCATCTCCATCCTTGACCGAGAAAGAAATGCCAAACAGCGTCGCTTCCCTTGGATCTTCGTCATCGGATTCGGTGTCGATCGAGCACAGCTTCGATGCGCGAACGATGGACTCAAGCTGCTGTATCCCTTTGCGATCGACCACTGCATGATAGGACTCTGAGCTGGGCGGACTGCCCTGCGAGACAGGCCGGACCTCGGAAGGATTTGCCAATAGAGCCACCAAGGAGTGAAAGCCATATTTCATGAGAAGTTGACGGCTGTTCACCGTGTCGAGCGCATCGAGAGAAATGTCCTGAACAGGGTTGAGCATCAGATTGCCAAGAGGATCGCACCTATTCTCCGCATAGGACTGGCGAATGCTGGACTCGCATTCTGCAAGCTTCTTTCGAATTTGAGCGGACACTACCTTCCCCAGATTTCGGTAGATCGAATCAATGTTTCCGTACAACTCGACAAGCCGTATTGCCTGATTGTTCGTCAAGGCCGCCGGACTCGATGGGTCCGTCAGTGCCAGGTACGTGGGGATCTCTTTGGGGCCTATGCCCATCATTGTTTTCACTGTCTCCGAGGACATCCAGTCCCATTCAATCTGCTTACCTTCTCGAGGCAGAACAACAATCAAATCCTCAGTACAGAATTGTAGGAATCTCCTGTCAACCGTAACAATGTGCGAGAACTCAGAATGCAAGCGGCTGGCCACGTGTAGGCCAAGATTCAGAGGATCGTGAACGTGCGGTATTTTCAGTTCTTTGAGGATCGCAATCAGATCAAGGACATTGTCACGGCTGGAAACCGAATACGCTTCCTTTCCTATGATCAGGACACCCACCTTGATTCCAAGCTTGCGTCTCAACCGCAGAAAATCTCTCACGCAACCAAACGTGAATGTGTGATCCCTTCCTGCAGCCGTCATGAGCGGAGCGCCAAAAAATGTTTTCTGTGTCCGCTCGACAATGAATGCAGCGTCAATCAAGAAGCGGTTCTCAGGCGTCACCATTCCCGGTAATTCCCTGACCGGATGTGATTGTGATCCTGAAAGAAGTCTATCTCCCATATTTTCTTCCCGGCGCGCTTGGGATTGTGCTTGAAAAACTCATTTCTTTCTCGGAAATGAGTGGAGATCGCCGTCTTCATTTCCTCCTCCGACTGATAGTCAGAGTTATGGATTACAGCCCTCTTCATGCCGCTAAAGACTGCCTCGATAACATCCAAAAATTGCGCGCTAGATGGGAGCGGGACGAATTCAATAATTGGTCCAGCGTCGCTTGTTTTATTCCACGCATTGAGATCGTCAGTCCACAGCACCAACTCGTCTGAACCGTGCCACGAGGCGGCATCCCAAGTCAGGTATATTTTGGATTTAGCGTGATACTGGTTGAAAAGCATTTCGGCGAGATCAATAATCCCCGCCGAGTCTTTGGTTTTTCCATAGAACCAAGTCACTTGGTTGGTGACTGCACTCAAAGCCCCGTATAGGGTGACAGATCCTTTTGAGTGCTGATTCTGGGGATGGGTCGGGGTTGCTCCTTTAGGTGTGTAACTCCTCCCTCCATACCGTTTGACCTGAAGTGGTCCCAGTTCGTCGATAAAGAACAAGTCTTCATCGGCTTTCAATGACTGGAGGGTATTCAACAGCAGTTCAACTTTTTCGCGGTAGTGTGGATCGGGACTTGTCAGAACTCTACGAGACTTTTTCCAACTGAGCCCTGCCTGTTTCAACAGTCGGCTCACTGTAGATTTTGAGGGCCGCTGGCCATAGAGTGTTTCGTATGCCACAGCGAGGCTTCCTTGGGTCCAGTTGCTCCTATTGATGCCGTAGACCTTCGGTTTGTGGTGAAGGATTTCAATGAGCGCTCGCGTCGCAGATCGTATTTCTTTGTATGCTGCTGGTTTCACTTGGCTGGCGCTGCTTGCTGGAACGCCGCCTGCTGAAGAGTGTGATGCGATCGCTGAAGGAGGTTCTTCGTTTGGGATTCGGAAAATCAGTGAAACGAGATCGTTGAATGCCTTGTGCGACTTTTTCTCTGCTGCCGCAATGCGTGCTGTCGACGCCCACCAGCGATAACGCAGGGTTTTGACGTCTTCCTCGCTGATGCCAAGTTTCTCGGCGGTTGTGGACTCAGACACTCCTTCACGCCAAAGCAAGATAACGCGTTCCGGCTCTGTGGGTCCCTGAATAGACGCTTGGTCTTGAATGATTAGCTCGAGTACCTCTCGCTGAACGGGCGACAACCCTATTGACAATGGAACTGGGGCAACCATGTGGAACGACGCCACGGTGTCATCGGGGTCGCCTCTATACCTTTGATCTTCAAATTTTCCTATCACTCGCCTTACGCAACGGCGGCCGTCGCGCGCAACCACAGACCGCGCGCGCGTATGACCTTGAGCACGGTCGAAAAGAACAAATCGCAATGGTTGGGTCTATCGATTCTTAATT
Organism: Deltaproteobacteria bacterium; assembly: GCA_030688735.1. GTDB lineage: Bacteria > Desulfobacterota > Binatia > UBA9968 > UBA9968 > JACPFE01. The sequence goes on from JAUYJC010000375.1 coordinate 10,613, forward strand.
TGTGTATAGTGAAAGGTCGTCGAATTTTTTCCTCCATTCCCCTGCTATCTCGGCAAGATGAATCGGGCGAAGTGACTGCCCTACTCTGCCTGCGGCGAAACCGAAAGGACTTGCGACCCCTTCAATCTATTATCGAAGGAGGCGGCCGAATCCGGGAATCGGCTGGGCCATGCCCATCCCTCGTAAAGCTTCCAGGACCCAGGCTTGAGTATTGGTGACGACGGGTTTGCCGAAGTCCTTTTCAATCCTCTCGATGACCGAGGTGATGCGCCATTTGTTACAAGGCAAATAAACGCCGTCCACGTCGGGATTCTCGCGCAGTAACGCAGAGGCGAGTTCGTAACCGGTCTCGGGTGACAGGTCCCAAATCACTTTTGAATTGTTGTAGCCAAGGCAGCGGTGGGCCACGACCTCGATCTTGTCATGGGCGAGAAAACGGCTGAGGCGCAGGTCCTGATCCTCGGGGAACGGCGAGGCCATAACCACACGCCTTAGGTTGAGCGCTTGGCAGGCATGGACAACGGCGGTGAGCACCGTCGAGGCGGGCACGGAAGTAATTTCGCTAACCAAAGCTAGGATCTGCCGGTCGGAACCGGGCCCTTTATAAGAGAGAAAAAGCTCGCCCGTGATCATGAGAAAATCGAGCGGCTGCCGGGTCAGCTCGCGCACGACATCGGCAAAGGTTTGCTCGACCCGGTGAAATTCGCTGTCGATATACCGAGCAACATCCAGATTGCGCCCTTCGACATGAATACCCTCGGGAAGAATCTTATGGACGTCCGCGAGCGTATCTTCACTGAAGTTCGGTGAAATGAGACCTATCTGTTTCATCGCGTGATCTCCTCAAACCACAGTCAGGTCCGTGGCTTCTGTTTCGATCCCCAGTCCATATCCCAATTCCTCGATTAATTTGCTGGCCATTGCGCGCAACCTATTTTGCGCCCTGCCCCGCGTCCAATGAAGCTTTGTAAGCACTCAAGCTCGAACAGCCCGCGAGCAGGTTCGCTCGCTCTTCCACGGATGTGATCAATTCCAGCCAGGGGTAAAGAGCGTTTTGCTCGCGTGCGTGATGGTGTTGCAGAAGGCCGGCATACATACCTTCCCGATCAAGCAGCTCGATGGCCTTATGTTTCAGCGCTAGTCCTTTATTGTTTCGCAGTTCTCTTAGCGCCTGATAGAATTCGGCGAGAAACTTTCTGATTTTCTTGTGCTCGGCGATGAACAGTTCGACGGCGCCGCCCGGCACGTCGGATATCCTCGCCCCATAGATAGGTATCAGCGACTCCTCCTCGTCCTTCATGTGCAAGAGAAGGTTGGTCTCATATCGGTCGAAAAGCAACTTCGCTTGAGAGAGGTCCAGCCCCAGGAGCGCGGTTCGATGAGCCAAGAACAGCTCATCGAGCCACTGATGGACTTTGGTCAGTTGGAGAAAAGAAAGGTCGTTTGACATGACAGAGATAAGAATAAACAGAGCAGGCGCTTCACGCAACGTGGAGCGAAGCTACAGACGAACCTTGCCCCGGCGCGCCGAGCCTCCAGCACCCGCCGAGGATTTCCGTGCCACAGTAAGCCGGAGACAACGGTGTTTGTATCAGTGACCACTCGCACGGAAGGATCGTCTCTCAGCGCGCGCGGCCTGGATTTCTGCTTCGACCTCGGCCTCGGTCAGAGGCGGAAGAGCAGCCAAACGATCGGCGGCTTCAAACAGTTGGCCAACGCGCCGGCGCCGTACTTCCTCGCGCAGTAGTGCTTCTAACGCCTGCGATGTGAGCAAACCGCTCGCTTCCGCTTCTCGCACTAAGGAGCCCGGCAACGTTAGCTTAAGTTCGAGTTCCACCGAGTTTTCTTTTGTTGTCATTGAAATATCCCCTGCCGCAAAGCAGTCAAACCGGCAGTTGCATTATCGCAAAATCGGTCTGATCATGCCACCCCTTTTGTAGCCCTCCCAACCCCCCGCCCTGCGCAACATTATTGACTGATTCTTCCCGCCCATTCGATTGCACTGGAAACCGCGGGCCGCCCAGCAAGGCATTAGGCGAAAGCAACAGTCAGTCGAACAGTTCCAGCCGTTCTCAGAACACCGGCGGAGTCGCCGCGATGGTGCTTTCCGCGCTCTGGTCGCTGAACTCCGGCGCGTTCGCAAGTTCTTCGAAGCTGCTGCCGCGGTCGAGATCGAAGATAAACGCGAGATTGGGCTCGCAGGCGAACAAGAATGCCGGCGCGCTTGGATCGTCGTTGAAATGTTGATACGCGACCCCTTCGGGACGGATCGGCAAGATCAGCAAATCTTCCGCGCCCCAATCGTAGCGTACTCCGTCAATCATCGTGTGCCCCTTGCCGCGTAGGAAGAAGAACACTTTATCGCCGGGGTGTTTCTGCAAGCCGCTCCGGCTGCCGGGCGGAAGACACTGAAGGTACGCGGTAAAATTGCGCAGCGCCGTGTTGAGAAAGAGCGGGTGCAGGTACCAGCGCATGATGCCGTGCGCGTTCAATTCCCACGGGAGTTCATCGCCGCGGCGGATGCAGCTCGCCGGCCCGCGCAGTTTGCGCTGGGCGTCGCGAATCTGCATCAGTGCATCGTAAAGAGTTTGCCGCCGCGAAGATTCTTCACGATACTGAAACTCCGGCAACTTCAGATCGAGACCCGTCTGTGAGCTTGCGACGCGTTCGCCGATGCCGGTAGCCGCCGGAGCATCGGTATGATCCTGGATGTGGGTCATCGTGTGGCAGACCCAGTCCTCGAACGGCTTGTAATAGAACGCGACCCAGCGGCAATCCTTGCCGGCGTGGTCGTTGAAGTGCTGGTGCTCGACGCCGCCGGGCCGGATCGGCAGCGTGATCAGATCGCCGCGCCGCCATCTGTAGAGAGTGCCGTCGATATCCGTGCTGCCGCTGCCCTCGATCACAAACAGCACCAGCCCGCCCTGGTGCCGGTGGCGGCCGGAGTGTTGTTTGACATCGTTTAAAAATACCGACCAATTGATCGACGCCACTTCGGGCGTGAATTCGAACGTGACATAGCGCTTGAGCAGCGCCTGCCGCGACGCTTCAAAGTCGCGGTCGGTGGATCTCACGAGCAGCCTACCCGTGAGCTGTTTCTCCAGCCACTCGGCGCGCCAGCGCAGCATCGATTCGTAATTGAAATAAGAGCGAGCCATGGAGACCCTTTCCTAACTTCACGCAAGTTTTCCGGTAGTCGGAAACTCTCGGATTCGGATATTGCTCCCGCCAAGCATGTCCTAAGCCTGGTCGAAGGGGCGCCAAGACGCTAAGTGACAGGCCTAAGACCTGTCATCCCGAGCGAATGCGAGGGATCTAGGAAAGATTTCTCTCTTCGTTCGAAATGACAATGATTTCCCTTTGCGCCTTTGCGAGAGATTTTCCGAGACCGACCGGTGCGCGAAGCGCACCCTACGAAAACCTTCGTGTCCTTCGTGCCTTCGTGGTGAATCCGACTTTTCTCATTTTGGTTGCGGCTCTGCCACGCTGGGAGAAAAGCACTATTTCAAGCGCGCCATGAAACCCTCGCGTTGCAGCTCGGCCAACACGCTGTTGTCGAAAAAGTCTGTGGCCTTGGCATTCTTCGCTTGGGCCGTGCCCGGCTGGGTGGCCAAGAACTTCAGCACCACAGCGATCCCCTTCTCATCGGTCAGCGGTGGTTGAGAGAACAGTTTCGAGTAATATTCGAAGCTTCGCTTGGCAATCGAATCGTCCGTGATGCGCATATACTTTTTCATGATCGCGGTGCTCCTCTCGCCACCGGTCTTGAGCACATGGATCGCTTCGACATAGGCCATGAGCATGCGCTTGATCAGGTCACGGTTGTTGCGAAGATATTCTTTACGCACGACCAGCCCCGACTGCGGGAACGCCTCTGAGCCGGTGGTGAAATCCGCCAGCGTCACCAGCCCCAGCTTCTCCGCTTCGAAGGTAAAAGGCGGCGCCAGAATCGTCGCGTCGATGGTCCCCGTGCCAACGGCCACGAGACGCGGCTGCGAGCCGGGGATCGCAATGACCGTCACCGACTTGGGATCGATTTTCCAGCGCTCAAGCGCGTTCAAAAAGAAAAATTCGTTCATCTCGCCGCGCCCCACCAGTCCCACCGTCTTGCCCACCAAATCTTGCGGCTTTTTCACCGTCTTTGGCTGTGCGACGATGCTCACCGTGGGCCGGTTGGTCGAGGTCGCGACGATGACGAGATCGCCGCCGGCCAAATCGACTTGCACCGGCGACACGCCGGCGCTCTGGGAAACCTGGATGGCGCCGGCCAAGAGCGCCGCCATGCTGCGCGAGCCGCCGGCGATCCGGATTAGCTCCGAGTCGATCCCCTGTTTGGCGAATAATTTTAGTTCATGCGCTACCCACAGCGGTGCTTGATAACCAAGCTCGCCACCGTAGCTGGCGCGAATCTTGACGGCGGAAGCGGTGCTTTGCCCGGCGAAGAGAAGCGCGCATCCCATCTGCTCGACGGCGCCGCAAACTCCCAGGACAATAGATACCACCGACAAAAATCGACGAATCATCTTAGCCTCATTCTTCATATCAATCACCCCATCCTTTGAACTCTGATTCTTTGTTTATTTCTTTTCCCCCAATCGAAAATTTAAAATCGGAAATCCAAAATTTTCACTCGCCTTACTCCTTACCCTGTTCATCCTCCCCCACATACGACTGCCGGTAGGTCTGCAACGTCTTGCCGCGCAGCTCGTAGAGAAACTGAATCACCCGCTCGTTGCTCATGAATTTTGACTCATCGTAGTGATCGTGGTGCACGATTTCTTCTTTGAATCGAAACGATTTCGTGACTAACCGCTGAATTCTTATAACCCGCCACTTCGTTGCAATTCAAGGAAGCTCTTGTTAGAGGGAGCGATGAGGTGAAAATGCGCTTAAAAAAACTGTTCTTCGGACTGTTGCTTGCGTGGCTGGCGGTAGCGTCCGTCGCCACAGCGGACGACCGCATCCGCATCGCTTACGCAAGCCGCTCGATCTCGTCGATCCTGCCTTTCATCGCCAACGACAAAGGATTCTTCAAAGAAGAGGCTTTGGAGCCGCAGCTCATCCTGACCCGCGGCACTACCTCGATGGCCGCGGCGGTGAGCGGCGACATCGAGGGGATCCACATCATGGGCACGGCGATCCGCGGCATCATCCAGGGCCTGCCGCTCAAGGTTTTGACCGTCAATCAAAAAGTCCCGCTCTTCTGGCTGGTGACACGGCCGGAATTGAAAAGCTTCAGCGACCTGCGCGGTAAAACGATGGCGGTCACCACCTTCGGCGGCAGCCAGCAATTCGCGGGCAATCACATGCTGCGCAAGGGAGGCATCGATCCGGCCAAGGACATTACCACCATCGTTTCCGGCGACGTGCCGGCGCAGCTCCAGGCGCAGCTCGCCGGGCCGGTGCACATCACCGTTCTTTCACCGCCCACGGTGTTCGTCGCCCGCGATCGCCATAAACTGAACCTGCTCGCCTCCATGGCGGACGAATACATCAATTTTATCTCGGGCCTTATCGTCTCGGAGAGAACGCTGCACGATAAACCGGGCGTCGTCAAGCGCGCGCTGCGCGCCCTGGCGAAGGCGAACCGATTTTTTCACACCAATGAGGCCGCCACCGCGGAGATCCTGGCCAAGTATCTCAACGTCAGCCAGCAAATCGCCCTCGAAACCCACCGTTACAGCCTCCCCGGATATACGCGAAACGGCATTCCGACGGATAAGGAGGTCGAAGAGCATCTCAAAGCGGACGCGCAGTTTCTAAAGCTCAAAGAGCCGGTAAAAAGCTCAGCCGTGTTCGATTTCTCTCTGCAGCGGGAGGTCAACAACGAGCTTGGGGTTAAATAAGGCACAACCCGCCAGTGTTGCTGCTTCGAATCGACATGCCGCCGTGTAACGCGTGATGTATATCGCACGCGAAAAAGAATCGTTAACGGTCTTTCCGGCACCGTGCGACGCTAAAGCTATGCTGGTAAGTAAACTGTCAATCTGGTAGTTTTTTACCAATGGCTGCTTCAAAGACGAAGTTGCGACGCGCAACCGTACTCTCGCTCAGCCAGCGGCAGAGGCGCCGGCCTTCGCGTGTAAAATCACGCTCTGTTTCTCCTGGAACGCCCGGCGAAAATCTCAAATTGGCCTTGGAACTCTCCGACCTTTGCTACGCGCTCCGCGATGCCGGTCGCAAAGCACTTAACAGATGGACCAGCGATTAACTCCAGCTCTTCGAGAAATACACCGGTTGCTGTCTGAGACCGGAACCCAACTTCAACTCGCAATGCGCTTCGCGCTATTGGGTGGTTTAGCCGTATCGACTTGGGGAGTCATCAGAGCCACAGAAGACATCGACATCATCGCCGACTGCGAACCGAGCCCAATCAGAAGCCTCGCTGTGCGCGCGAAGATTAAGGACCGTTTGGAAGACCTCGGCAGTTCCGTAGCATGGCGTGTAGGCGGTTACGACGATCCGATTCCGCTACTGTTGCGGATCGAGCTTTCAACTGCGTTTCGAGGCGTTCGGGCGGATATCTTATGGGTGCATAAACTCTGGCAGCGTGAAGCGGTTCAAAGGGCGATTGGCGTCGATGTCGAAGGCACCAAAGTTCCGGTCTTACATCCGGAGGATCTCATTTTGATGAAACTCGACGCTGGTGGGCCGCAAGATTTGTTGGATGTGCAGGAATTGCTTTCAGTATCCTCCCGGCACCTCAACCTCACTCGACTCAAGGAATCAGCCAAGCGTCTGCGCCTCGGGAGAATTCTCGAAAACTGCTTCCGTTCCGCTCGCAAAATATAGTAGCCGCGCAGCGGTGTCGCATGAACCAAGCGACCTGATACCGCGCAAGAATGCGGCATCACCGCGGCGCGATGAGGATCTCCTCGCGCGGGAAGTAGTCCATGATCTCGGCGCCGTTCTTGGTGACCACCATCATGTTTTCGAGGCGCGTGCCGCCGACACGTGCCTCCCCTTCGCGACACTCCACCGCCAGCGTCATCCCTTCTTCGAAGACCTGTGGGTGATCTAACGACCACAAACGGTTGATGATCGGCATGTCGTAGCCGGTGCTGGTTCCCAAACCGATGCCGTGGCCGATCTCGCTGGCGAGCACCTCGACCTCGCTCTTATATCCCCATTTGCTCGCCGGCGGAAGATGTTTCGCCGCGTCGGCCGTCGTCTTGCCCGGCTTGATCTCGCCGATGACGGCGTCGATGCGATCGCGCACCTGCTTGTACCAGTCCTTTTCTTTCGCCGTGGGCGGCCGGCCGACGATAAAAGTCCGGTATGTGCAACTGCCGTAGCCCATGTAGGTCGCGCCGCAGTAAGAACCGTAGACGAGATCGCCCACCTGGATGATGCGGCTGGTCGCGTGGGGGCCGCGGTCGAAGGTCATCGGCCCACTGCGCCAACCGCCCGGCACGGCGGATTCCAGTCCCAGCTCATATCCCGCCGTGGAACCGAGCGTCATCAAATCAGTGTCCCGCATGCCGGGTTTCAAGTTTTCCCAGATACGGTACCACACACCGTCGACCATTGCGGCGCAGGTTTTCAAGCAATCGATCTCATCGCGATTCTTAATCTTGCGCGCTTCGAGCATGAGATTGCGCGTGTCGACGATATTTTTAACGCCGGCATTGACCAGGGCCTCACGGGCGAGGCCGTCGAAGCCGCCTAAACCGAGCTTCTCGCCGAGCAGGCCGCGCTTCTCGAGTTCAGCTTTGATCTCACCGGCGAACGCTTTCGCCTCCACCGCGCTGGCTTCCGGGCCGGGAGATCCGGTCAGCCAGGAGCGCGCCGGCCGCCATTCCTTGATCCACGGGCACTGGTCGGGCATCTGGTGATAATAGCCGTCGTGCTCATACATCACCGGCTCCTGATCCGCGAAGAATAGCACGTAGCGGACCATCGGATAGGCGAAGCCCTTGAGCGCGGTGAGATAGCGAATATTCTGGTGGTTGGCTTCCAGGATCGTGGCGATCCCGTATTTGCGCATGAGCATCTGCGCGCGCTCGACGCGCCCGCGCCGCATGCGATCGGGGTTAAGCCGCTCCTGCCAATCCGCTGCTTCGGGACCGAAAGTGAGTTTGGGTGAGTAGTTGACCATAAAGACCTCCTGGCGTTGGACACGAAATGTTTTTTCGACCCGAATCTATCTGCAACGGCGCGCCGCTTCAACAGGCACGGCCGGGAAACAAAAATAGGTTCTTCCGGCTTTACTGTCAAGGAGTATTCACCACAGAGACGCAGAGTTCGCAGAGGGCTTGTTCAAGATGATCTCTTCAACCGATTTTCTCCGCGCCCTCAGCGCCTCTGCGGTGCAATCTCCGAGGCCTTGCACTGAAATAGCGTTGGTCAGGTTTGCCACACAGAACCCTGAAGATCCCAAAAATAATACTCCTGGATCGCTTGCAGTATGCCGGGGAGCGGATTAAAGATCGAATGAAAACGAGTTCAAATATGCGGATGCCCCTCAAACAACTATTGCCGCTGTTTCTGCTGCTCGCGTTGAGCGCGCCGAGCATTGCGGCTGAGCGCGGCCTAGAGAAAGTCCGCATCGCCGTCTCATCCAAGTCGCTCGGCTTCCTCGACACCTGGGCCGCCAAGGAGCGCGGCTTTTACCGCAAGCATGGCATCGAAGCTGAAATCATCGCCATGCGCCCGCCGTTGACCATCGGCGCGCTGCAATCCGGCGACATCGGTTACGCCTTCGGCGCCAGCACGATCTCGCGCGGCAGTATCGCCGGAGCGCCGGTCCGACTCGTGACCTTGGCGCTGCGAACCTCGTTTCACACCTTGGTCGCCCGGCCCGAGATCAAGTCCATCGCCGACTTGAAAGGAAAAACCATCGCCGTCACCATCGGCGCCGCCGACGATTTCGTCGCGCGCCACCTGGTGCGCCGCGGCGGCCTCGACCCGCGCGAGGTAAATTTTGTCAACATGGGCGGATCGGATACACGCTTTGCGGCGTTGCACTCGGGAAGCATCCACGCAACGCCGCTCTCCTTGCCTTTTTTCGTGGTGGCTAAACGCCAAGGCTTTACCCTCCTTGGCTCGGCGTCGGACGTGATCGATATGGCGACGGTGGGGATAGGCACTTCGACGCGAAAGATTCAGCAGGAGCGCGAGCAGGTCAAAAAGATGGTCCGGGCGCAGTTGGATACGCTGCACTGGATCAAGAATCAAAAAGCCGAGGTCGTGCCGTTTTTACAGAAGTTCTTTGGCCTGGACGAGGGCGTTGCGGTGGAGTCCCACGCCATCTACTCCCGGCTGTTGATCGAAGACGCGCGGCCCCTGCCGGAAGCTATCAAAACGGTGCTCGAACAACAGGGCAAACCCGACCTACCCTTGGATCGCGTCGTCGATGCGACGATCATACAGGAAGTCCTGCGCGAACGGAGATAGGCATGGGAGAAAACGCCGCGCCGGTTGCGGTTGGATTAGATAGTTTCTAGTTACTGGTTTTGAGTTTCCAGTTGTTAAATCCGGAACCAGAAGCTAGCAACTTGAAAGTAAGTTTCCCCGGACTTACGTCCGGGGCATTTCTCAGAATGCAAGCTTCGCTTGTCCGAGAGGCACCTCATCCGTCTTTCCCGCGAAAGCGGGAATCCAGTAGGGGCGGGTTTGAAACCCGCCCTTACAAAAACCTGGATTCCGGCTCGCCCCCCGCTTTCGCGGGGGTTGGCCCGCCTGCCGGGGCGCGGGCAGGCCGGAATGACGACTCGTCGCCTATTTGGAACCCGATACACCACCCGGACTCACGTCCGGGAGTCTGCTAAGGTAAACTAGTAACTGGAGGTTTTATGGCTGACACACCTAAACTCGTTTCCTCGATGGGCAGAGTGGAGCTGGACAAGATCTTTGTCCGCGGCTACGACTTGAACGAGCAATTGCTCGGTAAAATCAGCTTCGCCCAGATGCTTTGCTTGATGCTCCAAGGGCGTTTGCCGACCGCCGAGGAAGGACGCATGATCGACAGCATGTTGATCGTCCTCGTCGATCACGGCATGACCACCGGCGCGGCGGCGGCGCGCATGACCTTTCACTCCGCCCCCGAGGCGATCCAGGGCGCGGTGGCGGCGGCGATCCTCGGCGCGGGCAGCGTCCATCTCGGCTCCTCGGAATACTGCGCGAAGATGCTCAACGACGCCTTGCCACGAAGTTCGAAAGAATCCGATCTCGATGCGGTCGCGAAAAACACCGTCGAGAAACGTTTGGCCAACAAGCAGGTCATTCCCGGCATCGGCCACGGCATCCACACGGGCGGCGATCCGCGCGCGGACAAGCTTTTTCAAGTCGCGCAGGATACCAAAGTTTACGGCCGCTACTGCGAGCTGTTGGGAAAGATCGGCAAGATCGCCGACGAAAAAATCGGCAAGCATCTGCCGGTAAACGTCACCGGCGCCATCGCGGCGATTTCCATGGACATGGGCTTCCATTGGCAGATGTCCAAGAGCTTCGCGATCCTTGGCCGCGCACTGGGCGGCCTCGCCCATGTCGGCGAAGAAATCCGCCGCCCCATCGCGCGCGGGATTTCGAACCTGATTCGCGACAACCTGCAGTACGAGCCGGAGAAATAGCGAGCGGCAACCGCTCGCTATATCGGGTTTCGAGTTCCGGGTTGCGAGTTAACAGAAGCAACAAACCTAGAACCAGAACTTTAAGTGGGCAAGGAACCTAAAATGCGTTACGTAAATGGCAAAAGATTAATACTGATATTGGCTCTGCTCTTATCTCTCGGATCTCATGCCAACGCGCAATTGCGCAAGCTCAACATCGCCTATACCGCGACGAGCCCCTACCAGGCGGCCTTGATTATCGCCCAGCAGACCGGAATTTTTAAAAAACACGGCCTCGATCCGACTCTGATTCTTACGGCCGGCGGCTCCCTGGGCTTTCAAGCGATGATGGGCGGCGACGTCGCGATGGTGATGGCAGACGGCTCCGCCGCCGTCAACAGTAATCTTGCCGGCGCGGATGTCGTCATCATCGCGAGTCTACTCAACACCTTTCCTTACAGCTTGATCTCTGTCCCGGAAATCAAAAAGGTGGACCAACTGGTGGGCGGCAAAGTCGCCATCAGCCGATTCGGCAGCGCCACCGATATGAGCGTGCGCATGTCGCTGGCCAAAGTCGGGCTCAATCCGGACAAGGATGTAACGATCTTACAGATCGGCACGCAAACCCAACGCTTCGCCGCGCTGCAATCGAAAAACGTCCAGGCGACGATCATTACGCCGCCGTTCACGCTCACGGCGCGCAAGCTCGGCTACAACACGCTCATCGACATGGCGCAACTGAACATTCCGTTCGAGCTGACCGCGCTGCTGACGAGAAAGAGCTTTATCAAGGCCCAGCGCGACACCGTCGCTTCGGTGGTTGCCGCGCTGGCGGACGCGGTTCATTACTACAAGAGAGAGAAAGAGCCGACGATTAAAATTCTGAGCAAATACCTCCAGACCACCGACCGCGAGGCGCTGGAGGAAACCTACAAGGAAATCGCGCTCAAAGTCCTGCCGGAAAAACTCTACCCGACGCTGCCGGGCATCCAGACCATCCTCGACGAGATGGCGCCGCGCAACCCCAAGGCCAAAAACTCGAAGCCGGAAGATTTCGTCGACATGAGCTTCGTGAAAAAATTGGACGACGAAGGCTACTTCGAGCGGCTGTACAAACGCTGACCGGCTGAAGAAGGAGTTCTTCGATGGGCGATCGTAATCAGACGGCGGGAGTTTTCCGAGACCCGGCCCGCCCGCTCCATACGAAAGGTGGTTCTCCAGGCTACCTCGAAAACTCCCTGGCGGCTGCGGCCGAGCCGTTCAAGGGAATCACCACGGATGGCAAAGTCGTTCCGGGTCTGTTCTCGATTGAGAAGACCGGCGTCTCCACCCGGCCGATCAAAGAGGCAGCGGAAGCGTTTCTCGCATCGCTGAAGCCGGAGCAGCGCGCCAAGACGGTTTTCCCGGTGGACACGCCCGAGTGGCGCAAATGGAGCAATATCCATCCGACCTTGATGCGCCACGGCATGCCGTTGTTTGAAATGAGCGATGCCCAGCGCGACCATGCCTTCGCGCTTCTACGCGAGAGTCTCAGCGCCGAGGGATTTCAGACCGCACGCGACGTCATGCGCCTCAATGAAACAGTGCTCGAGATGACCGGCAGACTCACCGAGTACGGTGAGGATCTCTACTGGCTGAGCATCATGGGAACTCCTTCGGCCGGCGATCCCTGGGGCTGGCAGATCGACGGCCATCATCTCAATGTGAGTTATTTTGTCCTTGGCGACCAGGTGGTCATGACGCCCGCTTTTCTCGGCTCGGAGCCCGTCCACGCCACGACCGGCCGGTACGCCGGCACGAGAGTATTCAAGGCGGATGAGGACCGGGGGCTGGCGATGATCCGCGCGCTTTCGACCGAGCAACGCGCCAAAGCGATCATTGCGGCCGAGTCTAAGGGCGAAATTTTGACCGCCGCCTTTCGCGACAACCTGGTGCTTGACTATGCGGGCATATGTTACGGCGCGCTGGCGAGCGCCCAGCATGAACCTTTGCTCCATTTGATCGAGCTGCACGTCGGCCGCATGCGGCCCGACCATGCCGAGGTCAAAATGGCCGAGGTGAAGCGCCACCTGCGCGACACCTACTTTTGCTGGATGGGCGGCATCGAAGACGACAGCGTCTTTTACTATCGCCTGCAAAGCCCGGTGGTCATCATCGAGTTCGACCACCAGCGGGGCATCGCGTTCCGCCAGTACACAATGCCCTATAAGGACCATATCCACGTCGTAGTGCGCACGCCCAACGGCAACGATTACGGCAAGGATCTGCTGCGGCAACACTACCAGCAGTCGCGTCATTATGGCGACGGCGTCTGAGTTGACCGGCTGCGGCGCGAGCAATACGGAGGAAGGCGCAGCGGTCTTTGACTAGCGCGGTTACGTATAACTCGAATGAAGGATGCAGATTGCACCACGAAGGACCCAGCGCGGCTACGCCGCAACCAAAATGAGAAAAGTCGGATTCACCACGAAGGCACGAAGGACACGAAGGTTTTCGTAGGGTGCGCTCTGCGCACCGGTCGGTCTCGGAGTATCTCCCGCAAAGCATGTCCTGAGCAATGTCGAAGGGACGCAAAGGCGCAAAGGGAGAGCATTGTCATTTCGAACGAAGAGAGAAATCTTTCCTAGATCCCTCGCATTCGCTCGGGATGACAGGCATTGGGCCTGTCGCTTAGCGTTTTGGGGCGGGGGATATCCGAATCCGAGGGGTCTTCCGCGCCCGGAAAATTTGCGCAAGCCGCGACAATTCTCAAGGATAGTAGTTCGAAGGCACGATCTGAGAATATATCAACGAGCAAGAGAGGAGCTGGTTCGATCAATTGAAGATCTTTGTTAATAGAGAGTGCCGGCGCCACCGGTGTAGGATTTCACATTGTGTTGATCAGAGAGGGGATGTATTTTTCATGATGACTTGACTAGAGAGAGAGAACTTCAGATTAAATTAAGCCTCCGTAAGGAGGCTTTTTTATTTTTAG
>JAUYJC010000377.1 GCA_030688735.1 Deltaproteobacteria bacterium
GCAGTACTTCATGATTGGAACTCCTCTCAGCTACCGCTGCCGCCCGCCCCGAAGTCAAAAGGCCTCAGAGGCAAGAGGCGCTTCCCCTCAGGCTAGTTTTCGAAGCTATCCAGCGCAGCTTTCTAACTACTAATCGACAAGGTTTACAGCAACTTTAGGTGTCACTGATAGTCATTTTGCCGGATTTCATGCTATTCGGCAAGAAAATTGTCACTTTGCATCAAGTGTGTCAGATGAAATGTATCCCTCCGGAACCCTCATCCTGCGCCTCTTCCAGGAGCCACGGGTCTTTGATCTCGATTATCGGCCTCTTGCCGCTGACGACGTTTGCGACTTCGCGCGCGGCGTGGTCTTGGCAGTCGACGCAGGACTCATCGGAATTCGCCGCGGTGTGGCAGGTGGCGATGACGTTGGGCAGCGTGAGGAGATTATGATCGGCTGAGAGCGGCTCGGGATCGGTCACGTCGAGCGGCACGGCAACGGCCTAAGCGGCCGCTGGCGATGTGCCGGGGGCTGCTTTAGACTCGAAGAACAATAAATCCCTGCTCGTTGCGCATCGTGAGGATGAGAAAACAATCTGTGGGTAAAGCACGGAATAGGCTCATCATTCGTTACGCCGGTCCTTTGCGCAGCTCGTCGTTTCCAAGTTCGTCCCCGTTTAGGACCGCCGGGAGGAACCAAAAGGGCCGGCTTTGAATGCCGGTCGAGGCTCAACTCGCCGCGCCGTTCTTCCCTTTTTCCTGACCTTTAACGACTACGAACTTTCCGCTCTCTGCCTCGCTCCAGCCGAATTCGACATGGCCGCGCATCCGCGATCCGGCTGCCACGGTAAGCGTGCTCCCCTTGAGATCCCCGATGAGTTGCGCAGTTTCCAAAAGTTCGACGTGTGAGCTGGCAAGCACATTGCCTTCCACTTCCCCACCGATGGTAACCGTTTCGGCATTGATCTTTGCCGTAATCCGCGCGCCTTTCTCGATCGTCAAGTCGCCCTTGATCTGAATCTCTCCTTTGAACTTTCCGGCAATCCGCACATCGCCGTCCCCTTCGATCTTGCCGTCGATCGATACGCCGGTGCCAAATACTGACTCCCTGCGATCTTTCGCCGCGTATTCCTTGCGCGCCGGTACCGGGTTCGCCGGTGCAACGATTGGCTGCTCCACGGGCGGTTTCTCGATCAGCGGCTTTCCACTTGTCTCCGGTTGCGCCGGCTGGTTCCAAATTGCCATAAACACCTCCTTCGAAGAATAGCTTTCAGTTACTCCGAATGAACCTATGGGACAATCTCAAAACAGAGTCTAGAATAAAGAAGCAAGGCCGATGCCAGTTAGTCTCTAAACATCAGCCTTAAATCCTCGAAGGAGCAAACGTAGCTCGCGTCGATCAGGCCGAGGCACACGCGTGGTTAATAAGGGGTTTTGGCATTGGTCGTGTCTTTTTCTTCCCAACCGACCGGCTCCTTAAGTTCGCGTGATGAATCAGCGTTCCGCTGGCCCATTCAAGTCTGTCCGTCCGAGGATACACTGTTGCGTAGGAATATACAGTCACAAGTCGAATGTGGAGTGTCCGGCAGTTACTTGACTTCGCGAGATCCCAACCCGTGTCGTTGGAGAGAGAAATTACCGACCATTGGCGATCGGAGCCTGACACTCAAACCTTTATACTCTCACACTCCTCCAAACCCCTCGCCCTGCGCTTCTTCCAGGAGCCACGGGTCTTTTATCTCGGTCGTCGGGCCATTACCGCTGAGGACGTTGATGACTTCGCGGGCGGCGTGGGTTTGGCAGTCGACGTAAGACTCGTCCGAATTCGCCGCCGTGTGGCAGGTAACAATGACGTTGGGCAACGTGAGCAGCCTGTGGTCAGCAGGTAACGGCTCGGGATCGGTGACATCTAATGCAGCGCCCGAAAGCTCGCCCGCGACCAGGGCGTCGTACAAGGCGTCGGAGTCAACCAATCCGCCGCGCGCGCAGTTGATGAGATAGGCCGTGTTCTTCATCGCCTTGAACTGCGGCGCGCTGAACATCTTGCGCGTCTGCTTCGTCAGCGGCGCGTGCAGGCTGATGAAGTCGGAGGTCTTGACCAGCTCGTCGAATGAAACCATCTTAACGCCCATTTCCTGGGCAATTTTCGGATTGAGATAGGGATCGTAAGTCTGCACGTTGAGCCTCATGCCCTGGGCACGCGGCGCCACCTGTTTGCCGACATGGCCAAGGCCAACGATGCCCATTGTTCTTCCCTGGATGCGGTAGACGCGTCCGCGATAAGCGTGCAGTTCGGCAGTGTGGCGCCGCCATTTGCCATCGCGCACGTATTGGTTCATGCGTGCGAGTTTCCGCGAGATAGCGATCAGGAGACCGATCGCCTGCTCCGCCACTTCGATGGAATTGCAGCCGGCGGCATTACAGATGATCAGGCCGTGATCTTTGGCGGCCTTGAGATCCATCCGATCGACCCCGACGCCGGTGCGGCAGACTACTTTGGTGCGCTTTAATTGGGAGATGATCTCGCGCGTGAGCGGCACCGAGCCATGCATGATGATGCCGTCGGCGTCTTTGCCCATCTCGACGACTTCCGCGTCGTTGGTCGGGCGGCGGATCGTCATATCGGCGTCGATCTCGGCGAGGATCGGCTTGATCAGGGCGACCGGCACATCGTTGCTGCCGAAATAGACTATGTGAAACTTGCCCATTGGATTCTAACCTCTATCCGTACAGGCACCTTGAACTTTGAACCCTTCGACGTTGCTCAGGGCAGACTCCGATGGTCCTCATTCCAGAAAGCTCTTGAAATCGGTGTCACATAAACATGATCTCCAATATGATAATTTGCAACAGACCTAATATAAGGCCCGGAACCTTGAACAGAAATGGACGGGAGAGAGGCTCCTGCGATCTCGCCAAGGTCAAGAGTCGCAGGCGCGAATGCTGCTAATGACGAAAGAGTGTATTTGTTAGACGCGGGGCCGCTCAAGCGATCATCCTGCGCGTGGGCGCGCCGCCTCCTTGTCCGCGACGCTCTTGGTTGCCGGACGGTAGACGCACCAGGGATCGCTTTCGAGATAATCACCCGTCAAGGCAAACGCCCGCGAACGTGATCCGCCGCAGATCCTGTTGAACTCGCAGATGCCGCACACCCCTTTGAATTCGTGCGGCCGGCGCAGTTGTCTAAATAGCTCCGAGTCCTGATACATCGATTTGAGGCTATGTTCGCGCAGATTCCCGGCGCTGGCGGGTAGAAAGCCGCTCGGATAGACATCTCCGGTATGGGAGACAAAGGCAAACCCCTGGCCGGAATTAACCCCTTGCGCCGCCAGTCCGATGCTGTGGCCCGGTCCTTCCGTGCGCATGAGCTGGCTAGGCAGATCATCAACCGGCCCGTGCGGCCGGCGCGGCTCCGTTCTTTCTTCCATCTCGCATTGCGCCACATAGCGGCGGTAGTGCGGCGCTTCGGTTACCTTGACCAAAAAGCGCGAGCTCTTCTGCACGCGGTAGAGCACCGCGAAAATTTCTTCGCACTGCGCCGCCGTCAAGCCGCCGAGATCGACGCCGCGCCCCATCGGCACGAGAAAGAAAACCTCCCAGAAAACAATCCCCAAGCGCTGGACCAGATCCACCATGTCTTCGAGGTAAGGCGCCGACTGGCCGCACAGCGTGGTATTGATCTGCGCCGGCAAATTGTACTTGTGTGCCCATTCGATGGCTTGCATGCTCTTGGCAAAGGCACCGGGGACGCCGCGAAAACTATCGTGCAACTCGGCCCGCGGGAAGTCAACGCTCTGAGCTATCTGGCTCAAGCCGGACTCCTTGAGCCTGCGTACCACGTCTTCAGTGAGCAGCGGGGTCGCCGCCGGAACGGTTGCCATGCGCATTTTCAGATCAGCGCCATAGCGGATCAGATGATATAAATCGGCGCGCTTGAGCGGGTCGCCACCGCTCAGGACAAAAATCGGCGTGCCCAGCTCGGCGGCTTGGCGGAGCAAATCTTCCCCTTCCTTAGTGGTCAGCTCGCCCGGATGGTGATTGGGCTGCGCCGCGGCACGGCAGTGCCGACAGGTCAGGTCGCAAGCCTGGGTCGTCTCCCAGATGAGAACGAAAGGGGTTTTGTTGTAATCGATTCGCGGCATTCCATCCATGGTTATTCCTTTCGCATTTGCGCTCTCGCCAAAACTCATGGCCGGCCAAGGATTTCGTCATCGGCCGGTCGCTCGTTTCCTACTTTGTTAGGTTACTTTGTTTGCACTCACAACACAAAACCCCGACCATTTTTTTCTCATCAGACCGGCATTCTGGAACGCTTTGCGAACCGCCGCTGGCACGCGGTCCCCTCCTAAGCGGCCAAAACCAAACGCTACCTAAGCGTTGCATAACTACACTAATTGAAACGCCGCCAGTATGCGCGAACGGTTCTTGAAGTCAATTCACGGGATCTGTTCACACAATCGATTCTGCTGAAACACCTTCCGTTCATCCTTCGAGGGCCTCAGGACGAACGGAGGAGGCGTCAAAATCACTGGAGATTTTTCCGTTCATGCTGAGCCTGTCGAAGCATTCATAGGGTTTTTCAGCAGAATCACAATCATATCAATCTCCGCGGTGATCTCAGAGCTTGGCAGGGTTCATGCGCCGACGTCTACGATTCAACAATTCGAAAGACTTATGGTGAATTTTTTTCAACTCCGCCGGCAACTCCGCAACCGGGATCTTCTGTTCGACGCCCTTTACCGCGCGATTCGATCGGTGTCCAAGTTTGGCGCCAATCCCCTCGCCGCTTTTTCCTTGGCAAGTTTGGCCTGTTCGATCTCCTGGGCTTTTTGGGCCGCTTCCCGCGCCGCCTTTTCAGTGAGAACGGCCTGTTTGCGCTCAATCTCTTCAGCGCGGCGTCGAGCTAATTTTTCCCTGGCTTGGCGCTTGGGCGACAGAGCCTGGTCACCGCTCTTCTCCGCCCGACTCGCGCGTTCGCTCCTTTTCCTTCCAATGCCCGGCAAGGACAGCAACGGCGATTCTACCTTGACCTGAGGTTTTTCCGGAACCGAGTCGGGCCCGAAGAGAAAAAAAGCCACAGCGCCGGCGACTAAAGAAACGACCCCGCCCGCGATCTTCCAACCGATCCGACGGGGCTCTTTCACTTCGGTATCGGCCGGCGCAGCCGCCGTCCATGTCTTGCCCTTACCTTCCTCCTCCATCGCAGAGACGACCAGTTTTAACGTATCCGCTAGATCGCGCATTGTGAGCTGCTTGATTTCGGGAGTTCTGTGCAGACATTGCCTTACGATGTAGTCAACGGTGGGGGAGATTTCCTCCCTCATCGTTCCGGGCGCCACCGGGAGAGTACCCCCCGTCGCAGTGGCGTTTAGCGGAACTTCGCCGGTCAGCATCTGGTACAGGACGACGCCGATCGCATAAAGATCGGTATATTCAACGACCTTTGCGCCTTTAACCAGTTCAGGTCCCATGACTTCCGTATCGCTCCGGCTCCGCGCGATCCCAAAATCCATGAGCTTGAGGGATTCCCCATCGCCCATGATCATGATGTTCTGAGACGTTACCTTGCCGTGAACCACGCCCTCCCGATGAACTGCGTCCAGGCCCTCCGCGATCTGAATGCCGAAGCGCAGCGCTTTGAGAACGTCCAGTGGACCTTCCTGCTGGATCATGTCGCCAAGATTCCTGCCCTCGACGTACTCCATCGCGACCATCAGCCTGCCATCGTCAAGTTTGTCGAAATCGACGACCGAGGTTATATTTCGATGATTCACATTGGCGGCCACGCGAGTGACACGCTCGAATGCATCGACAAACTCCACGTCCTTTCCGTAGCTCGGATCGAGAATTTTCAAGGCCACTTTCTTACGGAGGGTGATGTGCTCGGCCAAGTAAACCGTTCCCATTTCACCCGCTCCCACCTTATGGAGCAGGCTATAGCGACCCTTTATCAGCGAATCCGCAAAGGGGGCATGCGCCTGCGGTGACGTCACCAGGGTCGCGTTATCCACGTCGCAGACGTTGAACGCATCCGCGTAGTTTCGTTCACACATAGGACAAGTCTTCATAGCTGCGCCCGGCAACTCCGACAAAGTGTGCGATCCTAGCTCGATCCGTGAATGAAAGGCAAGCGGGGCTCGACCGCGACAAACTGAGGGCTGGCGTAACAGTCATATCAACCCGGATTCCGCAGTTGAAGTTACAATCTCTACTGATCCCGAATTCCGCAGTTGAATATGAGCGAGGGGCGAACCCTTCGACTACGCTCAGGACATGCCTGGAGCGGCGAAGACACCCAGGGGTGCTGTTTCAAAGTCTTTTCTGCCGCTTGGCACAACGCCTTATTACTCTGACAAAAGTCGCACCGCAGCAAGATCTGTCCTGAGCTCGGGGATAGAAAAGCATTGTCTTCGTTCGCTCACAGCGTCACTTTCCCATTGCGGAATCCGGGTTCAACCGGTCGAAAGACAATCGAGAGATAGAAATCGGAGCACGGAGACAGAGTTGACAACAAAGCAACCTTTGCGCATGGGCCCGGGGATGTCGAGGCATCAACCGCCAATTCACCGGCTTACTCACTCTTTATCCCATATCGCTTCATCTTCTTAATCAATCCCTGGCGGCTTAGACCTAAACCTTTTGCCGCTTGTTGTTGGTTTTGCCTGTGTTGGCGCAAGGCCCCCAAAATCATACGTTTCTCCAACTCGATAACGCTCGCTTTCAAATCGCTTGCATCGGGTAAAATCGCGGCCAGCGTTTTGTAGCCACACCCCCGAATGCCCGAGGAAAGATCCTCTTCGAGAATTATTTGACGGGGAACGCTGACAACAATTCGCCGGATTTCGTTTTCCAACTCCCTGACGTTTCCCGGCCAGGAATAATGCACAAAACAATCAAGCGCTTCGTGGCTTAAACTCATGGTCTGTTTTTTCATCTCCCCGCAGTACTGCGCCAAAAAATACTTGGACAGCAACGGTATGTCTTCCGGAATCTCTCTCAGTGCCGGCATCTGAATGTGGGCCACTTTTAAACGGTAATACAGATCATGGCGAAAGCCCCCCTTTTTGATCTCGCTCTCCAGATCCTTATTGGTTGCCGCAACGACCCTCACATCAACGGGAATTTCTTTTCGGCCTCCTACATGCTCGACCACGCGCTCCTGCAGGACGCGCAATATCTTGGCCTGCGAGGTCGTGCTCAAATCGCCGATTTCATCGAGGAAGAGCGTTCCGCCGTTGGCTTCCTCAAACTTCCCGATTCGCCGGTCGACCCCGGTGGCAACTCCTCTTTCAATGCCGAAGAGTTCACTTTCAACGAGAGTATCGGGAAGAGCCGCACAGTTCAGCGCGACAAATGGTCGGCGAACTCGGGCGCTCGAGTAGTGAATCGCCTTGGCCACGAGCTCTTTACCCGTACCGCTGTCGCCCGTTATGAGGACACTGACTGAGCTGTCACTCAGCTGTCGGATCAAGTTGAGAACCGCCTGAATTTTTGTGCTCGCACCGATGATCTTCTGCGTATAAAAGCGGCCTTGAACTTCCTTTCTTAGCTGGCTGTTTTCCTGTTGAAGCTCACGCCGGTGGCGATTTAGTTCCTCCACCAATTGCGCCGTTTCGATGGCCACGGCCGCTTGGGCTGCGAGGGCCGCAAGAATCTCTTCGTCGGCACGTGTGAACCTGCCATCGACCTTGTTTAACACTTCGAATACGCCTGTGATTTCACCCGCAAGGGTGCGCAACGGCGCAGCCAGCAAAGTGCGCGTATGATAGCCCGTGTGAACATCTATCGCAGAATAAAAATCCGGGCTTTTTTGAGCATCTTCGACATTGAACGTGTTGCCCGTGCTAACGACGGCGCCGGCAACCCCCAAGCGCGCATCGAGGCGCAAGGTCTCTGCCGCTCCCAACGCAACTTTCGACCAAAGCTCTCCCGTGGTCTCGTCCAGCAAAAAAATGCTGGCCCGGTCGGCTTGCAGAATTCGGGTGGCTTCCTGGGCGATGAGGTCCAAGAGCAAGGAAAGATCCCTTTCAGAATGGATTTTCGGGCAAATTTTGTGAATAGATACGATTTGCCCCTTCTCTCCAGCTATCTGCTGTTCCATGACATTCCTTCCGGTGAACTAAATTCGACAAACTCTGCGACCGTAATGTCTGGCTCGCTGTTTATCACGCATGGACCTTTGCAGTCAACGCCGTTTACACCGTGTATACGGCGTTGACATGTTTAGAAGTCAATACAAGTCAACTGGATACGCATTAACGTCGTCAACGGGGTGCCAACCGGACATTGAGCTTGGGTTCACAGGGCCACTGTCCACACAAGGTCGTCAGTCAAATTTCGCAGGCACTTCAATATGTTAGCTCAGTGGACCAGAAACATGATGGTCATGGCATACGGGTTGCTCAATTGTAGTCACAGATAGACAAGCAAACACAGGACAAAGAAGGGCGGTAAAATGACACGCGAAATTTTGGTTCCGCTCAAGAGTAGCGACAGGATAGAGGATGTTGTTCCCTACATCCAAATGGTGGCTCAAGCGGGCATGAAGGTTGTCTTCTTTGTCTCATATCCAGCTAATGGGTTGCTTGAATTAATCCGCGACCACTGGGTGGAAGAGGAGAACAGGAGCCGGGTTAAGGCGCAGGCCCGAAATATTCTAGAGCGATATTCCCGGGAAGGGCAAAACAAAATCGCCGAAGCTCGGGTGGCGACGGCAAAAGAGGCCCTGTCCAAAAAAGGAGTGGAGGTAGAGGTAAAAATCTATACTGAAACCCTGCATACGGCGCTTGAGACCCACACGCGCAATAACCACACTTTTTTGGTTCTAATGCGAAAGAAGATGGGGAGTGGAGTCGGCGCCTTCTTGCGCAGGATGAGACCGCCGATCGCGAGTTTCAAGACCGGTTTTTCTATCCTCGACTTCGTTCCTTATTCCGGGTCGCGGAGTATGACAATGCACGGAGCCAAGTAAGGGAGATTGGCCCTCCTGCCCGGGCATGCAACTTCGATAGGGAGAGCGAACAATGGCAGCGAAAATCATGATTGTTGACGATAACGCGGATTGCCGCGAGCTTCTGGCGATTCTGTTAGGATCCCTGGGGCATGAAATTGTCCAAGCGAAATCCGGAGAGGAGAGCTTGGAGAAAGCTGTGCTCGAAAAGCCGGACCTGATCATAATGGATATGTTGCTACCGGGAATCAGTGGACTTGGCACGACAGCCAAGCTTAAGCAGGGCGTTGAGACAGCGGCTATCCCAATCGTGGCGTTTAGTGGCTGGGCTGAGCGCCAATTTCAGGACCGGGCTAAGCAGGCAGGAATCGTCGCTTTCGTGACCAAACCTACATCAGCTCGGGCCCTGCACGACGTTATCAAGCAATTCGTGCGGAGCTATGTTGACACAACTGCCGGCGCTGATCTGCGCGAACGATAACCTGCACCGGGTAGCGAGGCGATTAAGCGCATCTTGTCTGTGCGTGTCCCCATCACGGGATCACGGGGTCTGGGACAACAGTCGATTCTGCTGAAAAACCCTCCGTTCATCCTTCGAGAGCCTCAGGACGAACGGAGGAGCTTCTGAAATCATTGGAGATTTTCCGTTCATGCTGAGCCTAGTCGAAGCATTCATAGGGTTTTTCAGCAGAATCACGTCATATCAATCTCTGCGGTGATGTCGTAGGCGGTTAGGGTTCGGGCGCAGACATATTCGACTCCACAATTCAAAGAAAGTCGAGAAATAGAAGTCGAACCCCGGAGATCTGGAAAACTCTCGTCCCTTCGACTCGAACCCTGGCCTTGGCCGGGGGCTCTCGCTCAGAATTCCACCACTCGTAATCGTCGTACTTGGGTATTGACTTACTCTACGGTAAATCTTCTGTCACCGACCGCTTCTCTCGGCTTTGCCAATGACCGGCTGAAGAGCTATAATTTTTTTCCCCAGTGACTGCGTAACTTAAAATTTACCCGAGGGCGCACGTGGCTTTGAAACAAGAATTATCAGCTAAAGTTTCAAAATCCGTTCAGTTCTTAAAGACGGACATTTGGCGTCTTCGCGCGAACAAATTGCCCGCTAGTAAGTCATTTTGGATCAATCAGTTAAGGATTGTTCTCTTGGCCGTTCGCGGCTTCAACGAGGACAAGTGTCAGTTGCGTGCCTCTGCCCTAACTTTTTACTCCCTGTTATCGATCGTGCCCGTCGTCGCCATGGCCTTCGGTATCGCCAAAGGATTTGGCTTGGAAAAAATCCTTGAGGCGCAGATCATCGAAGGCCTGGAGGGTCAAGAGGATGTAGCGGAGCGGATTATTGGGTTTGCTCGTTCTTTGTTGGAGAACGCCAAGGGAGGCGCCATTGCCGGTGTCGGCATTGCGGTTCTATTTTGGACCGTTATTAAGGTTCTCGGTAACATCGAAGATTCTTTTAACGATATTTGGGGCATCAAAAAGGCGAGAGCTTTCGGACGCAAGCTAGCCGATTACCTGTCGGTTATGATGATTTGTCCGTTTCTGTTGATCACCGCGAGCAGCATCGCCGTTTTGCTGACCACAAGGATCACATCGATCATCGAAAACCTTTCATTTCTCGGCTACGCGGGCGACGTAGCCATTTTTACTCTGAGAATTTTGCCCTATGCGGTCATTTGGGTGGTATTTACTTTTGTCTACGTGTTCATGCCCAATACCAAAGTCAATTTCAAAGCCGGCCTATGGGCTGGCATTTTTGCAGGTACCGTTTACCAGGTCGCCCAATATGCCTATATCGAATTCCAGGTTGGCGTTTCCAAATATGGCGCCATTTACGGAAGCTTCGCCGCATTGCCGTTATTTCTTGTCTGGCTGCAGGTCAGCTGGCTCATAGTCTTATTTGGCGCGGAAGTTTCGTTTGCTCATCAGAATGTCGAAACCTACGAGTTCGAACCGGATTGTTTGAACCCTACCTATCCGGTTGATTGTCAAAGCGGTGATTCGATGCTAAATTCACGTCATGGACCCTCGCGGCTTCCCGACGACACTCCCAGAATTTCAGCGGGTATTCCCCGATGACGCGGCCTGCACAAGGCACCTTGAGCACCTGCGATGGCCGCACGGGTTTACATGCATGAAGTGCGGAAATATCGGTGA
>JAUYJC010000384.1 GCA_030688735.1 Deltaproteobacteria bacterium
CGCAGCAACAACCTTTGCTTCAAGAAGTGGTCTACTCCCTGCCACCTCGTTATGTGGCAGATTGAAAATGCTGTAAGGATTGTGCTTGCACTTGACATCGATTCAGGATTTCTCTGTAAAGGATGTGCTTGCACTTGCCCCCTTATGAGTAAAAGTTTGTATTGGCGGTGCCGCCGCAGAGATCGGCGACGAATTTACCGGCACGAATTTCAGAGAGGGTTGCCGGTGCCGTTGACCGAGAAAATCCCGATCTCCGGGTATTCCTTTCACTCCGACACTCCAGTACTCCAACAACAGATTCGAAGCTCGATCTATCGTTTTTGCCTTAGCGCCCAGTAAATCTTCTCTGCGGTCAACGGCAGGTCAAAAAGCCGCACGCCGCAGGCATCGGCGATGGCGTTGGCGATCGCCGCCGCCGTCGGCGAGTTGGGATTCTCGGCGATCTGCTTGCCGCCGAAAGGGGTCGGCCCCGTTGGGCTTTCCACTAAAACGGTCTTTAGCGGCGGTATGTCTTGTATACAGGGAAGCTTGGCTTCGCCTAGAGTCAACGTCGCGATTTTGCCATCGACCATGGGGTTCTCTTCCATCAAGCTAAAACCGAGGCCCGTGACGACGCCGCCGTCTATCTGCCCTGTGAGGGTAAGATGGTTAAGCACGGTGCCGGTGTCATGCGCCGTGGTGAAATTGAGGACTTTGACGCCGCCGGTCGTCGGATCGACTTCAACTTCCGCAACCTGCGCGGCGAAACCGGTGACCTTCGGCATGTCCTTGGGGACAAAATTGGTCAGGTGAAAGACCGGGCCGCCGTTTTCTTTCACAGCCAGCTCGATCATCTTTTGCGTCGTCGTCGACTTTTTGTTGGGCGCCGTGAGCCTGCCGCCGTCTTGCTTGATCTCTTCCGGCGTACAGCCCAACTCCCGCGCCGCCAAGGCGATCAATTTCTCTCGCACCTCGTGCGCCGACTGGTTCACCGCGTGGCCGGAAGTATTCGTTTGCTTGCTGCCACCCGTGCCGGGATCGAATGGCAAGCTATCGGTGTCTTTGAAAACCACGCCAACTTTTTCCGGCGGCAGGCCGAGGACTTCGCAAACCATCTGTTGGCTGATCGTGTAATAACCCGGGCCAACGTCGGGCACGCCGGTGAGAATATTAACCTTGCCATCGGCCTCCAGCGTTAACGCCGAACTCGCTTTCCCTTCCGGCGTGCCGCGATCATAGAGCGCCATGCCCCAGCCGCGGTATCTCTTCGCTCCGCCCTTCTTCCAGCCGGAAGCTTTGACGACGCGATCTAGCACCTCGCCCATGAGAATATCGCTCCACTTTTCACCCATCGGATTGGCATCGCCATCGCGCAGGATATTTCGCCCGCGCAACTCGAGTGGATCGATGCCCATCTCCTTGGCGATGATGTCCATCTGCGACTCAAAGGCGAACACGACCTGCGGACTGCCCGGCGTGCGCGTTTGGGTGCAGGGAACCTGATTGGTATACGAGCAATAAGTCTCGCAGCTGATCGCCGGCACCCTATACATGCTCGCCAAGCGCCGCCCGCCGAGAACCGTCACCTGGGGATTGGCTTTTTGCGAGCCGTAGGCGCCGCCGCTGAAGTGGATCGTCGCCTTAATCGCCGTGAAGGTTCCATCCGCCGCTACTCCCGTGCGCAGGTGGATCACAGCAGGATGCCGGTGTCCGCCGGCGAGAAGTTCTTCGGTGTAATCGAAGACCAGCTTCACCGGCCGCCCCGTCGCTTTGGACAAATGGTACGCGACGGGGACGTCGATCAACGATGCCTTGGCGCCAAAGTCGCCGCCGACGTGAACGATATGGACTTTGATTTTTTCTTTGGGAACGCCGAAGTCTTCCGCCATCTGATCGCGCAGCCCCCAGGGCCCCTTGTTCGCGGCCCACACCTCGACCCGTCCGTCGGAGTGAACGTGGACGGTGCAAGCGCAGGGCTCGAGGTAGCCGTGATGAGACAACGGCGTGCGAAAGGTGTGCTCGAAGACGCGCCCCGCACGCTGGAAACCGGCGTCGAGATCGCCGTTATTCCACACCACGTAGGATTGCAGGTTATGGCTCGACATACCCTCCGGCAGCTTCGGCGCGTTCTTGTATTTGCTGCGATCCTCGTGAATCAGCGGCGCGCTTGGTTTCAACGCCTCGATCGGATCCTCGACACGGGGAAGCTCTTCGTACTCGACGTCGATCAAGCCGACCGCATCTTCGGCGATTGCCGCAGTGTCGGCGGCGACTGCGGCGACCGCGTCCCCCGCTGTGCGAACCTTATCCTGCGCCAACACCGGCTGGTCTTTCACCCGCGTGCCGACATAGATATTCATCACGTCGGCGCCGGTGAGGACCGCGCGCACGCCCTTCAATGCCTTGGCCTTCGAAGTATCGATTTTAACAATGCGCGCATGGGGCAGCGGGCTGCGCAACACCTTCGCCCACAAAAGCCCCTCGAACGGCAGGTCCGCCGCGTACTTAGTTTGACCGGTGACTTTCCCCTCGCCCTCGATGCGGGGCAGCGCTTTTCCTATGGTGCGATATGCCAAGATTCACCTCCCAATACAATTTTGGATTTTAGATTATCGGAGCAAGAATCGGAAACTCGCTTCGAAGAAAATACTCTCATGCGTCTTCTCCCCTAATTGAAAATCGGCAATCTAAAATTGGATCACTGGATCACTTTATTCACCCGAGCGAGCCGTTCGACTAGAATCGTATCACCGATTTGTTTTACCGCCTTAAGGTTAATGATGAATTTCGAGGCGAGTATCGCCGTAACCGATACTCATGTCAACCGAAGGGGTTAGTTGACTGCGATCTTCAAAGACTTGATCGCCGGGGCAAGAAATGTTTTGCTACGGCTTCGCGAATCAACCTTCTCCGTGAGCGCGGCTCGGAGGTGTCCATGTTCGATTTCCTTTTTCCTAACCATCCATTCGGCGGTCATACGTTGCGCCTGGTCGCTCAGGCGCAGCAAGGCGGCGGCGATGTCTTCGACATCGCCCGCGCGATGAAAGGCGTCGAAGCCGGCGACAAAGACGCCTGGGAGCGCGCCTGGCTGGAGCTAGCCGAAAAGACCGAAGCGAGAGCCAAAGCAGCGCTTGCCGCCGGTCATCAACGCACCGCCGAGCAATGTTTTTTTCACGCTAATAATTATTACCGGATGTCGGATGTGCTTTTGACGATCGCCGAGGAGCCCAAGCGCCGCGAACGCTTCCGCAAGGCCCAAGAAAACTTTCGCGCTGCCCTTAAGCTCCATGAGCCGAAAATCGAAATCGTCACGGTGCGCTGCGGTAACGAAGAATACGACGGCTATTTCTGTCATCCGATGAATCCGAAGCCGGGGAAATGGCCGGCGGTGCTCTTTCTCGGCGGCGCGGATGCCTACGCCGAGGAAATTTATTTCGGCGGCAAACAAATGCTCGACCGAGGCTGGGCCATGCTACTGGTCGATACGCCGGGCCGTGGCTCGTCGATTTATCTAAAGGGCATCAAGACCAGACCGGATTACGAGGTTCCGGGGAAAGCCTGCGTCGATTATCTCGTGTCCCGCCCCGAAGTCGATTCGAACCGAATTGCACTGCTGGGCATCAGCATGGCGGGCTACTACGCGCCGCGGGTGGCGGCATTCGAGAAGCGGCTTAAAGCGCTCATTGCCTGGAGCGGCTGCTACAGCGTGCTCGACGATCTCTACGACTTTTGCGCGCACTTGCAGCCGGTTTGCCAAAGGCTCTTGGGCGGCGTGAGCCACGAAGAGGCGCGCCGGCAGTTGAAAGACTTCACCATGGCCGGCATTGCCAAGAATATCACCTGCCCGACACTGATCACCCACGGCGATAAAGACACGTTGATGGCGCTGGAAGGCGCAAAAAAACTCTTCGCCGAGATCGGCGCCAAGGACAAGACGCTGAAAATTTACGATCAGTCCGACGGCGGCGGCCGGATTCATTGCAGCCACGACTACTGGGCGCACAATCTGCCGTATATGCTGGATTGGTTGGAAGAGCGCCTATAATAAGTAAGTGTGGTTCCGAACGTTCAAATCGTTCAACCGCTGCGCTCCGTTCAATCCCCCACTGTGTCTCCCCCGCGTCGCGGGGGAGAAGGAAAGAGGGGGCTTGATCGGCTTGAACGTTTTGAACGGCTAGAACGGTTGTCATTACATTGATTCCAAGGAGAGATTTTAGTGAACACAACAGGTAATGATTTGGATTGGCACAAAGAAGTCGACGTCATCGTCGTCGGCTACGGCGCGGCGGGAGGAATTTCCGCGATCACCGCCCATGACGCCGGGGCAAAAGTACTCTTGATCGAAAAAATGCCCCACCCCGGCGGCATTTCGATGCTGTCGGGCGGCGGCGTCGCCTTCGCGCGCAACGCCGAGGGCGCCTTTCAGTACTTGAAACGCACCTGCAACGGCACCACGCCCGACGACATCCTGCGTAAGATGGCCGAAGAAATGGTCGGCATGATCGACTGGCTTAAAGATCTCGCCAAAGTCAGCGGCACCGAACCGACGCAAACCGAAACCCGCGGCCACGGCACCTAACCCTTTCCCGGCACCACCGACATCGACTCCATCAAGCTCAAAGATTTTCCGGCCTATTCGGAATTTCCCTGGGCCAAGGGACTGCGCGGCGGCGCCCGGCTTTTCAAAGTCGTTTACGACAACGTCAATCAGCGACAGATCGAAGTGATGCTCGCGACTCCGGCCAAAGAACTGATCACGGGCGCGAACGGTGAAGTCCTGGGCTTAACCGCGGAGCAAGAAGGCAAATCGATCAATATCAAGGCGAGAAAAGGCGTCGTTCTCGCGTGTGGCGGCTATGAGAATGACGATGCGATGAAACTGCAATATTTCGAAGCGCAACCGGTCTATCCCGTCTATCTCGGCAACACTGGCGACGGCCTCAAGATGGCGCAGAAGGCCGGCGCCGGGCTATGGCATATGTGGCATTTTCACGGCGGCTACGGTTTTAAATTCCCCGAGCTGCCCTTCGCGATTCGCCATGTCTGGGCAGGGCCGCGCAACGAAAATCGCAAAATGATCTGGATCGCCGTCGATAAATTCGGCAAGCGCTTCATGAACGAGTACCCGCCCGCGCCCCAGGACACCGGCACGCGCGCGTTGGAGTATTACGACGCCGACATTCAGGATTATCCGCGCATCCCCTGCTATCTGATCTTCGATGAAGAAGGACGCAAGCTCGGACCGATCGGCATCCCCATCGTCAACGACGAACGGTACGACGCGAGCTGGAGCGAAGATAATCTAGCAGAATTGAATAAGGGCTGGATCAAGAAAGGCAACAGCCTCGAAGAAATCGCCGGGCAGATTGACGTAAATCCGAAAGTGCTGAAGGCAACCGTCGAGCACTGGAACTCACTGTGCAACGAAGGGCGTGATGCGGATCACAAACGGCCGCCCAAAACCATGATGCCGATTGCCACGCCGCCATTCTATGTCGTCGAAGCTTGGCCCATCGTGAATAACACCCAGGGCGGCCCCGAGCACGACGTCAAACAGCGCGTCCTCGATCCGATGAAAAAACCGATCCCGCGTCTCTACGTCGCCGGCGAGATCAGCTCCATCTACGGGCATCTGTATCTGGAAGCCGGCAACATCACCGAATGTTTTGTCGCCGGCAAAATCGCCGGCCAGAGCGCGGCGCGGGAAATGGCTTGGGATTAACGCCCTGCATCCCCTGCCGGACAAGCGGACAAAGCCCCCTGTAGCCGGTCAGCTTCATGCGGATGTTATACGGCATTCTGGTTGAAGCACTGCCTAATCGTCCTCTTTCGACCCAAACCGGACAGTTCGCTCGCGCGATCACCCCAGCTTCGGTTCCGGCAAGATGAGCTGGCGAGCGGGATCTTGCCATCGCTGACGTTGGTCGTACTCTGCGGCGCGGTCGTCATTGCGGCGTATCCGTGGACGTCACCTCCAGGGCCGGTTCCAGTTACCGGGAAGGGGCTTGACTGGCCCAAATCCGATGTCGTACCGTTCCTTCCGGAGTATCAGACGATTGATGCAGGTCACACCAACAATCCCGTCGTGCAATGGCCGCCCGAAAAGCGCCACATTCGGGAACACGCCGGACTGGGCGTACTGCGCAGCCTTGGGGAATCGACGCACGGAGATTCCATATACGGTCTCGAAGGGCATTTCTTCCGACCGCACTTGCGAAAAATAAGATGGGTATATCAGTCCGTCGAAACCAGAATCTCTAGCCGCGACCGCGATGGCTCGAGAAATCGGATACGAGTGCTCGGCTGCGTAGAAAAGCATATGCACTGCCATGTCGAGGCTTTCGAACTCTGTGACATGTTCCTCGGCAAGCAGTTCGGTCAAATCCAATAGTCTGAGTTCTCGTACAGGCTTAAGCGCAGCTAGATATAGCTCATCCTCGACGGTGACACGACACTCGTGCACGCATCCTTCTATATCTTGCGAGCAATACATGATCGGCAGTTCGAGTGAATCGAGTCTGCCCTGCCCAAGAAACTGATCTGGCGGACTGTCGTACTCCCCAGGGTTGCTGGGAGTACTAGGATTTGCGCGCAATCGGTAAAGTGTATGCGTTGCAGACCAAGTACGCTGTGGATACTCCTTCAGGATTCGTTTGATAACGGGGTCGCGTCGCTGTGGATCTTGAAGCTCCTCAAGCGGAGTTACGTAACCAATCATCCACAGTCTGGGGCCGTATTCGAAGAACCCAAATCGCGCCTTCTCGCCTATTAATTCCGCGTCGCGACGCAACGACGGTAATGCGTCAAAGCTGTTTTTGCGATAGTGTTGTTTGTTGAATTGAACGAATGGAGCCGATCCGTACCTCGCTCGGATGACGGAACCGCGGACAAAGAATTGAGATGCAAGAACTTCAAGGAGGTACAAGGTTAGCTTCTTGCTGTTCTGAGCACCACAGTTTGGACAGGGCAGCGTGTTAAGGATACCAATACGAGCGGCATCGAGCGCAAGACCGTGGTCACTA
The DNA here is from genome assembly GCA_030688735.1 of Deltaproteobacteria bacterium. Lineage (GTDB taxonomy): Bacteria > Desulfobacterota > Binatia > UBA9968 > UBA9968 > JACPFE01. The sequence continues at coordinate 7,002 of JAUYJC010000384.1, forward strand.
AAGCAGTCGGAGCACAGCACCGGTCTTGATCCCGGGATCAATGTACCGACTATGTGAGCGCCGACCCGGGTTCTGATCGCGACGCCACCTGCCATATCGAGCACATGAAGAATTTTGCGCACGAATGTTTTCGAGAGCACCCACCGAATGAACCCGCGCACCTTCTTCAGCATCGGTTGTCTGCGATTGGGCTTCTCAACTGCGACCGACATTCCATTGCCTCGGAGTCATGATCGTGGCCGTCTGACTGTCCGCAAATGGCCGATAGCGGTCTGCATGGGACTTATGAGAGTCGGCGTCAAATGCCGCGTAACGTACGCGTGAGTGGGGCGAGGATGGCATCCGCTCACGCGATAGTTATGGATCCGCCCTGGTGTCGCCCTCCGAAGGAGTCACGTCCTTCGTGGACAGCAGCTGTACGCTCGTGCCTTTCCAGCCGTACACTTTTTCCACATAATCCATGATAGGTACTTTGCTCCAATTCCGATCTCGCGTTCGGATCTCGAGTTGCCCGTCACCGTCAAAATCGTGCCAGTCAATGAGGGGCCAGTCACTCCCTAGTTCTGCGCCAGGAATCCGCGAGACACTCCCGGCCGGATCGATTCTAAAAAGGACGAAGCCTCGCGAGTGGCCGCCACAGTGGTAGAGAACTGCGATTTCCGGTCTGCCGTCGGCATCGAAGTCCTCCACGGTAACCTCTATGGAGTGCCCGTCAATATGGAGCAGAGGAGTTAGGGGCCGGTTTTGGAGTAACACAAAGACTTCATAGGCCGTGAGGCCAGTGCTCGCGAGGCGGACGATAAGCACTCTATTCGGAGGTCCGTCCGTCTGTTCTGGTAGCGTGAAGTCAATACTCCGTTCCGGCGCCCGGGAGGTTTCTCCGATGTTTGACTCGCCATCAACTGGCCTAGTCTGCGTAGGGCGTAAAATGGCAGTTCAGTCGCGGATAGCATCTAGAACGGGACGAAAGTCTTGGTCATCGCTAAAAGGCTTCTGCAAGTCGAGATAAAACTTGTCACGAAGGAAGACGGGAATCGAGTCTTGTGGCGTGCCCCGGAGGACTGGAATAACGGCGGCATCACTTGGGTCCGAGAAAAGGCGCGAAGTGAGGACCCCCGCCTCGTAACCGACGCCGCCAGAACGTTCCTCAGCTTTGCGCTTGTAGCCAGGTGTCAGTATCGCAAGAACTTTGTCCGCGGAATCAGCTCGTTCCATGAACTGGGTGAGTGACATTCCAGGTCGCAGGTCGTAGCCGTCGAACACGACAGCGATATCGCTGTGACTTTCAAGAAACCTCGCAAGGCGAGTCACCCATTGTATGTGTTGATCGTTCTCACGACAGTACGAGATGAAGACTGATGTTTTCTTCTGTGGTGGCTTCATCTTAAGCACATCTTCGGTGAGGCCTAACGCCGTGGATCAGGCGCGGCGGCGAAGCGGCACCAACCGTCAAGTGAAGCAAGACAATCGCATTAGCAATCTCCCGCCGTCGCCTGCAGCCGCTAAGTTAGACATCCTCTTGTCCAGCATTATCTTCAGCCGTGATTACGAACTGGATTGCCTCAACGAATCGTGTTCCAAAAATCTGCACCTCGCTGGCGCATCTTCTCAAATCGTCGATCGACGGTTTTAAGGGAGTACCCTTCGGCATATGCAAGATTACGGCACTTCTATGAGCGAGGCCTCCATAATGCTTTTCATCATTGGCAATTTGCCTCATGAGGGTTATCACCCGCTCCTCAGCAAAGTGTTGCTTCCCGATTCCCAAGTGATTCCGAATTTGGATCGTGTATGCGGTAATGTTGTCCTTGCCCGGCTGGGATTTCATGTCCAGTGCTAGGAGCTTCCCGACGCGCTGGAGAAGGGATTCCAGGGTACTGTTGAGAAGAACGAATCCGGTCAAAAGGAGGCGCCGAGTAATTTCTGCGCTCGTTCCCGCCAAGCTCTCACGCGCATCCCGATACTCGTTCTCTAGATAATGAAAGAAGTTCTGTCCGAGAGTCCTGAGGAGGGCGTCCCTGACGTCGGGTTCATCGGCATTGACAAGTGCAATTGCAGTCTCCTGTGGCCTAAACATCTCCTTTCCGTGCTTCCCGCATTCTGGGCACACCGCAAGAACTTTTGCTCTACGCCCTGATAAAGAACTCTCCCACGCTAACCAATAATTTCCGAAGTGCAATGTCTGACCGGCGGGAGGACCAGGAACAGGTTCGTCGGGTTCGTTAATGGCTTTCGCCAAGCGTGTTGCATCTTTAAATGGTAACCCGGGGAGTTTCATAGGGATTTTTTTCTGAACTCCGTCCTTAGTCAAAGTCCGGCCATCCCGCAGAGCTGCCTCAAGCTCTTGAGCAGCTGGCAAGAGGCTCTGCGTCCAGAGCCCAAGGATGTTCTCTACTTGCCAGTAGTGGAGAGCTTCCGCTCTCTCCAGCTCTTCTGCGATCATAGGACCCATCGATGTCTAACCATTGAGTGAACTGATCACATATATTGGATTTCCAAAAACCACCACTGGGGAACTTACTTCTTTAATCAATAACTTGTCAATGAATCCCTTTCACTCGGGTGGAAAATTGGGGTGGAAAATTGGGTGGAAAATTGTGGAAAATTGGGGTCAGAGAACTTTTTCGCATCGGTTGAAATATCTGCCGGCTAGTTCAATTTGTCAACGCTAAATTTTCCGTAAGAAGCCGACCGGGACGGCAGGTTATCTCACAACGAACAGCGAGTTTTTTCGACCAGCGCCCTGATCAAGCGGTTTTCGCGCCTCTTGGTCGCCGGCAGGATCGCCGGCAGAACGCCGCGGCGGAACTATCTTGGTGCTAAACTGGAGGATAACTGCCGTCGGCGACGGCGGCTACGGGTGCACATCCTGGGTGAACCA
>JAUYJC010000388.1 GCA_030688735.1 Deltaproteobacteria bacterium
CCGGACTTTATCAGAAGTATCCAGGCATACACGATGACCACAGGACTGTTTTGGAAGTTTTTACTCGCCGGGTTTGCGGCGTTATGGTTCGGGGTTGCCTCGCATGTGGCCGCCGCGGACAAACTGCGCATTTCCTACTCCGCCGTCAACGCCACCCAGGCGCACTTCTGGGTCGCGCAGGAAAAAGGGTTCTTCGCAAAACACGGCCTCGAAGGCGAGCTGCTCTACATCAACAGCGGAGCGATGAATATCGCCGCCCTGGTCGGCGGCAGCGTGCAAATCGCCGGCGGCGGCCCGGTGTCCATCGAGGCGCGGCTGCGCGGCATCAAGCTGCTGATCCTCGGCAATCCGCTGCCCTGGCTCGCGTCGAATCTGATCGTCCATCCCGACATCAAGGGCATTCCTGACCTCGCCGGAAAACTCGCTGGCATCTCGCGTTTCGGCTCCTCCACCGATCAAGGCTTTCGCTATCTCTTCAGAAAAAATGGTCTGAACGCCGACAGAGATCTAAAGATGCTGCAAATGGGCGCGGACACGAACAGAGTGGCCGCGCTCAAAGTCGGCACGATTCAATACACATTCCTCGGCGCCGCCGCCACCGATCAGGCGAGAGCGTTAGGGTTTCGCGTGATGGCGACGGCCCAGCAGATGGCGATCCCTTTTCCCTGGACCTCCTTGGTGGTCGATGAGACCTGGCTCAACAAGAATCGCGAGCTCGCCTATCGTTACATGAAATGCGCCACCGAATCGGTCGTGTATTTGAAGCGCAACCGCGCCGACAGCGAGCGAATCATCAGCAAATACATGAAAATCACCGATCCCAAACTCGCCGCCACCGAGTTCGACTTCGTTTCATCGTTGATGCCGGATTACGTCGCGCCGACCCTCGACGGCATTAAGGTCATCCTCGAAAACTTCGGCAAAGAATACCCCGACGCCCCGCGCCGCGACCCCAAAGAATTCGTCGACGGCTCGATCATCGAGCGGCTGAAACAGGAACGGTTTGTTGAAAGCCTGAAATACTAACCAAAAATATTTGCAATTTCTATTTGAGTTCCGGATTTTGGAAGCGAAAAAGAAATGACTCCCGCAAAGGCGCAAAGACGCCAAGTGACGCGCCCTGGGCCAGTCATCCCGAGCGAATGCGAGGGATCTAAGAAAGATTTCTCCCTTTGGTCGAAATGACATGGCGAGGCCTTTGCGAGTTTAGCGTGCCCTTCGATTAGACTCAGGACATGCTTGGCGCGATGAATTTTCTTGCAGTCGTTTTGTTTAACATTTCAAGGCAAGATTCGCGGCTAGCCCATAGCGTGCGCCCAGAAAATTGTGTCGTCTGCTAGCACGTGTTGAGCCGCCCGTCGAGCGCTCTGCTATGGCGCCGTTCCATTCTTCCCGTCGCGAAATTGGGAATCCACACGCGTCTGTTCCTAATTCTCAAAAAATTTCCCGCGCCGTTCTTATCGCACTGCTAGGAAAAACACACGACTCGATCATGGCATCTCGTTTGCTTAGCTGTTTTCCTCCTTAAACACCTTACCCCGCTTAAAATTTGTCGATAACACAACAGCGATAAGCTTCTTCGGTGCATGGGACTAGCCGCTAATAAGAGCCAGCGCGTATCCAAGCGCGAAAAGGTTTGCCGGTTCATGGAGCTCAGGGGCATTACGGACTGGTTCGAAGGAAAATTGGCCGTCTATTACCAGCCCGTGGCCTCCGTGGCGGATGCTCCCAGCTTCGTCGACCTCATGGACCTGGATGTGAAGAAGGAGGAGCTGCTGGAGCTGCTCATCGACATCTGCGGCTGCTACTGGGAGCAGGAGTCTGAGCTGGATGAAGCGCTCGCCATCCTGGAATCGCCAGTCGGCAAAAAGCTTGTGGACCGAAGCGGGGAGTTTTCCTGCAAATCGAACAGCGCTTTCGATCAATACATGAAGGCGAAACTCGACGAGAAAGCTCAGGTGTTCAAGCGCTCGACGTTGCAGTAGCCGGAGCGCAAATAACGCCTTTAGATATCCATTTGGAGTATCCTAACGTATCCCCAGCTCCCTGGCGGCTTCCTTTACAATCGAGAAATCCCGCACGCGGTCGAGCGGCACGCCGGTTGGAGCGCCGCTCTACTGCCGCCAGCATTCGATGATCTCCTGGATGTAATCGTCGCCGATCTGACCGTTGTCGCTTAAGGTAGGCATCAGGAGTTCGTAAGACGAGGCGGCTGTTTCTCGGTCGAGTTTGTAATCCGCCATGATGAAACCGTTGGTTTCTTTGGGATGCGATTTCATCCACCGATCCGTTCTATGCAGCCTCCGCAAGAATCGCCTTAGCTGATCTATACCCTCTTTGACGATTTTTTCTCCAGACGTAGCGTAAGGCCGTTTTTTTGGATAAAGACTTGGCGGCAATCGCCGCGCTTGGCTACCTCGCCGATGAGCCTTACGAGCGGCCGGCTTGTACTCAGGTATTCTCGCGGTGCTCCGGCCGCGAGCATCGCTTTGACCGCGCCCTCGCCCGCGATCACGCGGAGCACCAACTCCTCATCCGAAAGTCCCGGCCCGCCGAATTTTCTCCTCACTTCCTGAAGCGACAGCTCCGGCGGCGTCCATCCTTCCCATTCCTTGGCGCGGGGGCGGCTAAGAATCTTGTCCTTGACGCTGGCGTCCATCACTAAAGGTCCCTCTTTCCCCCAATGACCCAGGGCGTACTGGATAGACTGGTCCGTCACTTCTTTATAGCGCTCGCCGACGATGATATTGATCGCCGCCTGGCTGCCGACAAATTGCGCCAGCGGCGTAACCATGATCGGAAAGCCGAACTCGGCGCGCACTCGGCCGGCCTCTTCCAAGGTCTCTTGCAACTTATTTTCCATCCCCATCAGACGCAGTTGATGGCGCAGGTTCGAGATCATGCCGCCGGGGACCTGGTGAAGATACTGCGCGTGGTCGTATTCCCGCGGCGCGCCGATCGGATGGCCTTCCCGTTTGGCGATGAAGGCGAAGTGGTTCTCCACCGGCTTGACAGCTTCCAAGTCAACGAGCGGCCGAAAACCAAGCGCCTCCGCGTTTGCCGCCACATTGAAGACCGACGGTTGGGAAGAACCGTTAGCGAGGGGCGGCACGGCCGTGTGCAATATCCTTACGCCGAGCTTGATCGCTTCCAAATAATTCACCGGCGCCAGGCCGTTGTTGCAGTGGGCATGAAATTCGAGCGGCACCTCGCCGATATTTTTCATGATCAGCGGAATCAGCACGCGCGTGCGCTCCGGGGTAAGCAGCCCGGCGACATCTTTGAAGCAGATGCGGTAGGGCTTTATCGCCGCCGCCTCGCGCGCCTTCCGGACGTAGTACTCATCGGTGTGGCGGGGCGAGACCGAATAGATGATGTTGATGACCACGTCCATCCCGAGCTTTCTCAGGTACCCGACCTCCGTCCCCACGGCCTCGTAGTCGTTCCACGGATCGGAAGATCGCGTCAACGTGATACCGTGCGCGATCACGCGCTCGATCATGAGTCTGCGCACCGAGCGCGGAATTTTCTCGAATCCCGTGGCA
>JAUYJC010000394.1 GCA_030688735.1 Deltaproteobacteria bacterium
AAAATGTGCCAGTGCTTTGTCGGGTAAAAAGAGCGCGAGAGCTGCGAGTGGATCGAGGGTCATATGTGGGGGGCCATGTTAATTGGTATGCCCTCAGTATACACGACCGCGCCCTTTTACCAATGCTTTTGCGTATGATCCTTGATTGACCCCGGCAAAATCACGCGCCGTCCATTTGATCGTCTGGAGCTTCAGATTTCGGTTGGCGACGTTGCCGTCCGAGCGCGGGTCCGGCCCGCCCGGTCTTAACGTTTCCAGCGGGTCGATGACGAACGGGAGCGGCTGGAGATCTATCTTGATTCGCTCGATGGCCTCCGCCGCGGTCGTCTCATCGACCGCCGCCACGGCTAGAATCGGTTCGCCGGCGTAAAGCGGCTCGTTGGTGAGCATCGGCTCTTCCGGCGCTTCGATCTTGGGAACATCATCGGCAGTCAAGATCGCCACGACCCCTTTGAGCGCCAGCGCAGCACGGCTGTCGATCTTGCGCACTCTCGCGTGCGGCATGGGGCTTTGTAGCAGCTTGGCGAAGAGCATCCCCGCCGGGCGAAAGTCCTCGGCGAACTTGGCCTTTCCCGTGACCTTGCCGACGAGGTCGGGAGCGGTGAAATCTTTTCCAATGAGTTTATAGCTAGCCATTTCAGCTCACCTCCGCCGCGCGCATGACGGCATTTAGGTAATAATCATAGGCGCCACACCGGCAAAGGTTCCCGGAAAGGGCCTCGGCGGCCTGTGCCCGGGTGGGCTTTGGGTTCACTTTAAGTAACGCCACGGTCGTCATGATCTGCCCCGGCGTGCAGAAGCCGCACTGTGGCGCATGTTCATCGACGAATGCTTTTTGCACCGGATGGAGCTTGCCGTTGGTTCCGGCTAGCCCCTCGATGGTGGTAATTTTGGCGCTTCGCACGGTATGGGTCAGCACCGAGCATGAATAATGCGGTATGTCGTCGATCAGCACCGTACAGTTGCCGCACTCCGCGCGATCGCAGCCGATCTTGGTTCCGGTGAGCCCGAGCTTGTAACGAAGCGTCATGGCCAGGGTCTCCTGCTTCATGACATCCACCGGCCGCTTCTGCCCGTTCACGGTCAGCGTGACCAAACGTTCCACGGCGCCCGGGAGTCCGGCTCGGACTTGGGCCGCCTCACCGCCACGGAAAAGGTAACCCACCGATGAGACCGTGACCCCCGAGGCGATGACCCCCTTGATGAAGCTTCGCCTGGTGACGCTAGGCTCGTCATTCGGTTCTTTGTCTACCATATCCATAGACTCCTCCGCATTAGCGTTTCTTTCCTTTACCAACGCGCTATAGCTCCAACAAGGGGTTTCTGTCAATAAAAAAATGGGCACTGCCGTTTAGGAATCTTAGAAATCGTTGCCCATTTCCGCCCTTGTCAGGCTGCTACCAATTCGCGTATAGTTCGCCGAAAAGCGGAGGAAAGGGCGGCGGGATTTTTTTTCGGACACACGGAGGGATTAAAATGCACAACAAGCTATTTTTGTCTTTGACTCTCCTTTTACTGCTCGCTGCGGCGCAGGGCCGGTCTCAGGAGCGGGAAGCTTCCCGGGACGCCGCGCGAAAGGAAGGGATCGTCTCGTGGTACAGTACGCTTGCCGTCAGCGAGAGCCAGCCCCTCGCCCATGCCTTCGAAAAGATCTACCCTTCTATTAAAGTCAATCTCTATCGCGGCCAGGCAGAAAAGCTGCTGAGCAAGATCGCCACTGAAGCACGCGCGGGTCACTACCTTTTTGATGTTCTGACTGCGAATGATATCGAGTTCTTCATTTTGCTGAAGCAGGGTGCCTTTGCGCCTCATATTTCGGCTGAAAACAAAGCATACCCGGTTGGGTTCAAAGATCCCAAAGGTTTTTGGACCGATACTTATAACAACTATCACTCCATCTGCTATAACACGCGCCTCGTAAGCGCTCGGGAAGCGCCCAAAGACTGGAAAGATCTGCGCGACCCCAAATGGAACTCGGGGAAGCTCGCTCTGGTTCGGAATGCTGCCCCCTGGTACGCCAACATGATCAAGATTATGGGCGAAAAGGAGGGCCGGGCTTTTTTTCAGGCGTTAGCTGCCAACCAGCCACAGATGCATTCCGGCTACACCAATGTAGCCCAGCTTCTGGCGGCGGGGGAATTTCCCCTTGCACTGTGCCGGGCGCACCGGATTGAAAAGCTGCGCGAGGCCGGAGCCCCCGTTGACTGGGTCACTACCGTAAACCCCTTGCTAGCTGACTTACACCCCATCGGTTTGGCAACCCGCGCCGCGCATCCCAATGCGGGAAAATTGTTTATTGACTACATCCTCTCACGACAAGGCCAAGAGCTTGCCGTGCGGCTGGGACGCATCTCCCCCAGGAGCGATCTAAAGCCTCCCTATCCGCGGCTGGGCATACCGGGACTCCACCTCGCCCCCTCGATCCCCAGCGTGGTTGATGACTATAACCGATTCAGCGACGACTATCGAAAAATTTTCGGCATAAACTAGGCAACTTCTTCGGAGCGAAGGATAGGCGAGGAGGCGCACCGAGCCTTTGTCAGGTTACGATTAGGAAGAAAACTTCTGGAAGGCTTCGCAACAAGCGTACGCTCGTCGATCAAGTTGCCCTGAAGAAGTTCAGAGATCGGATTGAGAAGATCACCGCCAGTATTCATCAAGTCCATACTTGACCTCTAACGACAAAAGAGATCTCACCGCGGAGGCGCGGAGGGCGCGGAGTAAAGAGTTTTCGCCAAAAAATACTCCGAACTCTGCGAACTCTGTGCCTCCGTGGTGAAATAACGATTGCTGCTTTGATTGCGGCGTAGCCGCGCTGGGCTCACCGTGGTGGGATATCCTGCTGGTCGAATGGCGAGCGATGTTGATACCTCGATAGCTCGCTGAGACAGCTCAATTGCCGTTTTTAGGTTGATTGGTATTGGGCGTGGGGATTCGTTGCCTTTCCTTGAGGATCTCGCTGACCAGAGCCTCTAACGCCGTCAACAGGCTCGGACTGCCGTGGCGCAGCAGTGCCATAAATTTCCGCATAAGGCGAAGCTGCTGCGCGGAATAGATCTCACCATCTCCGCCTCGCTCGGAATCCGCCCCGGCATCAAAGAGGTCCATGAGGCAGCGCCCACTGGCGCTCACGGGGCAGGGTTGATCCTTTTGGGTGGTCGGCGATGGCCCGAGGAGGTCGTTTAAGGAGACCCTTAATGCCGCGGCGAGGCGCATGGCGGTTTGAACGGTCGGATGTACCTTGCCTTTCTCTATACGGGAGAGGTATGAGGGGTGCATTCCCGCGCGCTTGGACACGGCACTCTGGGAAAGCCTCAGGCTGTGCCGGGTCGCCACGATTCGTTTGCTAACGTCCTTCCTTACCTTTTCTGTCATGGAAGCGCCTTTCTCTAACCATTTATGTTAAGTATATTTTTTATAACTGCTTGACACATGAGTCAAGCATGTGTTCTGTTCGTGCCACTTTCCACAGGCGCAGGAGGTAATGCTCAGCCAGGTCGTCTGCGAGGGGAGGAGTGGAAGTCAATGGGACGCAGTCCAGTCTGTGTTGTAAAAGAAGAGCTGTGACAGTTTTCCTAAAGGGCAGAATAGTGATCGGTGATTTTTTATAGGCGCCGGCTGCCATCGCGAAAGAGGTTTTTTAAGACATCTATCGGAGGACCGTTAACCCGCAATAGAAAGGAGAGAGGTGTTTTGAAAAGAAGGGGTGATTAAGATGGCCAATCACAATCTTTTTGAAATGCCGGAACGCTATGCTCAAATACTTTCTTATCAATTTTCTTATGGACTGCACAGGCAGGACTGATTGATCTTGACCCCAACCGTAAGTAAAGGGTGACAATGTTTGTGCTCACTAAGAAGAGTAGGGGAAAAGAGCTCGCAGCGGCAGTCATGGTCGTCCGTAGCGTCCTGGACAGATTCCGACGGGCGATATTACCGCACCGGCCTGTTATCTTTATCCTGATACTCTTCTCTTTTGCCCTTCTCCTGAGGCTCATTTACGGATCATACGCAATACCACTGGTAGCCGTAGTAAGGCGGCGCGCTTCAACCATACAGTTTCGCCACTCGAAACAGGAAGAAGTTCTTGTCTCGCACGCCCCGCACAACGGTGCGAAAGTTCTTGAGTTTGG
>JAUYJC010000404.1 GCA_030688735.1 Deltaproteobacteria bacterium
AAAGACCATGCCGAGGTCGCGCTCCCAGGGCGGGACTTGATTCATCGCCTTTTCGTCCAGATAGACCCAACCTTCGTCGGGTGCGGCGAATCCCGCGATCATCCTGAGCAGAGTCGTTTTGCCACAACCGCTGGGTCCCAATAAGGTATAAAATTCCCCGCGGCCAAAGCGCATATTGACACCGCGCACGACCCACGGGTCGCCATAACGCTTGCCAATGTTTTCCAGCCTGACTTCCGCCGCCTGCATAGTTAGATTCTTACCTCAGAAATGTTGGCCAAACCGGCTGCAAAAAAATTTATCGCGCCAAGACCCCAAGGCGCAAAGTGACACTCGGTGTCATCCCGAGCGAATGCGAGGGATCTAAGATCCTTCGGCGACGCCTCAGGACGCTTCGCGGATTTCTCCCGGAGTTTACCCTGAGCTTGCCGAAGGGGTCGAAATGACAATTCGGTTTTCCTTTGCGTCCCTTCGACGTCGCTCAGGGCATGCTTTGCGTGAGTCATCTCCTTCCCGATTTTGTAATGTAAAACTCAACCGAGAATTTCAAATACGTTTGGCTAAATTCTAAACGCGCTGCCGGCGCGGCCGCCAAATATACGGTGCGTCAGGTAGGTTCCCAGCGACACCAACAGGATCGCGACGACGCCGAGAGCCGCTCCCGCGCCGCGCCCGAGAGGACTCTGCATATAGAGATAGATGCCGTAAGAGATCGGGCCGAGCTCGATGCGCGGCACCAGCATGATGGTCGAGGCGAGTTCCACGCAGGAAGTCACAAAGGCGATGAGCCCGCCGGCTACCACGCCCCCGGCGATCATCGGCAGTGTGATTCTCATGAAGGTCCGCATACGGTTGGCGCCGAGATTCTGCGCCGATTCTTCCAAGCTTATATGAACTTGTTGAAGCGCGGCATAGCAGGCGCGCACCGTGTAGGGCAACCGGCGCATGGTGTAGGCGATCACCAAAATAAACCAGGAGGAAGTCAGGGGACCGCCGGCGCCGGGAAAATCCCAGCCGTGAAAGACGCGCAAGTAGCCGACCGCGAGCACGACGCCCGGAATCGCCAGCGGCATGGTGGCGATGGCATCGAGAAGATTTTTGCCCGCCACCCGGCTGCGCAGAAGCAAATAGGCGATGGCCGCCCCCAGCACGATATCGAGCCCAGCCGCGAGCAGCGTATAGAGCAGCGTGTTCAGAACGAAGTGCGGCACCCGGAAGAGAATTTCGTCGTAATTGCTCAAAGTGTAGGTCGTCGGGAGCAGCGTGAAGCTCCAGACCTTCGAGAACGACAGTATCAAGATGCCGATGTGCGGCAACAAGCTGACGCCGAGGATGGCGACGATCGCCAGCCACGCGAGCGCCAGCGTTTTTCCCTGTAACTTATGAGCGATGGGCGCGGATCTTTGCACGGTTGCGTACTCGGCGAGGCTCAAGTATTTGCGCGCCGCCAGCAAGGAAGCGAGCGACAGGGTCACAAGCGCCATGCAGACGACGTAGCCGTCGACGTCGTCCATGCCGATGGTGGTGATTCTCAAGTAAGCCTGGGGCGCGAGCAGGTTTTTGTAATTCAACATCAGTGGCGTGCCGAGATCGTCGATAGCGCGGATGAAGGTCAAGAGCGCGCCGGCGATGAAGCCGGGAAGCATCAACGGCAGCGTCACCCGGCGAAAGAGGCGAAGACCGCGGCAGCCGAGATTCTGCGCGGCTTCTTCGAGCGATGCGTCGATGTTCGACAGCGAGACCACGGTGTTGAGCAAGATAAAAGGAAAAAAATGCAGCGTCTGCACGAGCACGACACCGGTCAACCCTTCCATGAAGGGAATACTCGTGTCGAACCAATCCATGAGCACGAGATTGACCATGCCGCTGCGTCCGAGAATCAGCTGCAGCGCCACGGCGCCGACGAACGGCGGGACGACGAGGGGAAGCGTGGCGGCGGTCTGGAGCAGCAGCTTACCGCGAAATTCGTAACGCGCGAGCAGGTAAGCGAGCGGCAGCGCCAGCATCGCGCTGAACAGGACCACGGGAAAACCGCTCCACAGGCTATTCCAAAGCGACTCGCGAAACAGCGGACGGCGAAAAAAATTGAGAAAATGAAGCGCGGTGAGATTTCCCTGATCATCGGAAAGCGCAATCCACAGCACGCGAAGAACGGGATAGAGAATAAATGACGTGAGGACAACCAGCAGCAAGGCCATCACGCCGTATTGCCACCAATCCGTTCGCTCCCGCGCACGCGCAGGCAGAAGAACGACGCGAGCTGCTTGCATGGCGTTAATTTAGGCTATTCTGGGTTTCCTGTGAAGACGCATTCACCACAGAGACGCAGAGTTCGCCGAGGGGGGGGGTATTTTTTAATCAAAACTCATTTCTCGGCGCCCTCCGCGCCTCAGCGGTGCAATCTCCGAGCGCTGCTTCACACCGAAGCCTGAAGACCCTTAATTTAAGACTCTCGTGGCGATGCCGGTCCGGTGGAATTACCCGCGCGGCGCATGCAGGCGCTTATTTTGCCGACGCCAAAGCTTTTTCCGCCAGCTCTTTTGCTTTGGCGTAGTTCGCCCGGGCGAAGTTTTCCCACTCGGTTTCCAGTTGGGCCTTGAGGCCGGACTTCGACTTGAAGGCGCCGGTGATTTCCTTGTCACTCGCCCGTTTGTCGTTGATCGGCGCTTGCGACGCTAACTTGCGTGCCTCGGCCACCATGCCTTTGCCTTGAGCCGCGTTGGCGCTTTTGCTTTTCGTGAGCGCCGCTTCGGCGCCGTAGATGCTCTTCCAGGCGTCGCGCAGTTCGTTATGGCGGAACGTAATGATGTGGTCATAGAGCGAATTCACCACGTCACGTCGGCTGGAAGATAGCTCGTCGTTAAATTCCACGCCCCCCATCTTTTTCTTAAACGGGTTGGGATAATCTTTCGGCGCTTTGGCATATAGGTCCGGGATCACGGGGAGCCGCGCTATCTCGGGCGCGAACAAGACCATCTGCCCGGCTTCGCTAAGGAGATAGTTCACAAAGGTTCTGGCTTCCTGCGGATTCGGACCGCCTTTGACGATGCCGACGCTCGCCGGAACGACAGAGGTCAATGAAGGATAGGCAAACTCCACCGGCTGTCCGCTGGCGATGGCAGAGAGACCGAAGAAATCGATCACCACGCCGATCCCGTACTGGCCGCTGATCACCGCCTCGGGCACGCCGAAGCTCCGCTCGGTGATGCTGCCCATATTGCCGCCCGCGTTAAGCAGCAGCGCCCAACCCTTTTCCCAACCGAAAGCCTGGAGGATGGTCTCTATGGTCAAATGCGTCGTGCCGCTGCGCGACGGCGCGCTGATGACCAGGTGGTTGTAATAGCGTGGGTTCGTCAAATCGGTCCATTCCTTGGGGTGCCGGCAGCTTATGGGCTTTGAGATAGTTTTTGTTCTACATCAGACCGTAGCCGCTGATGGCGAAGCCGAAATATTTGCCGTCGGGGTCGTGGATCGGGAAATTGCCGATCTTGGCCGGGATGCGCGCCATGATTTCCTTCGGCGGCGAATATTTTTCCAGCAAACCGTCGGTGTCCAGGGTCTGAAACGCGTCCGGCGCGCTCACCCAAAAAATATCCGCTTCGGGCTTGGCCTTGGTCTCGCGCAGATA
>JAUYJC010000406.1 GCA_030688735.1 Deltaproteobacteria bacterium
AGCCTGCGTGCGGGGATTGAGGGTGCAGAGCGAGGGGCGAGGGGTCAAATCTGAAGTTGAATAGTTGCCACTGGTTTTGGTATCCGCACTTGATCCCGTCGACCGTCGAGACGGTATAGAATTAGGTCGAGTAGAGCACAGGCGCGCACAACCCGAGGCCGGGAGTTTCCGATCTTCACTCTTTCGATTGCGAAGCGGGTTCCTAGTCCGGCCCTAGCCCACGTTTCCTGCGCCCTCTCTAAAAATTCCGTACGTCGGGTTTTCCCCAATACGGCTTCAAGCTGAGGCGTCTTGCGATCAACCCTACCCTTCCCGACAACCGTATAAGATTAAGCGCCACGTCCACATACTCCCACACGGCTCGCGGTTTGATAGAGCCTTCGTCGTCCTCATGCCCTCTTGCCTCAACGGTGGGCATTATCAGCACCACCAGCCTCAGGCTGGATGGACGACCTCCTCGGCCCACGGGTCCTTTGCTCGAAAAGGGTTATGTTGTCCCTTTCCTCATCGCTCTTAAGACCCGATCCGCCAGTCTCGACGACTCCCGCCGATTTCCCACTCACTGGTTATACGGCGGGTCTTTGCCCGACGACCTGGTCTGGGCTGCCCCCGAGACCTTCCCTGCTTTCCGTCAGCACTCCTTCCCCACGTGCCGCCATCCCTACGCCGGCAGAAGGGCGGGGAGCATATGTCCGGTCTTTCCCCAGCCCCAGTGGCCTTCCCCATTGTTGAACTGGGTCGGCTCCTGCATCTATCCCCACACCGATTTCCGTCGGGGAATCTTAACGACGCTGCAATGTTCGCTTTATGCTGTGGCCCGCAGAGCTGCTAGCCCTCCTGGATCGGTCCGACCTAACGCGGATGCGTTGGCCGCCGAGGACATTTACACTCGAGCTTGCCCCAGAGGTGATCGCTCGCCTCCGGAGTCGGGTATGACTACACAGCATCCCCGGACGGACACTGTGGCCGGACTCCCACCGGCTGGAGCACTGCCATTACAGGCTGCACTCAACTCCAGACTTGACCCGTTTGCCGCGTCATGCTCGAGCACAGCGCTCATTTCGCCGGGCACACCCAGATTCACAGCTTCGTCGGCATGCGCAAACATCTCGCCTGGTATTGCAAGGGAACACGGGGCGCGGCAGGGCTGCGCGCGCAAATGGTGCGCGTAAAAGACATCGACGAGGTCGCCGCCCTGCTGCGCGCTTACGCCGAGTCGCTCGGCACCGCCTTCGTTGCGGACCGTTCGCCAGCTTGGCCTGAGGCGTTCGCACTCCAGCCCTAACTCATTCCTTTCATGAGACTCATTCTCGCTTCCAGTTCCCCGCGCCGCAGGGAAATTCTCGGGCTTCTCGGCATCGAATTTGAAGTGGTTGAGCCTCAATTCGATGAGACCCTAACCGCCGATCGCTCCGCGCGGGACGAGGTCCTCGAATTCGCGCTCGGCAAGGCCCAGTCCGTCGCCAGAGAAAAACCTGAGAGCATCGTCATCGCCAGCGACACGTTGATTCTTCTAAATGGTATCAAA
The DNA here is from genome assembly GCA_030688735.1 of Deltaproteobacteria bacterium. Classification (GTDB taxonomy): domain Bacteria; phylum Desulfobacterota; class Binatia; order UBA9968; family UBA9968; genus JACPFE01. The sequence goes on from JAUYJC010000406.1 coordinate 1,529, forward strand.
ATCGGCAAGCCGGAGGACGCGGTCGACGCAAAACGCATCCTGCGCGCACTGGCGGGCAAGACCCATCGCATTTTTACCAGCGTCGCGCTCCTCGACGGCACGGGCGGACCGGGACTGCGGATCGTCGAGGAAGTCTCGGTAACAATGCGCGCATTTACGGACGCGGAGATCGAGCGCTATCTATCTTTTAACGAGTCCCTCGACAAAGCCGGCGCCTACTCGATCCAAGGCGAGGGCCGCGCCTTAATCGAAGCGATCGAGGGCGATTACCTCGCCGCCGTCGGCCTGCCGCTCAAGCCCATCGCCGAATATCTTGGGAGCCGTGGCATCTCGTTTCCGTTAAATGTCGAGAAACTCGACGCAGAGAAATCTTTTCGCAATTGGGGGGAATTCTAGCGGTAGAAACCCATTGCGAGCACGCGCTCTTAAACCGGAATATTCATGCCTCCTCGCAATGCGTCAACACGCTGTTGATCGAGGGGTAAAACCTGGAGGGAGAAGGTACCCGGACGTAACGTTGCGTCGACTTGTCCGCACTTCTTCACTCACGCACTTGTTTTGACGGGTGTTTGATCCCAACGAGCGGCCCCTCTCGCTTTCACTCGTGCGATGTTTTGACGTGCTTTTACAGAACGCGTTGGTTCACTAACTCGAATTGACGACGTAGAGCGTAGAGGATTGAGCTGCTGCGGTTTACAGTTTAATCCCTCGTCGAATACAGAACTTGACACCGGCGTGACAGACGAAATAGGCTGGGGGCTAAAGTGGGATAGGCTGCCGGTGATCACGCTGCCTAGACTAAACAGCTCACTTAATTTGGGAGGCACTACACTCTTGTCCATGTTTAAGCTTCCACCATACGATGTCGTAGTCTGGCACAGGATTGACTCGTCACCGCCAGGGTTGCACGAGCGCCTGATCGCGTGTGCAGGCCGTCAGCCCGATGAGGGCTTTGAGATGCAGGGGTTCCGAGACATGCATTGGGGATTCCAGACAGCAGAGGCGGCCACTGCATTTGCAGAGTCGCTGTTCAAGTTCGCAGCTTCTGACGATGTCGTGGTGCTCACCGTTGCGGCCTACCACGACGAGAGTTTTGGTCGCCGAGTTTACAAAGATACGCGGTCATCCATTAAGAGTTCAGTGTGAGCAAAGCCGTCCTGCCTTACCATCCGCGCCCGCGAACCCGGACAGGCCGGAGTGTATCCAGTCGATTGAGGGTTAAGAACCCATGATGGAGCGGCACAAAGGTTATTGGATTTCCGGAAGCGCCATTCCCGGCCCACCGTATACCTCGTATTGGGAGATTCTAGGTACGATCCTCAATCCTCACCGCAAGGGCTCCATCGTCGAAGTGGCGCGAGTGCGGCTCCCCACGTTTACCGTCGAAATGAAAGAACTGGCGGAATGGTTCGGGCTGGAACTCTGCCGAATCACCTTTTCGATACTCGCAAGATAAGCCATCACGAAACTCTCACGCGTACTCTGCCGAGGACCAAGCGATCATGACTTTATCCCGTCTCGCGGGCGTGAAGGCCGAACGAAGTGTCGCACGGCGCTACTCGCCACAATCACCCCGGGGCTACAATTGGACAGCATGATACACCGGCCTCTGCTACTGCCTTTCGCCCTTCGACGTCCAGTCCTGCTCCTGCGCGACCTTCTCGCGGACCGCCGGCGCCCCGACCTGAAGCGACTGGCCATGATACAGGAGCCGGAGCGATTCGTCTGGGAGATCCTACCCCACGCCGCGCGTACTTTCTCGGCCTGCATCATCCTGCTGCCGTCGGGAATGGCACTTCCTTCGGCGGTTGCTTATCTATACTGCCGCATCCTCGACAGCTACGAGGATCTACTGCCGGACGCAGGAGACCGGGACAAGGCCCTCGCGTCTTTCGTCGAGCATCTGGAAGCGGCCGACTCCGATGCCCTGCCGGGGCCGGCCTCAGCCATCGATCCGGCCCTGGCCAGGGACGCCCGAGATTCGGGTCACGTCCTGTTGGTCAACCGTTGCAGCATGGTGGATCGGGTCTTCATCACTCTCGACGCCGAGGTCAGACGCTTCATCGTCGATCTCGTCAGAGAGATGTCGCAAGGCATGCGCTAGTGGAGATCACCGCGAGGAGCGAGAGCGAGGGGTCGAGCGAGAGGTCAAATCTGAAGTTGAATAGTTGCGACTGGTTTTGGTATCCGCACTTGATCCCGTCGACCGTCGAGACGGTATAGAATTAGTCAACTCCAGACTTGACCCGTTTGCTTGACCCGTTTGCCTGACCCGTTTGCCAAACAAATCTGCAATCACCCGTCGCAGTGGCTCGGCGACGGCGCGTGGGCCGAAGGGGACAGCGGCAAACTCGCGCGCCTGCGCGAGATCGTCGACGTTATCGCCGCGAGGCAGGAAAAGGTATTGGTCTTTACGCAATTCCGTGAAGTCACTGCGCCGCTTGCGGCGTTTCTCGGCTCGGTGTTTGGACGTTCCGGACTTGTGCTGCACGGCGAAACCGACGTGAAGAAGCGCCAGTCTCTTGTGCGGCAGTTTCAGGAAGACGAAGCCGTGCCGTTCTTCGTGCTGTCGCTCAAGGCGGGCGGAACCGGGCTCAATTTGACTGCGGCATCGCACGTCGTTCATTTCGATCGTTGGTGGAATCCGGCGGTCGAAAACCAAGCGACGGATCGCGCCTTCCGCATCGGTCAGACCAAGAACGTGCTCGTCCAGAAGTTCTTGTGCCGCGGAACAGTGGAGGAGAAAATCGACGCGCTCATTGACTCGAAACGACAACTGTCGCAGGATCTGCTGGAGGGCGGAGCGGATCTGCTGCTGACCGAGATGAAGGACGACGAACTACTGAAGCTCGTCGCCCTGGACATTCACGCCGCCTCACTGGAGTGACGCATGCGCAGATACGACTATGCTTTTGGTTGGAAACCCTACGTGCCGGTCGCCGAACGAAGGCGGAAGGCGGCGCGCGAAGCTGCCAGACTGGCGAAGAAAGGCCGGACGGTTTCGCCGGTCGTTATCCATGGCTCGAAGATCGCGAATACGTTTTGGGGCAAAGCCTGGTGCGACAATCTCGAACGCTACAGCGACTACTCCAACCGGCTCCCTCGCGGCCGCACGTACGTTCGCAATGGCTCCGTGGTCGATCTGCAGGTCTCGCCCGGCGCCGTGACCGCGCTGGTTAGCGGCTCTAGTCTCTATCGCGTTGAAGTGAAGGTCACTGCTGTTCCGAAGGCTCACTGGAACGCGGTCTGCGCGGACTGCGCGGGTGCAATCGATTCTGTAGTCGAACTGCTGGAAGGGCGGCTCTCCAAGGCAGTCATGACACGACTTTGCCAGGAGAAGACCGGACTGTTTCCGCGGCCGGCGGAGATCAAATTCCAATGCAGTTGCCCGGACTGGGCATCGATGTGCAAACACGTCGCCGCGGTGCTCTACGGAATCGGCGCACGACTGGACGAAAGGCCCGAGCTTTTATTCGCGCTGCGAAACGTGGACCAGCAGGACCTTATTGCCCGTGCCGGCAAAGGCATGGCGAAGAAAAGGAAAGGACCGGCCGCCGCAAAAGTTCTCGAGAGCAGCGACCTGTCCGAGATCTTCGGCATCGACATCGCTGAGTCACCGGCCAAGCCAGGGC
>JAUYJC010000411.1 GCA_030688735.1 Deltaproteobacteria bacterium
CCTCATCCACGGCTTCATCAAACACGGCCCGTCGATATTTCGCCGGAAAAACCATGTGATACAACAACACCGTTACATTGTGGCTCTTATGAATGTACTCGCTCACGCGAGCACTTTACGCCCCAAGGGGCGGGGAATAAAGCCCGTAGCGATTTAAAGCTCCAAAGGCAAAAATAGCCACGCGAGCTAAAATAACAATGGCAACCTCGATGCCAGACATCTTCACACCTCTGGATCTACCGGAACAATCGTGACAGCGACGATGGCAATGACCACGCCTATGAAAAATCCAAGAATTATTAGGCTCGGGCTAATGCCCTGAGGAGTAAAAAAGCCACTCACCACAACAACAGTAAGGATATACTTGTCAACATCGAGCAGCATCTCACCAGATTGAGTTCTGCGAGTCCGATATCTCACCCAAGTCACCATACTGAATCGGTTTACGACTGTCAACGACGCTGTAATGTTGCCCGACTTCCAACAGCTTACATCCCTCAGACAAAAAAAAGGGAGCCATCTCTGGCTCCCTTTTTTTCTTCGGCAAAACTAGCTGCCGTTTAGAAGTTAGCTCTCAAACCCGCGTTCACCGAGTGCCAGTCACAATTCTTGCCAACTCTCTCAGAACCAAAACTGGTGCACCCAACGTCACCCTGAAGTGTCGTCGGCATATTAGCCGTGCTCCACCAGTTCCACCACATGCCTACACTGAGACCCGGGCGCAGAAAATACCAAAGATCCAGCTCGCGTTTAATCAGGTGGCCACTGGAGCTGGTGCTACCGCCAGGCGTACAGTCAGACCCGCTGCCGCAGTCCATATCGGACCGTTTAAAGGACCAACCGAAAAGTAGAGAATTCGGTGTTCTCGAAGAGCCCGTCAAAAATCCCTTCGGACTCCAGAGAAATAGCTCATTCTGTAAACTCCACGCAAAACCGTCAACGTCGTGCCCATTAAACGCTACGGCGGAAGTACTCTCGTTATTATACTTCGAGCGCGCCATCTCGGTGCGGAACGTATAGGGTCCAACGCCCCATTCCAAACCGGGGAACAAGGCGTAATAGTCACCGCCCCGGATGTTATTGGCGTCCATGGTGCGAATCCGGCCAATACGATCGTCGGTCCTGAGCGCTAAACGCCTGGTCCCTGACGAATTATCGTCTTTCGACTCGGTTATAAAGCCAAGACCCACCTTCAACCCTCGTAGCCATTTGTTCTTGATCTGGCTAAATGGCCTTGTCCCCACCTTTAGGAAGAATTGCTTCCGGTCGGTGTCAGAATTGGTGTTCTGGTTAAACCCCGCGCCGACCCGATACTCAGTCCACAGCAAAAAGTCGCCTGAGCCTATTTTTTTATTAAGCCAGCCGATTCCAATGGCCGCGTGGGACAGCGTGTCGTAGCCGCTGTCGCTTAACATATCCCGAGTGAGCTCCATCACGGCGCCGCTCCCTGAGCTTCTTTGCACATAGCTCACCGCCTCATTGCCCTTATCGGAGACCTCGATCTTGGGCAGCCAGGGATTGATCTGGTCAAGGTTGAAAACGAACCTGCTGGTTTGAGAACTGGCGATATCGCCATCGTCCACGTCTAAGCCCCAACCAATCTCGTATAAGCAGTTATCCCAGCAATAGTAAAGAAAGGGCCGATTCCTGCGCATGAAGATATCGCCCGTGGTCAAGCCGCTCGCATCATCGCCATCGATGTGATTATACATGTGGGCATGGTACTCGAAACTGGTACTCAACTGCCAGCTCTTATCCGCCGCCGTGATGCCCAATAAACCCGTGCGGTAACTAAATGTCGGCATCGCAGCCGCCGCCGCTGTCGCTTCTTTCTTCAACTCCATCTGATCCGACTTGAGCGCCGACAGCTCCTGCTCCAGCGCCTGAATCTTCTGGTCGACGTTCTGCGCCTGCGCAGGAACGACGCCGAGAGCAAATGCTGCAAGCAAAAAGCTCAGCCCCATGATGCTAAATACTTTCTTCTTCATCTTCGCCTCCTTCAAAAAGATTTATGTCACCCAGTTCTTTTAATACGACTTTTGATGTGTTTTAACCGAACTAGAATTCCATGTCAAGACAAAAGTTGTAATGAGGTTCTAACCTCCCAGTCCGTTTAGTACGACTTTTGAGTGGTTTTAACCGAACTGGAATTCCATGTCAAGATAAAAGTTGTAGCGATTTGGATATTTCTAATAATACTTTAGACCTATTAATCCTCGATCTTTTCCCATCATCCAGCAAAACTGGCCGATAAACCTTCCTAAGGTCCTTGAATCTAACGTTTTTCCTCTCTAGGAGGGCGCTGTACGCTGACACACGCCTTGAGATACCCGGGCAAAATCGGATAGATTCGAGGTGAAAATGTTAGCCAAACGCATCATTCCCTGCCTCGACGTCAAAGCCGGACGGGTCGTTAAAGGTGTCAAGTTTCTGGAACTCCAGGATGCCGGCGATCCGGTCGAGATCGCCCGTGTCTATGACCGCGAAGGGGCCGATGAACTTTGCTTTCTCGACATTACCGCGTCGCACGAGAACCGTGGAATCATTCTGGACGTCGTCGCGCGTACGGCTGAGCAGGTCTTCATGCCTCTCACCGTCGGTGGCGGGATCAACAAGCTCGAAGATATCCGCAATCTTCTCAAAGCCGGCGCCGACAAAGTTTCCATCAATACGGGAGCGGTCAACCGCCCAGACTTTGTCCGCGAGGCGGCAGAAATGTTCGGCAGCCAGTGCATCGTCGTTGCCATCGACGCCAAGCGCGCGGGCGATCACTGGGAGGTTTTCACACACGGTGGACGAAATCCGACCGGCCTTGACGCCTGCGACTGGGCGGAGCGAATGGCAAGCTACGGCGCCGGGGAAATTTTGCTCACGAGCATGGACCGCGATGGAACCAAGGCGGGGTACGATCTAGAGTTAACGCGGGCGATTGCGGATCGCGTCGGCATTCCGGTCATCGCCTCCGGCGGCGTTGGAACACTGGAGCATATCTACGAAGGTTTAACTCAAGGCAACGCGAGCGCCGCCCTTGCCGCCTCGATCTTTCATTTCAGGGAATATTCGCTCGCCGAGTGCAAAGAGTTCTTGCGAAGCCGCGGCGTCACGGTAAGGCCGGCGCGTTAGCGCCGTTAGGAGATCGCACCGCCGAGGCGCGGAGGGCGCGGAGTAAAGAGTTTTTGATTCAGAAACTCTGCGAACTCCGTGCTGCTATCGTTGATAATTTGCGCGGCTCGCGCAAATCATCCAGTGGCGGTGTTGATTGTATCGGTCCAAAAGAGATCTCACGCGGATCGGCCTCAGGCTGATCAGCCACAACTTTCAAGGCTGAGGCGCGGAGGACGGGGAGTAGAAAATTCTTGATTAAGAAATATTCCGAACTCTGCGAACTCCGTGTCTCGGCGGTGAAAGAAGGGTTGCATCTTTGGTTGCGGCGTAGCCGCGCTGGGCCTCTGTGGTGAATTCTTCTTCACAGAAAACCCGCAATAACAACTTTCTCTAAAGGCGAGTATCTAACGATTAGCGTCCGCCGACCCCGCCAGTGCGCGCTTGCGGGGCGGATCGAAGAAGGGTGTTTTCACGACGGTCGCGCCGGCGCTCTTTCGCGCATGTTCGATCGTAACCTCCATATCGAGTTTCGTGCCGGGTTCCGTGAACGCCTTTTCGACGGTCGCCAGGGCAATATACTTTTTCAACGTCGGCGACCAGGCGCCGGTGGTCGCGTGGCCGACCTGGCGTCCGCCTTTGTAGACGGGAACTCCGCCACGCCAGGCCGCCAGCGGAAACTGCGGCGCCAATCCGACCTGTTCATAGAGACTTTCATATTCGCTCAAATCGATCTCCAGGCCGACGATCTGGCGCGGCGCTGCTTGCTGGTCGAGCTTGCGCAAAGCTCGCTGGCCGACAAAATGATCCTTCTTTGAGTCCACCGTCCAGCCCAGGCCGATTTCCAACGGCGCATATCTTTGCGAGGCAATCAGCGCCTTCTCGGCGCCGATGTAATCGACCTCAAGCAGAATGAACCCCGCCTCCAGGCGCGCCACGTCGAGAGCGAGCATCCCAGCAGGCTTGATGCCAAAGTCTTTACCCCGTTCGACCAACCGGTCCCAGATTCCTTCGGCGTGTTCCGCGCCGAACCAAAGCTCGTAGCCAAGATCGCCGGTGTAGCCCGTGCGGGACACAACCGCCGGCACGTTATCGAGCTTGGCCGATGTCAGGCGAAAAAACCTCAGCCCGCCCACATCGGCGTCGACCACTCGCTCGAGAATGTTGCGGGAATGCGGCCCCTGAAGCGCCAGCGCCGCGATTTGCCCTGAAACATCCTCGATCGCCACATTCATCCCCGTGGCGTTGAGCTTCAGCCAACGAAGGCTCGGATCGGCGAGTTGAAAACGAAAATGATCGTCCGCGAGCCTGAACAGGGTGCCATCCTGGATCACCGCGCCGTCATCTTCGCACAGACAACCGTACAGCGCCTGCCCGACCGCGCATCTCGACGCGTCGCGGGTGATAACGCGGTTAACCAGCCGAAGCGCGTCTTTACCCCGAACCTCATATTTATAGAGAGGCGAAATGTCGATCAGCCCGGCGGAGTTGCGAATCGCATGATATTCGTAGTCGTGCATCACGTCGTACGAGCTGGCGACCCAGTAGCCGGACCAGGTGCGCCAGTTCTGGCTGGCGCACAACGCCGAGGTCCGCGGATGGAAAGGGGTTCCGATGGGCATTTGCTATTTCGGATTTCGTATTTCGGATTTCGGATTCATGGGGAAATCGGGTCCATTGCGTTGACTTCGCTCAAGAAATTACCAAATATGCTCGCTTAAGCAAATCGAAACATGGCGAACTACGACGCGATCATCATTGGCGGCGGCCATAACGGTCTCACCGCCGCCGCCTATCTCGCCAAGGCAGGCAAAAAGGTGCTCGTCCTTGAGCGGCGTCACGTTCTCGGCGGCGCAGCGGTCACCGAGGAAATCTATCCGGGATTCAAGTACTCGGTTTGTTCCTACGTTGTAAGCCTGTTGCGACCGGAAGTGATCCGCGATCTTGAGTTACCGAAATACGACCTCGAAATCATCCCCCTCGACAGCACTTTAACGCCGATGCCGGACGGCAACTATCTTTTTCGCTGCGGCGACCATGCCAGGACGCGGCGCGAGATCGCGCGCCACTCCGTCACCGACGCCGAGGCCTACGAGCAATACGGCCAGCTCATGGTCCAGATGGCGATGGCGGTAAAACCCTTGCTCGGCATGGTTCCGCCGGAGCCCACCACCTGGAATCCGAAGGACCTCTTCGGTTTAGCCAAGGTCGGCAAGCACATGCGCGGGTTAGGCGAAAAACTTTTTTACGAACTGACCAAGCTTATGACCATGAGCTCGGCGGACTTTCTCGACGAGTGGTTCGAGACTGAGGTGCTCAAGGCCACTATGTCGGCGAGCGGCATTATCGGCACGTTTATGGGGCCGCGCTCGCCTGGAACGGCCTACGTGCTTTTGCACCACTATATGGGCGAACTGGACGGTGCTTTCCGCTCCTGGGGTTTTGCCCGCGGCGGCATGGGCACGATCAGCCGCGTGATCGCCGATGCGGCGCGCCACTACGGCGCCGAGATCAGAACCCAGGCCTCGGTCGATCAAGTTTTAATAAAAAATGACAAAGCTTCCGGTGTGGTCCTTCAATCAGGCGAAGAAGTTCACGCCCAAGTCATCGTCTCCGGCGTCGATCCCAAGCGGACCTTTTTAAAAATGGTCGATGCGCGCCACCTCGATACCGAGTTCGTGAAAAGCGTGGGCAATTTCAAGATCCGCGGCTCGTCGGCCAAAGTGAACCTCGCCCTCGACGCGCTGCCGAATTTCACTTCCCTGCCCGGAGACGGCCCGCACTTGGCGGGGGCAATTTCGATCAGTCCAAGCATCGATTATATCGAGCGCGCCTACGACGACGCCAAGTACGGCGACTTCTCGCGCCGGCCTTACATGGACACCATCATCCCGTCACTACTCGACCCCTCCATGGCGCCGCCGGGGAAACACGTCATGTCGATCTTCGTGCAATACGCGCCCTATCACTTGAAGAACGGCAACTGGCCCGAGAAGCGCGAGTCGCTGGGCGACACCGTCATCGACACGCTCTGCGAGTATGCGCCGAATATAAAAAACATTATCTTGCACCGCCAGGTCGTTACGCCGTGGGATATGGAGCAGGAATTCGGTCTTACCGAAGGCAACATCTTTCAAGGCGAACTGACTCTGGATCAACTTTTCTTTCTCCGTCCGGTGCCCGGCTGGGCGAAATACCGCACGCCGATCAAGAATCTCTACATGTGCGGCGCCTGCACCCATCCGGGGGGCGGAGTGATGGCGGCATCGGGGCGGCTGGCGGCGCTGGAGATTCTTAAAGACATGAAAAGGAGCCTAATTTAGCTCGCCGTGCCAACCTACGACGCGATCATCATTGGCGCCGGCCATAACGGTCTCACGACGGCGGCGTATCTGGCCAAGGCCGGGAAAAAAGTTCTAGTCTTGGAGCGCCGACCGGTGATCGGCGGCATCGCCGCGACCGAAGAGATTTTCCCCGGTTTCAAATTCTCGACTTGCGAACATCTCGCCGGTTCGTTCTCCAAAGAAATCATTTCCGACCTTGATCTCGAAAAGCACGGCTTACAAATTCTCCCGCTCAATCCCCTACTCTTCGCGCCGAGTCTCGATGGCCCTTCGCTCGTCGTTGCGCAGGATCCCACCGAGGCGGCGGCAGAGATCGGCCGCCATTCCAACAACGACGCCGGCAAATACCCAGCATTTTGCGCATTACTCAAAGAACTATCCGCCTATCTCCTTACTCTTTACTCCTTACCCCTCCCCGACCGGACCACAACCACAAAGGCGAATCCGGTAAATTTGCTCAAGGCAGTTTGGAAATTCCATCGACTCGGCAAGAAGCAAGGATACGAGTTCCTGCGCATCCTGCCGATGAGCATTGCCGATTTGCTAAATGAATGGTTTGAAAATGAATTGCTCAAAGCCGCGCTGGCCGCAGGCGCCATCCACGGTTCCTTTGTCGGTCCGCGCCAGCAAGGAACATCCTTCAACCTGCTCCACCACCAGCTTGGCGAATCGAACGGCGCGTTGCGCACCGCGGGCATCGTTCGCGGAGGCATCGGCAATCTCCCACAAGCGCTCGCCCTCGCGGCCCGGCAATACGGCGCGGAGATTCGCGCCGGCGCTGAGGTCGTCAAAATAGTCGCGAAAAACGGCGCGGCGACGGCAGTGGTCTTGCAAAACGGCGACGAGATTTCTGCGACGATTATAATTTCGAACGCCGATGTTAAGTGGACTTTTCTCAGTCTTATGGAACCGACCTACCTCGATCCGCGCTTTTTGTTGCAAGTGCGAAACATCCGGTCACGCGGCACACTGGCGAAAGTCAATCTGGCATTGGATAGCTTGCCGAAATTCAAAGGTACCACCGACCAAGGGGCACCGGCGCGCGTGGGTGGGATCATTCACATCGGCCCGACGCTGGATTATTTGGAGCGCGCCGCCGATGACGCCAAGTACGGCCGGTTCTCACGACAACCCTTCTTGGAGATTACCCTGCCGTCCGTCGCGGATCCGTCTGTCGCCCCCGCCGGCAAGCATGTCATGTCCGTCTGGATGCAATCGGCGCCCTATCACTTGCGGGAAAGCGACTGGAACAGCCAACGCGACCTGCTTGGCGACACCGTGATAAATCTCATCGAAGAGTATGCGCCAGGCTTCAAGAATTCTATTTTGCACCGCCAGGTACTGACGCCGCTCGATTTGGAGCAGACCTATGGATTGACCCAGGGCCATATCCACCACGCCGAGATGGCCCTGGATCAAATTTCCTTCATGCGTCCGTTTCCCGGCTGGGCGCGCTACGGCACACCGATTGAAAATCTTTACCTCTGCGGCTCCGGCACCCACCCCGGCGGCGGTATCACCGGGCTGCCGGGATATTACGCGGCAAAGCGGATACTCAATAAGTCCCGACGGGCGAAATAATCCGAGTGCTCTGCTATTCTTGAAACCATATGAACCTGAGTTCGCGACTCGTGCAGCAACTCCCATGACGACTTCATGGCCGCATATATGAATACCGTGTTTCCGGGCATGGCGCGGGTCTGTACCACCGATCAGCTGCTGGAGATGATCGGCGATGACTCCCGATAGTTTTCCTTGGTGGGCTTTGGTCTTGGCGAAGGAGTTCGCTCCGCCGAACGTCTAACAACTGATGACCGTTTTACGGTGGCGCGCATGAGACTTTCTAAATTCCTAATCTTATTGGTCTTGGCACAAGGATTGGCAATTTCATCCTTCGTCCATGCCCAGGCTCTGCCCACCGCCGAGCGACAAAAAATCGAAGCGCTGATCAAATACGTCGGCGACCTCAAAGACACCAAATTTATCCGCAACGGGTGGAGCTATCACGTCTCGACCGCGGTGCGATTCCTGCGCGGCAAGTGGGAAGCCGAAGACGCCCAAGTCAAAACCGCGCGCGACTTCATCGAAAAGGTTGCCAGCTTTTCAGGAACCTCCGGCAAGCCCTACCTGATCCGTCTCAAAGACGGCAAAGAGATCCCGAGCCGAGAGTTTCTCACAACCGAGCTTCAGAAGATTGAGAGCCCACCGAACGACCGGCGCGCGGGCGGCAGTTAGTTCCGCTGGCATATCAGCCAAACTCAAAAACCCGTGAATTGTCATCATAGGCCGGCCGGTGTACACATGGACAGTGAGGCTCCATGCACTTTTTGGAGACAAGACCGGGGTGATAACATTGCAAGACATCGCGCAGGCAAGGTAAAATAACCGGTGGTTAACTGGCAACGTTTTACTCCTTCGGACTTTAAATATGATTTCGAGAGTGACAAACTTGCCGCACATCATGTCACGTTTGGCGAGGCTGTCGAATGTTTCTTTTCCGATTTCCAGGTTCGGAGAAACAAGCAATACAAAGATCGCTACCAACTCATCGGCGCGACTCTAGGCGGGCGAAAACTCAAGATTATCTTTCAACTAAAACCGAGCAATGTTGTGCGAATAATCACAGGATGGCCGTTATGAAGTCAAAAAAGAAATCCGCGAGAAAACGATTTTCCGAAGAAGAGATCGACAAGGTTGTCGAATCGCAAGCTGACAAAGATTTAGCTTGGGGAAAAGCCATTAATGTTCGCAAAGCAAAACCGACCGCTTTAACTCTTCCAATCGAGTTGGCTGCTCGCGCTGCATTCCTAGCGAAGTTACACAGAGAGGAAAACGTTGAAAAATGGTTAGCGCGGATTATTAAAGAGCGGGTAGAACTGGAAGAGGTTGCTTTCAGCGAAGCAAAGCGGGCAATATCGCTTAGAAACGGCGTCTAACAAAGCTCTGGATCGGCGCGACCCCAAAGCCGCTACCGCCAGCCCATGGCGCGTCGCTACTTTCAATATTCATTGCCGCTATGGCGCCAATGGTTCAAGCGGCGCGGTCGACGCCGTGGCAACAAAGCTCGGACAACCCACGTCCTAACGCATCGACTGGATTTTCACCGAGGACTGGAGACCGTAGCTGCCGGAATCAAAAACCGGGAAGCGTCGGATCATCCCGTGATCTGGGCGGAGATGCGTTGGCCGTGAGCAGGCCGAATCAGCATTAACCTAACGTCACGACGCCGCGCCCTCTAAGAACCGCTCCGCATCGATGGCGGCCATGCAGCCGGTGCCGGCGGCGGTGATCGCCTGGCGGTAAACGTGATCCTGCACGTCGCCGCTGGCAAACACGCCCGGGATGTTGGTCTTGGTTCCGTCGCGGGTGAGGATATAGCCGCTCGGGTTTAGCTCCAACTGACCGACGAACAGTTTGCTGTTGGGCTCATGGCCGATGGCGATAAATAGGCCGTCGCATTTGAAGTCTTCGGTCTTGCCGGTTTTCACGTTCTTGAAACGAACGCCGGTGACGCCGCCCGCCTTCGGATCGCCGTAAACTTCTTCGACGACGGTGTCCCAGACAAACGAGATTTTGGAATTTTTCTCGGCGCGGTCCTGCATGATCTTGGAGGCCCGCAATTTGTCGCGCCGGTGAACGATCGCCACTTTGGTTGCGAATTTTGTCAGGAACGTCGCCTCTTCTATCGCCGTGTCGCCGCCGCCGACGACCACCAATTCTTTGTCCTTGAAAAAGAATCCGTCGCAGGTCGCGCACGCCGACACGCCGTGGCCCATGAGCTTCATTTCCGACTCGATTCCCAAGAGCTTGGCGGTCGCGCCGGTGGCGATAATCAAAGCGTCGCAGGGGTAGCTTTCCTTGCCGATCGTTACCTCAAACGGCCGTTGTTTTAGATTCACAGAAGTCACTTCGCCAAAGAGCATTTCAGTGCCGAAGCGAACGGCTTGCTTCTTGAACTCCTCCATTAAATCCGGCCCCATGATGCCCTTGGGAAAGCCCGGATAGTTTTCCACGTCGGTTGTAATGGTTAGCTGGCCGCCGGGTTGCGACCCTTCGATAACAAGCGGCTTAAGATTAGCGCGGGCGGCGTAGATGGCGGCTGTCAAGCCCGCCGCGCCGGAGCCGAGAATAATAACACGATAGTGACTTTTCTTATCCATGCGGTTTCTGTAACATAAAAGCGCCGATGCAGAAAGCATCGGCGTCCTGAGCGAAGCGAAGGACCTTTGACGCCGTCAAGTTATCAGCCGGAGTAAGGATGTTTATGGCGAAACTGAGTCATCTGGACGATCAAGGGCGGGCGCGCATGGTCGATGTCTCGAACAAAGAGATCACCAGCCGCACCGCCGTCGCGCGCGGCGCCATTCGCATGCGCCCGGAGACCTTGGAGCTGATTCTTAAAGGCAAAGTCGAAAAAGGCGACGTCTTTTCGGTCGCCCGTGTGGCCGGCATCATGGCCGCCAAGAAAACGTCCGAATTAATTCCCCTGTGCCATCCGCTCAATATCACCTCGGTGAAAATCGAGCTTAACCCGGCGCAAAAGCCGGCCCGCGTCGAGATCGAGGCCACGGTCCGCGTTGACGGCAAGACCGGCGTCGAAATGGAAGCGATGACCGCGGTGGCGGTTGCCGGGCTCACGATCTACGACATGTGCAAAGCCGTGGACCGGGAAATGTCCCTCGGAGAAATCCGCCTGGTCAAAAAAAGCGGCGGCAAGAGCGGAACCTTCCTGAGAAAAGAATGATTTTAGATTTTGGTCTGCGGTGCCGCTTGCCGATTTTGAATTCAATCTAAAATCGAAAATCTAAAATCCAAAATTGCGAGCATTCCACTTCTTACGACCATTCCATGCTAACCGTTCACCTCAAAAAGGATAGGGAGGCGCCCGTCCTGCGCGGTCATCCCTGGATCTTTTCCGGCGCCGTCGAGAGCGTCGAGAGCGATGCGGAAGCCGTCGGGGTCGCCGACGTTTTCGATCATAAGAAAACCTGGATCGCCCGCGGCCTTTACAATCCCAAGTCGCAGATCCGCGTTCGCCTGCTCACCTGGCGGGAAGAAACGATCGACCGCGATTTCTTTGCGCGCCGGATCGCGCAGGCGCTGGCGCTCAGACAAGACTTTCTTTCGACAAGGACCAACGCCTTCCGGCTGATCAACGGCGAGGGCGATTTCTTGCCGGGCTTGATCGTCGACCGGTACGGAGATTTCCTTGTCTGTCAGTTTTTCACCGCGGGCTTGGAGCTATTCAAGGACGAGATCGTGGCCGCGCTTTCGGCTCTGGAGTCTGTCCATGGAATCTTCGAGAAAAGCGAAGGGAGAGTGCGCGACGAAGAAGGTTTGGAGCCCTTTGGCGGCGTGGTTTCCGGAGCGGAACCGCCTGAAACAATCCCCATCCAAGAGAATGGCTATAAGTTTCTCGTCGATGTCCGGCGCGGGCAAAAAACCGGATTCTTCCTCGATCAGCGCGACAACCGCGCCTTTCTCTCGACGATCGCGCGGGGACGCGCAGTGCTCAACTGTTTTGCCTACAGCGGAGCTTTTTCGGTTTACGCCTTCGGCGGCGGGGCAACAGAAGTGATATCCATCGACTCCTCCCGCCCCGCCCTGGAGCTTGCCGAAAAGAATTTCGCGGTCAACGGATTTCCCGATGGTGGAGAATTACTGAAGGGCGACGCCTTTGCCTATCTCAAGGAATGCGGCAGAACCTTCGACGTGATCGTGCTCGACCCGCCATCGTTGGCGCCCAAGCGGGGGGACGTGACAGCCGCGACGGGTGGATATAAATTTCTCAACCTCCACGCTCTGAAACATTTAAACCCCGGCGGGTATCTTTTAACTTTTTCTTGCTCGCAACATCTCTCCACCGACCTGTTTCAAAAAGTCGTTTTCGGCGCCGCCGTGGACGCGAGACGGAAAGTCAGCCTGGTCAAACGTCTTGGTCAGCCCATCGATCATCCCGTAAGCCTACACCACCCCGAAGGGGAATACCTCAAAGGGCTCGCATTGAAAGTGTTGGACTGAGCCCCGCAGTGTGGTAAACGGATGCGGTGGCTCGGGGCAGTCAAATACCGCGTTGAACATCCACCACCGCGAGGTGCGCATGGCTTCATACCAAACCATCAAGGAATGGCCGGAAGAAGATCGGCCCAGGGAGAAGCTCCTCTCCAAGGGACCCCAGGCTTTGAGTGAGACCGAGCTCCTGGCCATTATCTTGCGCAACGGCAACGCCAGCACCGGGCAAAGCGCCATCGATCACGCCCGCCTGCTCTTGCAGCGATTCGGCGGACTCAAAGGCATCGACGATGCATCGGTGAGCGAACTCAGAGGCGTCAAAGGCATCGGGCCGGCAAAAATCGCGCAGCTCAAAGCCTGCCTGGAAATCGCCCGGCGGGTGGCGAATCACAAGTGGCAAGTCGGCGAGTCGCTGCGCTCCTCGGAAGATGTCTACCGCCACTTCCACGATAATTTGGCAAAGGAAAAACGGGAACTCTTTTACGTCGTTCTGCTCGACAACAAGAACAAAAAGATCCGCGACGTGAAAATCTCCGAGGGCTCCCTCACCGCCTCGCTCGTGCACCCGCGCGAAGTTTACAATCCGGTCATTCGCGACTCCGCCGCCGCGGTCATTTTCGTCCACAATCATCCGAGCGGCGACCCGGCTCCGAGCCCGGAAGACATCGAGATCACCCGCCGGCTAAAAGAAGTCGGCGAAGTAATGGGCGTTCGCGTGCTCGATCACGTGGTCATCGGCCACGACCGCTACTTCAGCTTCAGCGATAAGGGCATGTTGTAAAGTCGGCTTTGGGACGCCGTCCGCGCCTCGCCCACAAACTCTGCCGCTACGCCCCCGACCGACGGGTTGTCATCCCGAGCGAACGCGAGAGATCTAGGAAAGATTTCTCTCTTCGTTCGAAATGACAACGCTCTTCCTTTGCGCCTTTGCGAGAGATATTCCGAGACCGACCGGTGCGCGAAGCGCACCCTACGAAAACCTTCGTGTCCTTCGTGACCTTCGTGGTGAAATCTGTTTCTACCTTTTGGTTGCGGCTTTGCCGCGCGGGGGTGGTCACCGTTTGATTGACTTCGTTGGCGCGCCCGTTTAGTTTGATTGAAGCAAACTTTTCACGACCCGCAATATTCGACCACCCAACATGAGCGCTTTCGAACTTGGCAGACCTCCGAGAAATTATCGGCCGGCGATAAATTTCCTTTATCTAATTATTATCATCGGGCTCCTGGGCGGTGCGTACTACGTGGGGCCGCGCTTCGAATGGCATAAACCGCAAATCAAGCTCACCCCGGACTCCGACGTGCTTGGCCTAGCGCCCCTTGAGATCGCCGTCGCCGACCAGGGCACCGGATTGAAGTCGGTTACCGCGACGCTCTCCTCCGGCGGCGCCGAGCATGGGCTGGCCTCCGAGCAGTACGCCCGGCCGGTGACGGAGAAGACAATCACCGTTGCATTGTCGTCGAAGCTTACCGGAGTCAAGGAAGGACCGGCGGTTCTGCGAGTCAGTGCGCGGGACAACTCGCTGTGGAATTTTTTCCGCGGCAACGAAACCGTGATCCAAAAAAATATCACCATCGACATCACCCCGCCGACCCTCGAACTCTTTGCCGACGACCGCTACGTAAACTTCGGCGGTGTCGGCATGATTGTTTACAAACCGTCCGCCGATACGGTCACGACCGGAGTCAAGATCGGCGATTATTTTTTCCCCGGCGCCAATGGGCAAATCAAAGAGCAACCGGATCATTTCGTCGTTTTCTTCGCGCATCCCTACAACGTCGCGGAGGCCGCCAAGGCCATGCTCGTTGCCGCCGACAAGGCCGGCAACACCAAAGAAATGCGGCTTGTCTACGAGCTTAAGAACGTCAAATACAAAAAAAGCACCATCGCTGTCACGGATGAGTTTATCGAGGGCAAAGTCGCCCCGCTGTTAAACGACGTCGGCGCGCGCCAGGGAACCCCAAAAGAAGTTTTCATTCGGGTCAATAAGGGACTTCGAAAAGAGAACGAAGCTAAGATCGCCGAGATTACGAAGAAGTTCACACCGTCGATCCTATGGAAGGGCGCGTTCAGCCAACTGAGCAACTCCAAAGTCGAAGCCAACTTCGCGGACGCGCGCACCTACGTCTACAACAACGAGGCGATCGACAACGCTTATCACCTGGGCTACGACCTGTCCGTCACCAAGCATTATCCCGCCGAAGCCGCCAACAGCGGCACTGTGGCCTTCGTCGGCGACCTGGGCATTTACGGCAACACGGTCATCCTGGATCACGGCTTGGGACTCTTTACACTCTACGCCCACTTGAGCTCCATCGACGTCAAGGTCGGCGATTCGATCAAGCAACAGCAGGCGATCGGCAAGACCGGCGAGACCGGCTTGGCCGCGGGCGATCATCTGCACTATGGCGTCTATTTGCACGGGGTTGCGATTTTACCGGTGGAGTGGTGGGACCAGAAGTGGATCAACGACAATATCCAGCCCAAGCTCGACGGTCAGAGCGGCGAGACGATCGCCGAAGCGCAAGAGTCGAAAGCGGCACGCAAGCCCGCGCGCAAACGGCGCCGCTGACCACGCTGCTGGCCCTCCAGCGGCCGTTCCACGTTCAAGGTTCAAAGTTAACTTCCGAAACACATTGAACCTTGAACCCGGAACCTTGAACGCTCAGTGCTATTTGTCCGCTGGCGCCGCCGGCTTGACTACGAGGAAGCAGATGGTTGCCGCGAGCAGAGGAAAAATCGCGATGGCGTTTAATGCGGCGGGCAAACCGTAGCGATCCGCCACCAGCCCCGCCATCAGCGGCGCGATAAACGAAACGCCCATGTTCGCGCCGTAGATAAACGCCACGATACTACCGGAGAGATGGGTCGGCACCGCCGACATCGCCGCCGACACGATGACCGGCCGCAACGCCCAGAGCAGCGCCCCGAGCGCGCCCAGTCCCGCGCCAAGCATGAAGCCCGAGCCCAGGTGGGGAATGGCTACGATCGTCGCAACGCTGAGCGTCGAGAAGACAACGATCAAGAGCTTGTGGCCGAAGCGATCCGAGATCCATCCCACAACGGCCGGGGCCACACCGGCAAACAGAAACAGAACCGACATCAACGCGCCGGCGACGCCCGCCGTAAGCTTAAGGTGCAACACCAGGTAAAGCGGCAAAAATGACGCCAGGGCCGTTTGCCCCATGGCGCGCAGTGTCGAGACCGCCACCAGGGCGAAAACAGTTTTGTTCTTGAGCACGTCCTCCCAGACCGCTCGTCGATAGTCGCGCGCGCGCGGCACCGCCAAATCGCTCTCGGCGCCAAGGATTGCGTAAACGATCCCGATGATCAAACCCGGAATCGCCCAGATTTGCAGTGTCGTGCGCCAGTCAAAAAAAGTGAGCAGGAGTCCAATGGCGAGCGGACCGATGACCTCGCCCAGATTCGCGCTGCTGTCATGGATTCCCAGGGCGAACGCCTTTTGTTCGCGGTATTTCGTCGACAGAATCGCCAGGGATTGCGGGTGAAACCAGCCGCTGCCGAAACCGCCGAGAGCCATAAAAATCATCAAGATCGGAAAACTCGACGCGGCGCTGAGGCCGAGACTGGCCAATCCGATCATGGCAACACAAAGTCCGAGCAAAATGTTGCGCCGACGCGCCAGATCGGCGAAGAAACCCGACGGAAAACTCGCCACGCCCGCCATCAAGGTGCGGGACGAAGCCAGCGCGCCGGCCTGCGCCAAACTCAAGCCGAGCGATGCGGTAATGAGCGGGAGAACCACCGCGATCACGCCGTTGAAAAGATGCTCGGTCATATGCGCCGTGCAGTTCGCCGCCAAGCGGCCCCAACCGACAAACGGCACGTTCAGTGCCTGAGTGGTTTCGATTTTCGACAAGTCGTTTAACCCGTAAATATCTTGGAACAACCTCAATAAGCCATGATTCCGCCGCCGGCGCAAACAAGTTGTCTTTAACTTATTTCGATAAGTTTTCTGCGCGCGGACTGGCCACGAATTATCCTGATCGCCGACTTGGCAACGGAAAAATAATTAGCGAGAAGTTCGATCACCGCCTCGTTCGCTTTCCCCTCCTTAGCCGGAGCATGAACCGAGACGCGATATTCCCCTTCCGCGAGCCTGACGATTTCTTCCTTTCGCGCTTGCGGTTTGACAGCTACCCAGATGCGTCGGGCCATGCTCGCTCTCAGCGCTCGTGCCCCAGAAAATATTCGACGTTGCGTTTGACCATCCACCGTTTACCGAAGCTCGGGTACGCTTCGTAGGTCTCGTCCACGATTTGCTGCGCGCTCTTGCGCCCGGTCCTGGCTTCGTCAAGCCGGCGGCAGAACGCTTCCAGGTACCGTTGAAAGTTTGCTATCTGTTGCCTTCCAGTCTCCAAGGTCCCGCCGCAAGGGCCATGCCCCGGAACGATCTTGGAATAGCGGACTTCTTTTAGCTCTCCGAGCGTTTTTGCCCAGCGGTCGATCAACCCGTAGATCGTGACCGGATGATAGTTGGTGTAGAGCAAGTCGCCGGCGAAAAAGATTTCTTCCTCGGCAAAATACGCCGTTGAGTCGCCGCGGCTGTGACTTTGATCGTAATGGCGAAGATGGACAGTTGCGCCCGGCAGTTTCACAGTCAATCCAGTCGCGAAAACGATGTGCGGCAATCTCATCTTGAGACCGGGGAAGCGCTCAAACAACTCCGGCGACCTGCCGGCCATTTCGGCGAATTTGGCATCGCCGTCGTCGGCCAGCGCGTTGAGGCAACCTTGGCTGGCGATCACCACCGCGCCCTTTTTCTCGAAATAGTCGTTGGCGGATGCATGGTCGAAATTTTCATGGGTGATGAAAAGATATTTGACGCTGCGGCATTTCGCCTGCTTCAATGCGTCCTCCATTTCGTCGATGCGCCGGATGTCGGCGTCGATCAGGAGTGCCGAGCCGTCCTCACCTCTGACGATCCCGAAATTCGTCGCGCCGTCCTCGCCGATCACGGCGAAGGCCGCCTTGCTCAACCGCTCCAGTTTTACGTCCATGTCGCGCTCCTTTTCAGTTCGCTTCCGTTTCGCTCGATCAATGAAGAGCGATCTTGAGGAATACTCGCATCATGTAATTTCCCGGCAAACTTTGTCAAACCGGGCTGCCACGCCATACCCTGCCGCTGGTCAATTTTTCGCGCGATTATTGGACAATGGCGCCCTGATCCGTTAGGGATTAATATATCTAGCGGGAGGAAAGAATGACCCTCATTCTCAGCAACGACGACGTCAAAGCGGCGCTGAATGTTCGCGAATGCCTGGACGTTATGGAAGAATCCTATCGAGAGCAGGCCGCCAGCCGCGCGGTCAATCGCCCGACTTGCCACTCCTATCTTCCCCACTCTTTGCCCAACTCCACTTACAGTTTTAAATCGGTGGACGGCGGGGTCGGAAAGTTGGGCGTGCTGGCGCTACGCGTCACCTCCGACATCGTACAGGAGCAACAGGTGCACGGTTCGACTAGATTGGAAAAACTCCCGCTTGCCGGCAAGGGCATGTTCGTCGGCCTGGTCCAG
>JAUYJC010000414.1 GCA_030688735.1 Deltaproteobacteria bacterium
GACAGCTCTCGCTGCTGTGCGAATTTAGTCGGAGTAATAAGGCGTTGTGCCAAGCGGCAGAAAAGACTTTGAAACAGCACCCCTGGGTGTCTTCGCCGCTCCAGGTTCGCCCCTCGCTCATGTTCAACTGCGGAATTCGGGATTATGTCCGGGGTCGGCCTGGGCATGTGATCCCAATTTCCTCTCGAAGACGTCAGCGAATTGTTTAGATATCGGTGTCTGAACCCGTGGCTGCGCCCGTAGCCTTGTGATCTACGCTGCCCACTAACTGGTTGAAGTATCCCGGCACTTTCGTTTCAAAAGTGAGCCGCTGGCCGCTGGAGGGGTGTCGGATGGAAATCGATCTGGCATGAAGTGCCAACCGTTTGTGGACACCATTCTTTGTCCCATACCTCTGATCGCCGACAACCGGGTGTCCAATACCGGTGAGATGTACCCGTATTTGATGCTTCCTGCCTGTCAATAGATCAACTTCCAGCAAGGCAAAGTCTTTCGTCTGCTTCAGCACATGATAAGCCGTCTGGGATAATTTTCCCTTTGCGGTGTCGGGTGTGGAGTACACGAAGTGAGCTTGGTTCTCCGCCAGGTACGTGGTGATCGTCTCCGACTTCCTGTCACACTGACCATGAACGACGGCGAGATACGTCTTCTTCGTCTCTTTCCAGTGGCTCTGCAAATAGAACTTTGCCTCCTCGCTCTTGGCGAAGATGAGTATCCCTGATGTCTCCCGGTCGAGCCGGTGGACGATGAAAATACGTTTCTTAGACTTGGCAGCCCCCTTGCGGACATAATCCGTTAGGATGAAATAAGCCGTTCGTCGTCTCTCCGTATCGGTACCGATCGTCAAAAGATCCGGTGGCTTATCCGCCACAAGAATATCTTTGTCTTCGTGAATAATCGTGAGTCCTTTCGGCAGAAATTTGCCGCTTGGTCTGGAACGTCTCCGCATACTGAGTGCTCGGTCTGTCGTTAGCAGAAGCCTAACGGATGATGACTAAGCCGACAAGGAGTTAGGGGCTCCCGGCCGAGCTTTCCTGACACGATTGTTTCGATGTGCAGGCCACCCCGTGCCCCCCTTGCGGCACTGGTGAGTAGAGGCGGACGAAACTGCGACGGGTTTGGTTTGACGAGAGCTTTGAACGTGGTCGACTACTTCGCCACCTGATCGAGCACGATATCGACGTTCTTCGAGCCGACCTCGACGGGATTCTTCTTGTAATCGCCGTTTAAGTCTCCTGCGCCGCGGGTTCCGGGGTTGCCGTCTTGGTCGAGGCGCACGGTGATGGTGAGTTTGCCGGTGAACGGCATGCCTTGCGTCATCATGTTCTCCGCGCCGAGCGAGTAGGAGAGGGGAAAGGTCGGCCGGTCGATTTTTTTGACGGCCAGCGGCGGCCCATCGCCTGCGGCGGGGCGGGCGATGATAAAAAGCACGGCCTTGGGATCGATCGCCGGTTTGAGCTTGGGATTGATGGTGATCCGGCCCGTAATCTGACCGGCAGAGGCGGATGAGGAAGATGGCGTCGCTGCCGCTGCGGGCTTAGCGGTCATTTGCGGTTTCTGGCCAGCGGCAGCAATTTCACCGAGCACTTTGATGATGGTGTTTCGGTCCTCGCCGGCCGGCAAGAGTGGCAGCAGTTTCTCGAACACCTCCCGAGCGCCGGCGTGGTCTTGTTTCCCTTGGTAGAGCGTCATGCCTTTGTACCAGAGTGCCATGGGAAAATTCGGTGCCTGGGACAGAGCTTTGTCCAAAGCGATCAGCGCGCCGTCGGCGTGGCCGGCCTGCATCAGAATAATTCCCATGTAGGAGTTGGCCTCGGGTTGATTGGGATCGGCGGTGAGCACCTTTTTAAAAACCGCAATTGCCGTGCGAAGATCTTGCTTGTTGAAAGCGGCTCTTCCTTCTTGCATCAGGTTGGATACGTCGCTCTTGTTCGCCGTGGGAGTGCCGGTAAGAAAATCGCCGGTCATCGAGTCGCCTTCCCCGCCGCGCGGCCTAAGTGAGTTCGTAAGAACCACGCCGAGGGTTAACCCGAAGACGAGCAAGAACGCAGCCCCGACGGCGACCTGCCAGCCGCGCAGGCCTGGCTTAGGCTGCGCAACTTCGGTTTGCTTGGCGGCGGCCGGACGTCGCTTCTCGGCACCTTTCTCCCGCGCAGCGGAAGCCGCCACTTCATCGAGGTTCCCCAGGACGGTGGAAGCTGTTGTCTCGATGTCGCGGCGCAAGCCAGCGTAATCGGCCTGGGAAAGTCTACCCGCCTGATAATCGAACTCCAGTTCACTGAGATCGGTGTAAAGTCGGGAGCGCTCTTGCAAAAGCTGCGCGCGGGGACTCGGGTCTTCCAAATCCAGTTCCTCGGTCTCAGCGTTAGCAAACTCTTCGCGCACCCGGGCGAGCAGTTTCGGGTCGGCGGTTACCAGCGGTGCCGAGCGTTTCTTCGCCGTCCAGCGTCGGATGAAGAAAATTCCCAGCGCAAGCCCGATCAGCAGGGCCACGAACGGCACGACCCAAACCAGCAGGCTGATTCCCCGGGTGGCCGGTTTGAGAAGCACCCATTCGCCGTACTTGGAGACGAAGTAGTCTTTGATTTCTTGCGGTGATTTGCCCGCCTGCAATTGTTCGCGCACAATGGCGCGCATCTGCTTCGCCATCTCCGAAGGCGAGTCGGCGATCGACAAATTCTGGCAGACCACGCAACGCAGATCGGCGGAGATCGCCCGAATCTGGTCTTCGAGGTCGGGCGTGTCCGCCGCATGCAGCGGATGGGCGAACAAGAGCAGGGAAAGAACGAGGATGAGTCGGGCCTGGATTCGTACGTTCCTGGGAATGACGATCGAATATATCGTCCGCAGAGTAGTAATTCGCATAAGCTGTCTACCCGATCCGGATTCAACGAACCGGCGTAATATCTCCCTTGCCTTCTTGAGCGCTGACGATTCCTTTGGCCGCTTCTTCCAATTTGGCGATCACCAAAGCGGCGCGAATGCCGCCGACATGCTTATAAGTGATCCGCCCCTGGGCATCGAGGAAAAAACTTTCCGGTATGCCCCAGGTGCCGTAGTCCACGCCGATTTTTCCCGATTCGTCGCGCCCGTTGGGGTAGGTGATGTTGAACTCTTCGAGAAAGGCGCGTGAATCCTTTTCGGTATCCTGAAGCGCGACGCCGAGAAAAACCAAGTTCTTGTCCTTGACCTTCTGCCAAGCGGCCTCAAGGTCTCGCGCTTCGGCGCGGCAGGGCGGACACCAAGAGGCCCAGAAATTTAAAAACACCGCCCTTCCGCGCAGGTCGGCGAGACTGAGCTTGCGCGCTTCGCCCGTCGACTCGCTGCGCTCGCTCAGGACGATCTCACGAATTCCAGCCGGGGGATCGAACAGGGTGACGGTGAAGGGCGCTGCTTGCGTGGCGATCAATGGCGTTTTGATATAACGCGCGTCGCGCTGAAAGCCGAAGGCGAGCAGCCAGAGCACCGAAGCGATGACCGCGAGAGTTATGATGAGACGTCGCAAAGCCATAGTCGATATCGAGGATTGAGGATTGAGGATCGCGCCATCCTCAATCTTCCATCTTCGATCCTCGGTCTTTCTCCCTAAAGGGCAGGATCGAAACCAAAGTCCCTAGAAGAATTATAAACCCGCCAATCCACATCCAGATCACCAGAGGACGGATAAGCACTTTAAGCGTCGCCTGGTTCTTATTCACCTCACTGAAGCCGGAAAGAATCAAATAGACGTCCTCGCTCAGGCTGCTTCGGTACACCGCGCGGCCGATGGGAGCTTGCTGGCTGGGAAAAAATTTGAGCGCGGGAGATAAAACTCCCATGTCTTGGGTTCCCCTGAAGACGCGGAAGGAGCCTTGGACGAGCTTGTGAGTTGGTTGCCGACTTTCCTTGAGGCCTTCGAACTGGATCAAATAGGGGCCGACGGTCAGGTGATCTTTAAGAGAAAGGGTCGCCTCACCCTCCCGACTGTATGTCATGGAGCCGGCGATGCCCAAAATGATCAGAACGACGCCAAGGTGAACGACCAAGCCACCGTAGCGCCGCTGGTTGCGCCGCGCCAGAGTGATCAGGCCGCTCACGATACCTTCGCCGGCGATGCGGCGGCGGGCGCGCAGGGCGAGCGCGGTGTCATAAAGAATCGTGAAGGTCACGAAGGCGAGCAGGGTGAACCCGAGCAGCGGCCAAAACTCCCGCACGGTCCAGATAAATAAGCCGAGCGCCAGCATCAAAGATCCCGCCGCCGGCCAGAGAAAATTGCGCTTGAGATTGTCCCAGGAAGCTTTTCTCCAGGCAATCATCGGACCGACGCCCATGAGAAAAACCAGCAAGAGAAATAAAGGCACGGTGACCGAATTGAAATAGGGGGCGCCGACGCTCACCTGAACACCCGCCACTGCTTCAGAAAGCAAAGGAAAGATGGTTCCGAGGAAGATCGTGAACAGCGCCGACACCAGCACGATGTTGTTGAGCAGAAAGGTCGACTCGCGGCTGACCATGGAGTCGAGCTCCGGCTGGCCCCTGAGGTGCTCCGAGCGGTAGGCGAGGAGACCGAAAGAGCCGAGCAAAACGAAACCCAAGAAAACGAGGAACACTATCCCTACCGGCCCGGAAGAAAAAGCATGGATCGACGATAAAACGCCCGAGCGGGTGAGAAAGGTGCCGAAGATGGTCAGGCCAAAGGCGATGATGACGAGCGAAAGGTTCCAGACTTTGAGCATGCCGCGCCGCTCTTGCACTTGCACCGAATGGAGAAATGCCGTGGCGGGCAGCCAGGGCATGAAGGCGGCGTTTTCTACCGGGTCCCAGGCCCAGTAACCGCCCCAGCCTAGGACGTGGTAAGACCAGTAGGCGCCGACGAGATTGCCCATGGTGAGAAAAAACCAGGCGATGATCGTCCAGCGCCGCGTCGTCACGATCCACGCGTCGTCGAGCTTGCCGATGATGAGAGCCGCCATGGCAAAGGCGTAGGGCACGGTCAGGCCGACGAATCCGGTGTAAAGCAGCGGCGGATGACTCATCATGTTCGCGTCTTCGAGCAGAGGATTGAGGCCGCGGCCGTCCAGTGGCACGGGAAAAATCGCCTCGAACGGATTGGACACAAACGCAATCACGCCAAGAAAAAAAGCCGAGACGATGGAAAAAATCATCAGCACCCAGGGCATCATCTCGCGGTGGCGATCTCGATAGACCCAGGCGACGATGCCGGAGAAAATGATCAGGATCCACTCCCAAAGTAGCAACGAGCCTTCCAAGGCGCCCCACAAGCCGGTGATCCGGTAGTAGATAGGCGTGGCCCGGGTGGTATTGAAGGCGACGTAGCGGATGGAAAAATCCGTCGTCACCAAACCATAAATCAGGGCCAAGGCGGCGAGAAAAACTAAAATGAATTGTCCGAGGATTCCCCAGCGAGCGAACGTAACGTACCGCTCGTTCGGGCCACGGGGAACGAGAATGGGAATGACGCTACCCGCCAGCGCGATCACAAAGGCAAGGAGGATGCTCGAATGACCGATGGTCGCGGTCATCGGGCGGCCGCTTCCTTGCCGGGTATGAAGGTGTTGGGCTGTTCTTTACCTTCGTGGGGAGTGTACTCTTCGGCGTGCTTTGCCATGATCGTAGAGGCCTGGAAAATTCCGTCGGCGCCGAGCCGCCCTTCGACTACCGCGCCCTTTCCTTCGGTGAAGAGATCGGGCGGGATACCCTTGAAAAAAACCGGCACCGAGGCCGCCCCGTCGGTCACCTCGAAACGATAGGTGAGATTTTTGACATCCTTTTGGAGCGAGCCTGCGACCACCATGCCGCCCATGCGCAGAAACTTGTCGGCTGAGTCGCGCTCCTTGGCTTTGATCTCCGTGGGCGTCACGAAATAGACGACCGCGTCTTTCATGCCGCCGTAGATGATATAGCCGATCGCGGCGAGAATGATCACGCCGCCGATGAGAAAACGTTTACTTCGGCCCATCGATTCGAGCGTCCTCTCCGGCGCGCAGGCGCGAAAGTTCGCTTTCCGCTCTGCGATAGCGCCTCTTCAGAAGAATAAAATAGACGACGATCACTCCCCACACGATGCCGTAAGCTAGAAAGACATACCCCCACTGTCCCATCATCCGCCTCGATTCATGCGCCGGACCTTGATTTCCTCGGTCATCTCGCCGACACGATAGCGCAGTGAAAGAAAATAGAAATAGAGCAGCACGAAGGCGACAAAGTTGATCGCCAGGGCGGTCAGCAGCGCGGGGTGGATGTTTTCCCACGGCGCCTTATCCGGACGAAGAATCGACGGTGGCTGGTGCAGGGTGCGCCACCAGTAGACCGACATGTGGATCAAGGGAATATCGAGAAAACCGAGGATTCCCAGGATCGCCGCGGACGATGCGGCACGGCTTTCTTCTTCGACGAGCGAGCGGAGCATGAGATAACCAACGAAAATCAACAACAAAATCGCCGTCAGCGTCAACCGGGCGTCCCAGGTCCACCAGACGCCCCAGGTGGGCCTCCCCCAGATCGAACCCTCGACGATCGTGAGGGCAGTGAACAGCACGCCGATTTCAGCCGCCGAAAAGGCCAGGTTGTCATCTCGTTTTTCTCTTTTCCACAAATAGAGACAGCTCCCGACGAACACGAGAAAAAACGAAAGGTAGGCGATCAGAATGCTGGGAATATGCAGATACATGATCCGCTGGGTATCCCCCTGGTAGGCGTCCGGCGGCGCGACGATAAGCCCCCAGTAAAGACCAACCACGATAGCCAACAGAGTTAATCCACCAAGGATTCCCCGGCGTCGCGTTCCGATCTTCGTTCTGTTTTCCATGTTCAAAGACATATGAAATCAAATTGTCTCAAAAGTCGCAACTCATCGTCCCTACGACGATTTGAATCCTGGTTCCCGCTCCGAGCGTTCCTTTTCTCTGCTCGAACGCGCGCTTTGAGGCGCAAGGAAAGGAACAAACGGTATCCTTGGGCCGCTTGACGCTAGGAACATTGTTAACATATAGCCAAATCTATACCAGTGGCCTCCACTCTTTTTTGTTGTGTTATCGGTGCGGTTGAAGCGGTTTGGAAAAAAAACATCCTAACCTTTGGAAAATCGCCGCGCTTCATTCCAGAAATTGAGAGAGAAAAAAGGAGCCTTATGCCCGTGAAGCTGACGGGTGTATTACCTGGCGTAATTGATTTTATAGGGTTCGTTCCCGTGTTGATCTTTATCCCACTAAATAGTTTTCCAAAGCGTTAGTCGACGTTGACATAAAAGTACCTTCTCGGATAGTCTGCGCCCCTAGAAGTGACGAAAGCGGTTGTCATGAAGGTTGATTTCGACAGGAGTGTTCTTCGGAATGTTCGGTAGAGTGTGGGTTTTGCGGGGGAAACTAAAGCAGCGCCAGACGTGTTGGTAGCGGATCGCCAAGCGTGCCGGTTTGATCCTACTGGGCTGCATGCTGCCGTTCATTGTCGTGTGTGTGTTACTCGTTCTTCCGGGTTTGGCAGACCGCTTATTTTTGGAGAGTTCAATGTTGCACGGAAAAAGAATTGCCGTCGTTTTGCCGGCCTACAATGCGGCGCGCACCCTGGAGCGAACGGTGGAGGAGATGCCTCGTGAAATTGTCGATGAAATACTGCTTGTCGACGACCACAGTAAAGACGAAACCGTCCAGCTGGCCCAGCGGCTTGGCTTGCGCGTCTTTCTCCACGACAAAAACTTCGGCTACGGGCGCAACCAAAAGACTTGTTATGCTGAAGCTCTGCGTACCGACGCGGACGTCATTATTATGCTCCACCCCGACTATCAGTACGATCCACGCTTGGTTCTCCCGATGGCAGGTTTGATCGCGACGGGGGTATACGATGTCGTTATTGCGTCCCGGATTCTCGGCGGGAAGACGCGAGCCGGCGGAATGCCGGTTTACAAATATATTGCCAATCGAGTTTTGACCTTGATTCAAAATTTCATGCTGGGGGCTAAGCTATCGGAGTATCACACGGGCTATCGCGCCTTTTCACGAGACGTTTTACTTGCGTTACCTCTATTACCTAACTCGGACGACTTTGCTTTCGACAACGAGATGTTGGTCCAGGCGATTTATTTCGGATATCGTATCGGAGAAGTCTCTTGCCCCACCCGTTATTTTTCTGAGGCTTCGTCGATCAACTTTCGACGCAGCGTCAAGTATGGATTCGCTGTTCTCTGGACTTCGGTTCGCTTTAGACTTCAAAAGTGGCATTTGGGGAAATTTCGAGTTTTCGATATCGACGCTCACGGATTGCGAAGTTATTACCAAGGTGTAAATAGCGACAGGTGAACCGCGGGACAGAGGGCTCAGTCTATGGATGACCGTTCATTATCCGTGAAGACACGTCTCTCCCTCGGTCTGCTGCTCGTCGTCGGCGCAATTTATCTCCAAACGGGGAGCCATACCTTCATCGATTTCGATGATAATGAGTACGTTTACGAGAATCCCATGGTTCGCGGGGGTTTATCACTTGATGGCGTGGTTTGGGCCTTTTCCACTTTCTGGTCCGCCAACTGGCACTCCATCACTTGGCTCTCGCACATGGTCGACGTGCAGATATTCGGGCTTGACGCCGGCTGGCACCATTTGACGAATGTCGCGCTGCACGGCCTGAATTCCGTTCTTCTATTTTTGGTGCTGCGCAGTTTGACGAATGCGGTGTGGCGGAGCGCCCTGGTCGCGGCGCTGTTTGCGGTTCATCCTCAGCACGTGGAGTCCGTCGCATGGATCGCCGAGCGAAAAGATGTCCTGAGCACGTTTTTCTGGTTGCTGACGATGGCCGCTTACGTCAACTTCGCCCGCAACCGAGGCATCGGACGCTATCTTTTGTTGTTGGCGACCTACAGCCTCGGACTGATGTCCAAGCCGATGTTGGTCACGCTTCCAGTGGTGTTGCTGCTGCTCGATTATTGGCCGCTCGGCAGGGTTGCATCCCGCAGTTTGCCGGGCGTGCGCGCGAGTGCCTTGGATCTGATAACTGAAAAGCTGCCTCTTTTGGCGCTAGCCATGACTTCGAGCGCGATCACCTATTTCGCTCAACGAAGTTGGGGAGCGGCGGCATCGCTCGACGTTATGCCCCTAGGTGAGCGTATCTCTAACGCACTCGTCTCGGCAGTCTTGTACGTCGTGAAAACGATCTATCCAGTATCGCTCGCGGTTTTCTATCCTCATCCGTCTAGCATTGGCGAGTCGGCGCCGGTGGTAGAGATCGTGGTGGCCATAGCCACCCTCATTGTCTTGACGGCTTTGTCCGCATCGCAATGGAGAGCCCGGCCATGGATCACGGTGGGCTGGCTTTGGTTTTTGATCACTCTCGTTCCTGTCATCGGTCTAGTTAAGATCGGGCCAAAAGCTATGGCGGATCGGTACACATAAGTGCCGAATATCGGATTATTCATCTT
>JAUYJC010000415.1 GCA_030688735.1 Deltaproteobacteria bacterium
TGGACTGAAGGCTACGGAGTTGAGCGGCGGAAGTCGGAGACGAGAGGTGGTGGAAGCGAGGGGCGTAATCAGTTACGTGGCCGTTCGAGTCGGCGGACTAGGGCCGACGAGGCTCGGAAGGTTTCTGCGAGTGTCGAGGCAAAGCGTCTTGAGAGGGGTCACGGTGGGCAAGCAGGTGATGATCAGAAACGGGTGGGAGGCGAAATCCTTTTGGTGATAACGGACTATTCGGACCTACGTCCCTCTAGTCCCGCTGTCCCTCTAGTCCCGCTTCCTCTAGTCCCGCTCTAGTCCGTCCTACGTCCCTCTAGTCCGTCCCTCTAGTCTCTCTACGTCCCTCTAGTCTTCGCGGCAGGACTACCGATAGTTTACGAACCACACAGCATAGTCGTCTAGGAGCTGGAAATTTGATGACTGCTCGCTTATAGTCTTTAGCTCCGACAGACCAAGAATGAATTCCTTGCTATCGCTTTTCCGGCGAACGCAGGCCTTCAATTCCTCCGGAAACATACTCCATTCCGACTCCGCATCGATCTGAATAGCCGTTAGTTCAAACACGTCCTGGTATGAAGGTCGGCTCTTTTTGAGGCTGCGGTACTCCGCTGCACTGCCCGGGCCGATCACATAAACTTCTTCCCATTGAAAATCTTCGATGCCTGTCACGTCACAGGGCAAAGCGAGGCGCGAAACCAGATGTTTGTGCCACCTCTTGAGGGCCTCGTTTCGCCGGATCTTTTTATGGCCGAGCACAGCCCGAATTCGCTGCTCCTGTTCGTCCAAGTCACGCATACGTGTTGCCCCTTCCTTCATCCAGTTCCGATGCGCCTAACGCTGGGTCGCCTGCCGGTGAGAAGCGCCAGCGGATCACCGGTCAGGTGGATCCGATGGTTATGCTTCCCTCTTCTCGTAGTACCGAATGAGCCTGGAAACAAGCTGATTCAAGTTACACCCCTCGATTTCGGCAAGTTCATTGAGCTTCCTGAAATTCGCGGCCGATATCGTCTTGTCGAGAACCTTTAGCGAGCCGTCATTCCAGTGCAGAACACCTCGGTGGCCCAGCAGAAACTTCTCTGGATATTCTCTCGCTGCCTTCTTCGTCGTCTCGTTCCAGGCGGCGTTGATGTCACGAGTGGCAGACATCTGCCCGAGCAATCCCAGATGACCGACGATCGTCGTCTTGATGTCTTTTGTTCCGACGGGAAGTTGAATGAGAATCTCCAACATTGCTTGAGACAACTTCGCCTTCGAAAGTGCGACGCCCATCCCAGCTCTCTTCATCTGCGCGAACATCCGTCTGTCATCCATCAGCAGTTCCTCTCGATCGTCTCAGGTACGTGGCATAACGTATAGCGTTTTATCCCCAAAGCGTGGGCGTAATCAAGCTCAGTGATGAGCCCGGCAGGAGCGACGAGGGGGATAAAACGTGTTGAACTAAACCGCGGAGCCGCACGGACGTTGCGGCTGTGGGGCTTGGAAAGCAATGCGACAGCGCGCAATGCCGCGAGTTGTTGGCGTTAGATTGACGTGTGGGCGGACAGAAGGGTCTGTGCCGAGATTTGTTCTGCGATTGCGGCCGTTCAACGGGGTTTGGCAGCGATTTCTTCGCGCCGTCAGACCCACCCGTGCGAAAAAAGCAGGTCCCAGCCGCTTTATAAAAAGCGGCCTCATAGAAGATCGCAAAAGCGGATCACTGTCTTGACAGAATTAGTGAGTGAATGCTAACCTCCGACAAAATGAAACTTTCATCGCGATTGTCCTCCGAAGATCGCCGCGAAGCTATCGTCGAAGCTGTCAAAGGGGTTTTTGCTGAAAAAGGCTTCGATGGCACGACCACGCGAGAGCTGGCGAATGCGGCCGGGGTTTCAGAGGCGCTTCTTTATAAGCACTTTCCCAGCAAGGAGTCGCTCTATGCCGCCATGCTCGACGCCTGCGCGAAGGGACCTACCTTCGTCGAATTCAACCGCATCCTGGCGCTGGAACCGTCCAGTGCGACACTCGTGATCATGGTTCACTTTACGATTTCCCATTACGTCCAGGGCGGGTTCGGTGATGTCAACAAAGCTGCGTTGAACAGTTTGTTGGCGCGCAGCCTGCTTGGCGACGGAGCGTTCGTCAGGCTGACGCACAAGAAGTTCGCCAGTGCTTGGATCAAAAAATTCGCGGCCTGTTTAAACGAGGCGATCAAGGCGGGGGATCTGCGGAAGGTTCCGGTGCGCGGCGACCTGCGCGTATGGTTCGTTCACCATGTCGCCTTCTCGTTGATGCTTCATCGCCATCCCAAGATTCCGGCTGTCGATTATAAAGTGTCCGCGGATACCCTCGTTGAGCAGGCGACTTGGTTCGCGCTTCTGGGCGTCGGTTTAAAGGAGGAAGCGATCAAGCGGTATTATAATCCAAATGCCTTGTCGTTGCTGGCCGGCTGATGTTCTTACGATGTCGATAAGTAAAGATTCACTCAGCATTGAGATTCAGGGCGCGAGGTGGAGGATATGA
This sequence comes from Deltaproteobacteria bacterium, assembly GCA_030688735.1. Taxonomy (GTDB): domain Bacteria; phylum Desulfobacterota; class Binatia; order UBA9968; family UBA9968; genus JACPFE01. The sequence continues at coordinate 2,494 of JAUYJC010000415.1, forward strand.
AATTCAAAAACAATCCGGCGGCTTAAAGTGAGGACAATCCGGCATGAGAAGTAATCAGAGATCGTTTTCCTATTCTGCGGGAGCGCTGGGTTTAATCTGCTTCTCCGCGCTGGTGTTCGCTGGCTGCGAGAAAAAGGCACCGGCTACCTTCGAGCGACCCCCGGCGCCAGTGACGGTCGCTGCCGCGATCACGCGGGACGTGCCCGTGTATCTCGACGCCATTGGCAAGGCTGTTGCGCGCGAGGTGGTCTCCATACAGCCGCAAGTCTCCGGACGGATTGTCCAGATTCATTTCACCGACGGCGCAGACGTTAAAGTCGGCCAAGTTTTGTTTACCATCGACCCGCGCCCGTACCAGGCCCAGGTCAATGCGGCGGAGGCCAACCTTGCCCAAGCCAAGGCGCAGTTGGATCTCGCGAAGATCAATTTCGACCGCGTTGCCAGCGTCACCGACCAGAGAGCGGTCTCCAGACAGGACTATGACGCTAAGAAGAACGCCATTGAAGTGGCTGAGGCGCAAGTGAAGCAAAACCAGGCTGCGGTCGAGACTGCTCGGCTCAACCTCGACTACTGCACGATACGCTCGCCTCTCAATGGCCGGGCGGGACAGAGGCTGGTGGATCTCGGTAACGTCGTTACCGCGAATAATAGTTCCCTGTTGGTAATTCAGCGTTTCGATCCCATCTACGTCGACTTCACCATTCCCGAAAACGACCTCACGGCTGTCCAGCGAAATATGGCAAACAAGACGTTGCAAGTCGAAGTGCGCTTGCCTGATCAAGCAGACAAACCGCGTGACGGCAAACTTACTTTCCTTGACAACTCCGTCCAGGAAGGAACCGGCACCGTGAAACTCCGCGCCACCATCGCCAATAACGACCGGCGCTTTTGGCCTGGCCGCTTTGCCAACATCCGTCTCATTCTGGACATGCACCGGGGAGCAGTATTGATTCCAGCGGATGCGCCGCAGATGTCGGCCAAAGGCCCATTCCTCTACGTTGTAAAAGACGACTCCAGCGCCGAGCTGCGGCCCGTCAACCTCGGCCAGCGCCAGGGAGATCTGGTGGTCATCAACCAGGGCATTAAGGCGGGTGAGCGCGTGGTTGTCCAGGGACAGCTCGCGGTTACGCCGGGCGGCAAAGTGAACGTCGCGAAAACGGGCGCGCCGGCAGGCTCACCGGCGACGAAGGCAGAGAGCAAGTCGTGAATTTTTCGCAGCGGTTTGTCCATCATCCGGTCATGACGACGGTCTTGACCCTATCGGTGATTTTGTTCGGCGTGCTTGCTTACCTGCGGCTTCCGGTAAACGACTTGCCGGCGGTCGACTATCCGGTCATCCAAGTTCAAGCCAGCTATCCGGGCGCCAGTCCCGAAACCGTGGCGAACAACATCGCCACGCCACTGGAGCGCCGGTTCATGCAGATCAACGGCTTGGAACTGGTGACCTCCAAGAGCACTCAAGGGCACACGAGTCTCACGCTCCAGTTCGATTTGGACAAGAGCATCGATGCCGCCGCGACCGACGTGCAGACGGCGATATCGCAGGCCACCGGCAACCTGCCGGCCGATTTGCCGGCGCCGCCGACCTTTTCCAAGACCAACCCAAACGATCAGCCGATTATGTATATCGCGCTCACCAGTGACTCGGTGACGCCGGGCCAGCTCTACGATTACGCCAGCACTCAAGTCGGTCAACGCATAAGCATTTTACCCGGCGTGAGCCAGGTGGGTGTCTTCGGCTCCAAATCGGCGGTTCGAATCAAGGCCGATCCCGCAGCCATGTGGGCGCGAGGAATTTCCATCGACGATCTTTCGGGCGCGATTCGACAAGGGAGCAGCAGTATCGGAGCAGGTCAGTTCGACGGTTCGGCGGGCACGCTGCTGCTGCGACCCCAGGGCCAGCTGGAAAATGCCGAACAGTACAGCAACCTGATCGTTAGCAGCAAAAACGGCTCGCCCGTTTATCTGCGCGACGTGGCACAAGTGAAGAACTCCATCGAGGACGAGCGCATCAAGATGCGTTTTTGGGTGCGAGGTTATCCCGAGCCGTCCGCCACCGTGATCGTCGCGGTAAACCGCCGGGCCGGAGCCAACGTCATTGAAGTCGCCAATAGCGTTCGCAATCTTTTGCCGTTGATCAGCGCGGAGCTGCCGGGCTCGGTGCGGGTCACGCCGGTGTACGACCGTTCGCAGACGATCATTCGCAATATTCTCGAGGTGCAAGTCACGCTCGCTATCGCCTTTGCTCTGGTCGTGATTGTGATCTTTCTTTTTTTGGGGCGGGCGACGGATACGTTGATCCCAACCTTGGCGTTGCCGCTGTCGCTTCTGATCACCTTCGTGGCGATGGAGCTGTTGGGATACAGCCTGGACAACCTATCGCTGATGGCGCTTACCTTGGCTATTGGCTTTCTGGTGGACGACGCCATCGTGTTTCTGGAAAACACGGTGCGCCGGATGGAGCGGGGGGAGCGGGCGCTGGAGGCAACGATCAACAGCGCCAAGGAGATCAGCTTCACCATTCTTTCCATGACCATCTCGCTCGCCGCGGTGTTTCTGCCGCTGGTTTTTATGTCCGGGATCGTGGGCCGCGTTTTTCGTGAGTTCGCCGTCACGATTGTGATCGCGATCATGGCATCGGGGCTCGTGTCGCTGACCTTGACTCCGCTGATGTGCGCGCGCCTCTTGCGGGACCGCGGCCCGGATTCGAAACAGACTAGAATGGAGCGGGTGACGGGGGCTTGGGAGAAACGTTTTTTAGGCTTTTATAGCAGAACGCTCTGGTGGTTCCTGCGCCTGCGCTGGGTGGCGGCTTTGATCTGGGTGGTTTGTCTGGCGGGTACGGTTTGGCTGTTCATGATTATCCCCAAGGTTTTTCTGCCTACCGGGGACAGCAGCTTTATCTGGGGTGTCATGATCGGTCGGGAAGGTTCTTCACCGCAGCAGATGCGCGTCCTTCAGGACCAGGCCGACGGAATCCTGCGGCAGGACCCGGGCGTCGGCGCGACTTTAACCATGACCGGAAATGCCCAGTTCCTGTCGTCAAATCAGGGCCTGCTGCTGGCGTTCCTCGCGGGGCCGGAAAAGCGTGCGCCTATCCAGGACGTGGCGGGCCAATTGATGGGTAAGCTCGGTACGATCCCGGGTGTGTTGCCGTTCTTGCGGCCTTTCCCCGTGTTGGAGATCAGCACCGGGGCGACGAGCCAGAATCAAGGACGGTACGCTTTTTCGCTTTCCGGAATCCATCCACAGCAAGTTTATGACTCGGCAACAAAACTTATGGCGACACTGCGATCCTTCCCAGGGTTCTTGACGCTATCTTCGGATTATTTCAACAACACGCCGAATCTCGATATTGAGATCCACCGCGACCAGGCGCGAATTTACGGAGTTTCAGAGGCGCGCATTCTGAATCTGCTGCGTAATGCTTATTCACAGAACTATCTCTACCTGATCAAACAGCCCGAAGATCAATATAAAGTGATTTTGGAGGTCGAGGACAAGGCGCGTTCGCAGCCGGGCGATTTGTCGCGGCTGCACATCAAATCGGACGATGGTAAAAATCTCGTGCCGCTCAACGCTCTAGTCAGATGGAAGACCTCCCTGGGTCCGCAAGCGGTCAATCATTTAAACCAGTTCACCAGCGTGACGCTGTTCTTCAATCTCAAGCCGGGCGTGGCCATCGGCGAAGCCACGGAATTCATAACCCGCGCGGCGACGGAGATTGTGCCGCCGGCAATCCGTGCAGGTTTTCAGGGCGAGGCGCTGACTTTCAGCAACACGGTCCGCGATTTGACCGTTCTCATGTTTCTGGCGGTATTTGTGATGTACGTCATACTTGCCATCCTTTACGAAAGCTACCTGCATCCATTGACCGTGCTGTCGACACTGCCCACGGCGCTTGTCGGCGGGCTATTGACTCTGTATCTGTTCGGCGAGCAAGCATCGCTTTATGCATTCGTAGGCATGTTCATGTTGATGGGGCTCGTCAAAAAGAACGGCATCCTGATCGTCGATTTCGCCCTCCAGCGCGTCGCGGCAGGTGAGTCGGCGGAAAAGGCCATTCACGACGCCAGCATGGACCGCTTTCGGCCGATACTGATGACGACCCTCGCTGCGGTGTTCGGCGCGCTGCCGATTGCGCTCGGTTTCGGAGCTGACGGCGCCTCGCGCCGGCCGCTCGGCCTTGTCATCGTTGGCGGTCTTATCGTTTCGCAATTTATCACCCTTTACATCACACCTGTGATCTACCTCTACCTTGAGCAGTTCCAGGAGAAGGTGCTCGACCGCACCTCCTTTTTCCGCTCGGAACGCATTGCCGCAGGCGGCCTCGTCGAGCAGGAAAAAATGAAATGAAGTATCAAAGACCAGGCATAAGGTTCCAAAGCGCGGGGTTAGTTCTTCTTTTATTTTTTTCCGCCTGCACGGTCGGGCCGAATTATGAGCGCCCCGAGGTAGTCATTCCATCGGCTTGGAAGGAGGCTCAACAAAAGGGGATAGACACCCAATTGGCCGAGCTATCCCGCTGGTGGACCGCATTCAACGACCCTTTACTGAATTCTCTGGTGGAAAGGGCCGTCAAGTCGAACTTGGATCTACGTATTGCCGAAGGGCGGATCCGCGAAGCCCGCGCCGCCCGGGGCTTCACCGCCGCCGATCTTTGGCCCACGGTGGATGTTTCGGGCGCCTATAGCCGAAGCCGTACCAGTAAGAACACTCTATCCTCCCCCTCTCAAGGCGGTGGCAACCCAGAACGAAACCTCTTTGAAACCGGTTTCGACGCCGCCTGGGAGATCGATTTATTTGGTGGGGCGAGAAGGAAGGTGGAAGCCGCCGACGCGGCTCTCGAAGCTTCCGTGGAAGACCGGCGCGATGTGTCGGTGACGCTCTTGGGAGATGTGGCGAAGAATTATATCGATCTGCGTGGCCAGCAGCGGAGGCTTGCGGTGGCGCGAGATAACCTCAAGGCGCAGCAGGAGACCTTGGATTTAACGCGGGTGCGCTTTGAAGCGGGACTTGCCAGCGACCTGGACGTGGCGCAGGCGGAAGCTCGGGTCAGCACCACCGCTGCGCAGATTCCCGCGCTGGAAAGCTCTCTGAAGCAGGCCGCCTACGCGCTCGATGTTTTACTGGGATTGCAACCCGGCGCGCTTTGGGACGAACTGTCAAAGGAAACGGCGATTCCCCGCCTGCCGGCGGAATTGCTCGTCGGGCTGCCATCGGACCTGCTCAGGCGCCGGCCGGATATCCGAAGAGCCGAAAGGCAGCTTGCGGCGGCAACGGCACAGATTGGCGCTGCGACGGCGGATTTGTTCCCGAAGTTCTCACTCACGGGCGCCTTTGGCCTGCAAAGCATTAGCGCCAGCGACTGGTTCACCGGTGGCAGCCGGCTCTGGTCCGTTGGTCCCACGATCCGCTGGCCGATCTTCGATGCTGGAAAAATCCGCGCCAATATCGAAGTGCGCAACGCTCAACAAGAGCAAGCGTTGCACGTGTATGAGAAAACAGTCCTCACCGCCTTCCAGGACGTAGAAACATCGCTGGTGAACTACTCCAAGGAACAAGTGCGTTACCGCTCCCTCATCAATGCGGTGGCTGCCAATCGACGCGCGGTGCAGATGGCTAATGAGCTTTACCTTAAAGGACTCAATGACTTCCTTAACGTGCTCGATGCACAACGGTCGCTCTATTCCGCGGAAAACGATTTGGCCCAGAGCGAAGCAGCCATGGCTTCGAACATGGTCTCACTTTACAAGGCTCTCGGGGGCGGTTGGTAAATACGCTAAAGCTGCGCCTGACAGAGTGGCCCTAAATTAACCGGCAAAAAAGGAGGACCGGCCATGGATGTTTTGTTTCTTATTGGAAGGCTCTTCTTCGGCGGAATTGTTATCTTCAGCGAGTTCATCCACTTCACAAAGAGAGGAGAAATGTCTGCGTAAGCCAAGGCGAAGGGCGTGCCGCTTGCTTGGATGGGGTGCCGGCGGCTGGCCCGCTGCTATTGCTCGGTGGTTTCAGTCTGCTTCCGGGCGCCAATCCCGTTTGAAGAAAGAGAAAGGGGTCAAGAATGGGTGGCCCCGAAGACGAGCACGATCACGAACACGGAGTTTATTCTTACTCGCCCTGAGGCCGCATCGTGACATTCCCTACGCGGCGCAATGAATTGCCGGGGGCAGTCCGTGGCGGCCTATGGATGGTCGCTGCGGCGGCGTCCTTCACGGTGATGACCACGCTGATCCGTCAGACCGCCGCCGGCATCCATCCCATCGAGATCGCCTTTGTCCGCGCGCTGGTGAATCTCCTTTTGATGTTGCCCTTCGCGATTCGCGCGGGCAGGGCCGGACTGAAAACCAACAACCACAAAGCCTTTCTGCTCCGCGCCGTATGTGGGTTCGCCTTTCTGATGTCTTACTTCCCCGGCGCCGCGCTTATTCCCGTGGCCGAGTCCCAGGTGCTGACGTTCACATCGCCGCTCTGGGCGACGCTCCTCGCGGTCTTATTCCTCGGCGAACGCGTGACCACGACTCGGGCGATGGCGCTGTTCGGTGGATTTGCGGGGGTACTTATCATCCTGCGCCCCGGCGTCGTTGAAATCAGCCTCGGCGCGCTGCTCGTATTGGCTGGCGCGCTGGCCGCCGCCGCGAGCAACGCCATCGTCAAGTTCACCACCCGCACCGATCACCCGGATGCGGTGGTTTTTTATCAGATGGTGTATGTCACGCCGATGATTTTCGTGCCCGCGTTGTGGGTATGGACCTGGCCGACTCTGCAGCAACTCTTGCTGATGATCGCGGTGGGCTTCTTCGCCACGCTGAACCAGCGCTTCCTCTCCCGCGCTTATGCGGCGGCGGACGCAACTGCGGTGTCGCCCTTTGAATTTGCCCGCCTTCCCTTCGCCGCGGTAATCGGCTACCTGGTCTTTGCCGAGCTACCCGATATCTGGGCCTGGCTGGGCGGCGCGGTGATCTTCAGCGCTTCGCTCTATATGGTGCAACGCGAAGCCCGTACGGGTCGCTAAATAACTGCGGACCATTATCGTTCGGCGAAAGGGGCGCGGGGTCAGACTATTACAACATGACTGTCTTTGTTGATTCATCGAACCCTTCTCCTTGCTTCCCCAGCTCCTGCCCGCAGCTCCAAGTTCGTTGCTATTAACCCCTGACAGATTCGCTCTGCTACAACATGGTGTCGAGTTTGGGTTGACAGAGCGGGGCGGTTAGGATGAAAATGCAACTCACGTCATGCGGAAGGGGTTTGTCATGGAAAGAACTGTAGCGAGTTGGTTGGGCGTTTCGCTGCCGGAGCAGCTTTTATTTTTCATCAAGTCCGGCCTGTTTCTCTTCGCCTCTTGGTCGATGCTGTACGTTATGCTCGCGGTCGAATACCCGGCCATTCACGACACGCTTCACAATTTCCGTCACGCGCTGGCCGTGGTGCCTTGCCACTGAGAACCATCCTTCCGCTTTTCGGGCTCGTCGTTCACGGGGCCTGGCCTTGCTTTCTTAACAATCATTGCGTTTCGGATCGCTTCAGGCTCGTAATCTTTCGCTTGCCGAAGATTGGTCCACAGCCTGTAAATGGCGGTCGAAATAGAGTTTTGCGTTCACTAATGTCAACTGTTCATTTTGAGTGAACATGATGTTATAGTGAACGCCATGAAGACGGAAAGGGAAACGCTTGAGACTTGTGTGGCGAACCTGCGGGCGCTTGAGGCAGTAAAAGATATCGATCTAAAGGAGCGAGGTAATGGTCCTTCTCCTGGGGTTGATGCCAAGTTGGTTCTTCGCACCAACGCGGGCCAGTTGGTTTATTTCGTTGAAGTTAAACGCGCTGTCAGTGCGCCTGGGCTCGAACATCTACTCCAGCAATTGGAACGATACGCGCAAGGGACCAAAGCAAAGCCCCTTCTGCTCTCGAACTATATCTCTCCCAATTTGGCGGAGCGGTTGATTCGCGCCGGTGTGAATTTCGCGGACGTAGCAGGAAACGTCTACCTCAACTGGCCGGGTAAGCTTCACATTCAGATCCAAGGAGCGAGACCGAAGCAGCTTGCTGAAACAAAAAGCGAACGGCTCTCACAGCCCAGCGGCTTAAAGGTGCTTTACGCTCTTCTCACAAAAGCGTCTGAAGATTTGGGGGCGTATCGCGATATCGCGAAGGCGTCCGGCGTCGCTCTCGGCTCCATCGCCTGGATAGTTCGGGAGTTGAAGGACAAAGGATACCTGGTGCAACGAGGTCGCGACGCATGGGGATTGACCCAGAAACGTAAGTTGTTGGATCTTTGGGTTGGAGGGTATAGCGCGCGCCTGCGACCCGGTTTGATCATCGGACGCTTTCAGCCACCCGAGAAACAACTAGACGAGACAGTACAAAAACTCCGCACAGAGCTTGGCGACACCAAGATCGCCTGGGCTCTGACTGGCGGATTCGCAGCCGATGTCCTGACGCGTCATTTTCGCGGCGAGCAGCTCAGTTTTTTTGCACAGGAGTGGCCGGCGGAATTCACTAAGCGATTGAAGTGGCTTCCGTCTGACCAGGGTCGGGTGACGGTTCTGAGAAAATTCTCCCCGCTGGTGGCTTTCAAACTGGAATCTCCGAATCGAGAACCGATCGCGCATCCTTTGCTCGTATATGCGGAACTGATCTTTCAGGGGCGCGAACGGGAGCTGGAAACAGCGAAAATTCTCTACGACCGGTACTTATCGTCGCTCGTTTCGGAAAATGGACCCTAAAGCCGTCGAGGCGCTACGGAGACTGTCACGTGTTCTCTCGCGATAGGGGCGAAGGTTTGCACTGATCGGCGCCACCGTTCCTCAGATCGTGTTGGACTTGCGCGGGAGTCCTGGGAGCCGAGAAACCAGAGACGTGGACGCAGTGGCGGAGGTCAACAGCTGGGAGGATTTTACCCGCGTCCGCCGGCGCCTCGAGCAGGAAGGATTTCGCCAGGGTCGGGTGGCGCACGAACTTTGGCTCGATGACGAAGTCCGCATCGATCTGATTCCGTTTGGTCCGAATCTCATCGAAGATGACAAGCTGTCATGGCCTTACGGAGACAGCGTCATGACCGCCTGCGGATTCGAAGAGGCGCTTGAGTGCGCGCGCGAGCGAGAAGTCGCTCCTGATCTACGGCTGCCTGTGGTATCGATACCTGGCTTGATACTAACGAAGGTTGTCGCCTACATGGATCGGCCCGCGGAACGAGCCCGCGATCTCATCGACATGCTCTACTGTTTCGAACGTTACGAACAGGCCGCGGGAGAGAGCCGCCGCTTCGACCATGCGGGCACTGAAGTGGAAGGCAAGACATTGACGTACGAAGAAGCAGGCGCTTTCTTGCTAGGCATTGAAGTAGCGGCTCTAGCTAAACCGAAGTCGCTCGACATCGTCCGGCGCTTTCTCGGCATGTTCCAGAACGAATTTGCGAGGCCCATTTCTCAAACCATTTCAGAAGAGAAGCGCCTCGTTGATAGCGACGAGCGGCGCAGGTTGATATATCGGCTTTTCCGAGTCTTCGGCGCCGGTTTAAATAAATCCGCAGTTCTATGAAGCTCCCCTATGTCATCGACAACCAGACCCACGTTCTTGCCAAAATCCTTAAAGGCCTGTTGACCGAGGATAAAGGCAGGTCGCTGGATGTGGCCACGGCGTACTTCACAGTGGGCGGGTTTGGCTCGGTCCAAGACGGGCTTACGGCTCTTGGAAACTTCAAGTCCGGGGACACAATACTAATTTTCATGAGCCACCCTGTGGGCGCAGGGTCAGACTGAGGTGGCCCGGGTTTCACGGGCAGTTAGTTTAGCAACACCAAGATTGTGTTCATCTTCGACAGGACTGACGTAATCAAGCGACTGATGTCGTCGTTGGCGATTGTAAAAGACTTCGATCTACATTGGCTTGACAGAGGAGGGCGGTTAGGATGAAAATGCAACTCATGTCATGCGGAAGGGGGTTGTCATGGAAAGAACTGTAGCGAGTTGGTTGGGCGTTTCGCTGCCGGAGGAACTTTCGTTTTTCATCAAGTCCGGCCTGTTTCTCTTCGCCTCTTGGTCGATGCTGTACGTTATGCTCGCGGTCGAATACCCGGCAATTCACGACACGCTTCACAATTTCCGTCACGCGCTGGCCGTGGTGCCTTGCCACTGAGAACTTTCTTCCCACTGTTCGCACTCGTTGTTTTTTTCGGCTCGCCCGGTCGGGCCGAAGAGTTCAATATCTATTTCAAAGCTTCGCCGCGATTGGAGTTGCTCTATCCCTATTCCGATCCCGCGACTCTGACGCTCTTGATTACGGGCGCCGACGGCAGGCCGGTTACTCAAGGTAGCCTGGCGATTCGTCTTGACGCGCCCAAGCCCGGGCCGCTCTTTTCGACCGACTTTCCGTTTGTCGAAGGGAGTCGGTTGCTGGAAATGACTCTGCCGCTCAGGCAAGGGAAGGCGGAGTGGAAATATTTGTTTCCGATTCGCGGCGAATATCTCTTGGCGGTCGATTTTGTCGCGCCGGACGGGCGCAAAGCGGCCAGGACATTCAACTTCAAGATCCGTGAGAGCAAGCAGAAATGGTTTTTTCTCGGCCTGTTTTCCCTGGCGCTCTTTGTTGTCGGCATGGTCGCAGGGAGAATCTTCACGCCTCCGGGATTGAATGGCGTGAAAGGGATTGCCGGTTGTCTGCTGCTTGCGCTAGGGGGTTTGCTGTCCGTAATGGAGAACGCCGCCGGGCAAGCGACGCGGCAGGGCGAACAATTCGGGTGGCTGGAAGTGGATCCGGCAACAGTCGGAAAACCTACGAGCGTTCGTTGGCGATTGGGAGGAGACGAGCAGACGGAGAAATCGATGGCTCTGCTTGCGCTGACCATCGCTCACCCGGAAAAAGACAAAATCGTGTTTGCTCTCGAAAGGCTTCCCGTGGCCGGAGAATTCGCGATGAAATTTCAGTTTACCGACGGGGCGGAGTACCGAGTCGCGGCGATCGCCCACGTTGCCGGGCGCCCGACGCTCCGCACCGAGAGGAACATATCCGTGATAGCGGCCGAGCCACCGGTGCGAGCGATGATTCCGGCGGTCAGTTTCTTCGTCGCAATCATTGTTTTGGGTTTAGCTGTGGGACGGTGGAGCAAGCTCCGGGCGACGAAGACTTGGAACAACCGCAAAGAACGCATAGAACGCAAAAAAAATCCTTTGTGACCTTTGCGTCCTTTGCGGTTAAAGGAATTGACTGCGGCGGCGAGCCGAAAGTGGGTGCTTTAGCCTTCCGAGACGTCGATCAGCACGCCGTCGGGATCGGACATTTGGTATTGACCGAAGCAGCAGGTCGCGAGCAGTTTTTGCCTCACTTCGTGCTCCGGGTTTTTCTCCGGTCGGTCGTCGGGTGTTGGGTTAGCGCTGGTGAATTTTTCCAAGTCCGCTTTGAACGCTGTCATGTTTTCCACTTTGAAGCCTATGTGGTCAAGGGCCGGCCGCTCGATGCCGGAGCCGGCGAAATCCGTGATTTGCCAGGGCAGGATCGCCAGAGTGACCTTGCCGTCGGAGAGATAATGATTGGGATCGCCGCCCGGTTTTTCCAATTCCGTCAGATCGAACACGGTGCGATAGAACTCGGCGACCGGCTCCGGCTCGACGCAACGCAGAGCGAAATGACTCACGCGGCGCTTGCGCTCTTCGGCCTTGTCGGCGTAAAGATCGCGGCGATTCTCCATGCCCTGCTGTGAAAGATCGAATACGTTGCCCGCTGGGTCATGCAGGCTGATTCCGGCGAAAGGGCGGTTGCTGGGACGTCTGAGCACCTGGACTTTGGGATACTTTTCCTCGAGGCGCGAAAAGACCAGCTCGACGTCCTGGACTTCGAAGCCGAAGTGATCGAAACCCGCCTGCCGACCCGGCGCCCGCGGATTTAAGTTCAGGCCGACATAGCCGTCGCCGACGACCACGGCACCGCCGGCGCGGACTACGCTTGAACGTCTCATGCAGAACACGTCTCTATAAAAATCGCCTTCGTGATTCCCGTTGCTGGTAACGATCGCCATATGTCGCATTTGTGCAAACATCGAGGGATCCTTTATCCATCCAGGATTGGGCAAGGCCCGAAAGGGCAGCTACGGAGGTCTGCCCCTACACGGAATTCAAAGATGCTGCTGCTTAAACGTTGACGATAACCACGCCCTTGGGTTCGAGGTAATAGTCCAACGCTTCGGGGCCATGCTCGCGGCCGACACCGCTCGATTTTACGCCGCCGAAGGGCAGCTCGTCGTAGCCATAGTGGAGCGAGTTGACCCAGACGTTGCCGGCCTGGAGCTTGTCGATCGCCTTGTTGGCGTTGAGCAAATTGCGCGTCCAAATCGACGAGCCGAGACCGAACTCGGAGGAGTTAGCTTTCTCGAGCGCTTCATCGAGGGTCTTAAACGTATAGACCGGCAGCGCGGGACCGAAAACTTCTTCCTTGGTCATGCGCGCGTCGTCGGGCACGTTGGTCATCAGGGTCGGCAGATAGTAGAAGCCTTTGTCGAGATCCCCGCCCTTGGGGCGCTCGCCGCCGAACAACGTTTTGGCGCCGCGCGCCTTGGCGTCTTCGACCTGCTCTTCGATTTCCTGGCGCTGCGAGCCGATATGGATCGGGCCCATGCGGGTCTCTTTGCTCATGCCGTTGCCGACGGTTTTCTTTTTGAGAATTTCCACCAGTCCGCCGACGAAATTATCCGCGATGGATTCCTGGAGAAACAGCCGTTTGACGCCGAGACACATCTGGCCGCAATTGAAATACCGGCCGACATCAGCCATCTTCACGGCTAAGTCGAGATTCGAGTCCTCCATGACGATCATCGGATCGCTCCCGCCAAGCTCAAGCGTGACGCGCTTGATCTCGCGGCCCGCAACCTCCATAACGTGGCGGCCCACCGGCGTCGAGCCGGTGAAAGCGATGCGGCGGACGCGCGGGTTGCGCAGGAGTTCTTCGCCGACGCTGCCGCCGGGGCCGGTGACGATGTTGACCGTTCCCTTGGGGAGAGATTTCTGCGCTTTACCTTCCCCAAAGGTCGCCTGAGCGACTAACTCGATCACTCTAATGGTTGCCAGCGGCGTGGTGCTCGCCGGTTTGATGATGATCGTGTTGCCGGCGGCGAGTGCCGGACCGAGCTTGGTGCCCATGAGTGTAAGCGGGAAATTCCACGGCACAATGCCGCCGCACACGCCGATGGGCTGGCGCACGACCATGCCGTAGGCGCCTTTCTGAGGCAGCGGCACATGGGAGCCGCGCACTTTGGACGCCAGCCCGGCGTAGAATTCCAAGCCGTGAACGAGGTGGTGAATTTCCAAACCGGCTTCGAATAGTGTCTTGCCTTGCTCTTGGGTGAGTAGCTGGGCGATTTCCCCGGCATTCTTTTTGATCAGCTCGCCGGCACTTAAGAGGGCGTTGCCGCGATCCTCCGGCGTCACATCGGACCAAACCTTGAAAGCATCCTCCGCGGCTTGAATTGCCTGCTGAACGTCCTTGTCATTTCCTTGCGGCACAGTGTCGACCGTCGCGCCGGTCGCGGGATTGCGCACTTCGGTGGTGTTCTTGGTTACGGAATCGACGGATTCGCCGCCGATAAACATCTTAGCCATTAGCTTTCCTCCATGAAATAAATAAAGTTCGAGCCGTTCAAACCGTTCAAGCGGTTCAAAGCGTCTAAACAGGAAACGGGGATAACTACTTTCCTTTGAATTGCGCGGTTCGTTTTTCCAGGTAAGCTTTGACGCCTTCCTGTCCGTCCTCACTGGCGAAGGTCTGGGCGAGAAGTTCTCTCTCAAAGGCGAGGCCGTCGGGCAGGGACAATTCGAGGCCGGTGTTGATCGCGCGTTTCACTTTGCCGACCGCCAGACTGCTCTTGTTCGGAACGATGAACTGGCGCGCGTAGTCCATGACCTGCTCCATGAAATTCTCGCGCTCGTAAATGTAATGGACGAGGCCCATGTCGAGAGCTTCCTCGAAGGCGATGGTTTTTCCGGTCGCGCAGAGCTCCATGGCGCGGGCCTTGCCGACCAGGCGCGGCAGTCGTTGCGTGCCGCCCATGCCGGGCATGACACCGAGATTGATCTCGGCCAGGCCGACGCGGCCGCCTTCCTTTTTGGCGATGCGGATGTCGCAAGCCATGGCGATTTCCAGCCCGCCGCCGACGGCATGGCCGTTGATCGCCGCGATGACGATCTTCGGGGTATTTTCGAGCCGCATCAGGACTTCGTGGCCGTGTAAGGCAAAATTGTTCTTAAAAGACAGGGGTTTGCTCGACAACATGTTGATATCGGCGCCGGCGGAAAAAAACTTTTCCACTTTGCCGGTGATGACGATGGCGTGGGCGTTGTCGTCGAACCGGGCCTCGAGAATCGCCGCGTCCAATTCCTTAAGTAATTCCGTTGTATAACTGTTGACCGGGGGCCGGTTGATTTCCAGGACCGCAACGCCGTTGTCCACTCGATATTCGATCAGTTTTCCGTCTGCCATGAATCGATCCTCCTATGCCGGAACCACTGCAATGGATTAACTGGCATCCCGGCGCAAGTCAAGGCCGAAACCG
>JAUYJC010000423.1 GCA_030688735.1 Deltaproteobacteria bacterium
TTCCTGTTTCTTGATTTCGACGGCACCCTGGTGGAGATTGCCCCCCGGCCTTCGGACGTCTATTTGACTCATCAGAGAAGACAATGCCTGCAAGATTTGCTCTCGACTCCCGGTTTATCTGCCGCGGTGGTCAGCGGCCGGCCCATCGAAGAACTAAAGCGGCTGATCCAATTGGATGACCTTCTCTATGTCGGCAACCACGGCTTGGAATGGATTGCCCCAAGAGGGAGGAAAAATAGTTGTTCCATCGGCAAACCGGTCATGGACGCGTTGCAATCTCTGCGCGACGAATTTAGCCACTCGATTGCTGATCTGAAAGGTGTCTTCTTGGAAGATAAAGGCACGACTCTGGCCCTTCATTTTCGATTGGCGTCGGAGGATACTGCGTTAAACGTCAAAAGCGAGTTCGTGCGGGCGATTCATCGACAGCAGAAGCGAGGCGTGGCGCTGGAGGTCCTGGCCGGCAAAGAAGTCGTGGAGGCCAAACCGGCGGCCGTGAATAAAGGCGACGCGACGGAGCGACTACTTGAGCGTTTCGATCCGGAAGCTTTCCCCGTGTACATCGGGGACGACATCACCGACGAAATGGCGTTCCAGCGTTTTCACAAAAGAGGGCTGACCATTTTGGTGGTGGAAGCACCGCGGCCGACCGCTGCGTCCTTCTCTCTACGTAATCCCAATGAGGTCTACGAATTCCTGCAACGCTTGATTCGGATAAAAAACGCATTCATGAAGCCAATCGGCGCGCATCGCGCATAGCGATTCGCCGGGTCCTTGCGCCGCCGCGCCGCAGGCGCTAGAACGGGATTGTCTCACGCTGAGCGCGCCCGACGAGGAGGATTCGCGCGGAGCGTGACAGGGGTTTTCCCGACGGCTACGTTCGGCCGTTGTCGGAGCAGACCGTGGCGCGACGGGCGTCGGATTCACCGACCGCCTGCGGCAAGATACCCAAGCATTCGAAACCCATCCCAAGCCATGATAGGATCGCGATGTCGTCGTCTGAGAGATTGCCACCATGACCATGCAGAAAGCTCGCAGGTTGGCGCTTCAATTTACCGTTCTGTTTGCCTTTTGGCTCATCCTATCCGGGAAGTTTGAAGTTAAGTATCTCCTTTTCGGCGTGATATCGGCAGCGCTCGTAACCTTCGTTACGCAAGATTTGCTGGAGTCCGAACACAAACGGGGAAAGAAAAAAGGCTCGAGCGCGGCTTGGCTGCTAAAGGCGAGTTGGAGATTTCTCTGTTATTTTGTTTGGCTGCTCTACAGCATTGTCGAGGCGAACCTTCAGGTCGCCTACGTCGTGCTCCATCCGAAATTGCCAATCGCACCGGGCTTGCTTCAATTCCGCACGCGCCTTCGAAGCAGAGCAGGTCACATTCTATTGGCGAATTCAATTACGTTGACCCCCGGCACCATTACGGTCGACCTCACCGACGGAACCTATCTCGTGCACGCGCTTGTGCCGCAGGCGGCCGCCAGTTTGTTGGACGCAAAAATGCAGAGCAAGCTCGAAGCCATCTTTGGCGAGCCTGAGGAGCCCCGGCCGGAGATTCACTGGGTTGGAGAAAATCTGTGACGACATTTTTTTTGGCCTTGACGATTTTTATCGCGCTGCTCTTTGCCGCCAGTTTATATCGGATCCTGACCGGCCCGACGGTTTACGACCGGGCCATCGGCGCCGGGCTGATCGGCACCAACGCGATATTGATTCTGGTGCTGATCGGATTTATTTACCAACGGATCGATATGTTCGTCGATCTGGCGCTCGCTTACGGGATGCTGAACTTCATCGGTGTCGTCGCGCTGGCCAAATACTTCGAGCGCAAACAGGACAAGGTATGACGGCGACCGTTGCCAGCCTATTCCTCGTGGTCGGGGCGATTTTCCTGCTGGTGAGCTGCGTGGGATTGCTGCGCCTGCCTGATTTTTATACGCGGGCGCACGCCGTCGGCAAAGCCGAGACCTTGGGAAGCATCCTCATCCTGGCCGGCTTGGCACTTTATAACGGCGCGTCGCTCAGCAGTCTAAAATTACTGTTCATTCTAGTGGTCATCGCCATCACCAATCCCACCGCAACCCACGCGTTGACGCGGGCGGCGCTGCGTTCCGGGCTGAAAATATGGCGCGCGGAAGGAAAGCGAACCCATCGTGATTTGGCAGGTTGAGTTCTGGCTTCTCATCGTCCTCGTGGCACTCGCGCTCATCGCCCTCCACGTCCGCGATCTGTTGGCCGCGGTCGTGGTACTGAGCGCGTATAGTTTCGTCATGGCGCTATTGTTCGTCGCCATGGGCGCCGTTGATGTGGCCTTTACCGAAGCGACGCTCGGCGCGGGCGTGAGCGGCGTGTTGTTTGTGGTGGCGCTATTCTCCATGAATAGGAGGTCCGAAGATTGAACTGGTACACCGCGATCGTTCTAGCGCTGTTTTTAGGCCTGCTCGTGTATGCGGAGCGCGATCTCCCTGATTCTTCGGACCCATCATCGCCCGCCCGCACCCATGTGGCGCCTCGATATGTCGAGCAATCGTATGCTGATACCCGGACACCTAACGTTGTGACCTCGGTACTGGCGGATTACCGCGGCTATGACACGTTGGGAGAGACGGTCGTCATTTTGACGGCGGGGCTCGCAGTGATTCTGATCCTGCCCAGGAACCGTCGCCGGAGATGAACCCATGCGCGAACGACTAGAAAACCCGGTGGTCGAAGGCGTTTCGAAGTTCTTAGTTCCGTTCATGCAAATCTTCGCCCTCTACGTGATCACTCACGGGCACTATGGACCCGGAGGGGGATTTCAAGGGGGTGTGATTTTGGCGGCCTCGATGATGCTTTTGCGGCTCTCGCTCGGCGAAGAATACGAGCACCGCCGGTTTTCACCGGCGGCCGCAACTTTCGTCGCCGCGGTGGGAATCCTCATCTACGCTTTTGCGGGTCTGTTGCCGATGGCGTTCGGCGGGCGCTTTCTGGATTACGCCTATCTGCCGATTCCGGGGCTCTCAAGCCCGGAACTACGATATCACGGCATTCTCATCGTCGAGAGCGGCGTAGGCATGGTGGTCTGGGGAACGCTGGTGAGCCTTTTTGACCACTTGCTTGGCAGGGAACCCTGACCCATGAGTTCGTTGGCGACCAACTACACCTACTTTATGACCGCTGCCTTGCTTGCGATCGGCCTCTACGGCATGATCGGCAAAAAAAATTTGCTTAAAAAACTCATCGGCATGAATATCTTCCAAACGGCTATATTTCTTTTCTTCATCCACGGGGCGGTGAAACCGGGGACAACGGTGCCGGTATTGGATAGCCGAATCGGCATGGATGCCGCAGCCTACATCAATCCGCTGCCCCACGTGCTGATTCTGACGGCCATCGTGGTCAGCGTCGCCACCACCGGCGTGGCCCTCGCCTTGCTGATCACGATCTACCGCCGCTATGGCAGCCTAGAGGAAACGACCATTCTCGAACGGATGAAGCAATCGTCGTGAGCCATCTTCCTGTTCTGATTCCTATTACGCTTTTACTTTCAGCGTTTCTCATCCCGCTGGCCGGCTATGTCAAACGAGACTTCGCTTTTGCCATCGCCTCGGTCGGAGCGTTTCTTGCGTTCGCTTTTTCTCTCGCCGGCCTTCTCATGGTGCTCAGCCAAGGCGAGATCCGCTACCATCTCGGCGGCTGGGCGCCGCCGATCGGCATCGAGTACGTGCTCGATGCGCTATCGGCGTTTATGGCGGCGGTCGTCACGCTGATCGGTTTAGTGGTATTGATCTACTCACGCCGCTCGGTACTGCACGAAGTGCCGCTGCGCGTGGTTCCTTTATATGCCCTGGCCATGTTATTGCTCGCCGGCCTGGTCGGCATTATCGTCACCGGCGACCTGTTCAATCTCTTCGTGTTCTTGGAAATCTCATCACTTTCGGCTTACGCGTTGATGGCCATCGGCGATGATCGAGCACCGGTCGCCGCTTTTCGTTATTTGATACTGGGAAGTATCGCCGGCAGTTTTTA
>JAUYJC010000430.1 GCA_030688735.1 Deltaproteobacteria bacterium
CCGCTGCCCGAGGCGCAGGTGGACCGGTTTTTTTTCAAGCTCCTGCTCCAGTATCCCAACCGCGAAGAGCTCGGGCGCATCGCCGATCGGACCACCGCCGCGCCGCCCGCCCCGCCCCGCAAAGTACTGGACGGCGCGGGCATCATGCAGATCAGGCAGTGGGTCCGTGACGTCCCTCTGGCGGAAGTCGTCAAAGATTTTGCGGTCAGGATCGTGATGGGCACGCACGCAGGGGAAGCGAAGCGTAACGGCGCCATATCGGCGCAGAAGTTTGTGCTCTATGGGTCCAGCCCGCGAGGCTTGCAAAGCCTGATCCTGGCGGCGAAGGCGCGGGCGCTGCTTCAGGGGCGGCCCAATGTTTCGTTCGAAGACATCCGCGTCATGGTAGCGCCGAGCCTGCGCCATCGCTTGATTCTCAATCTCGAAGCCGACGCCGAGGGGATCGGCGCAGAAAGAATTCTCGCCGAGGTTTTAGAGCGGGTTGCCGAAGTGCCATAGAAAAATCCATGAGTCTAGAGTCCAGAGTCTCGCGTCTAGGGTTTAAGAATCTGCATATCGCGGGTTCGCTCGCCGCGATTATGCGCGGATGGGGCGCGAAGATCCCTCGCGGAGTTTACCCTGAGCAAAGCCGAAGGGCCCGGGATGAGAAGTCGGCGCGAAAGCACGATCGGCCAACGCTGGATTCCGAACGCGAGACCCGAGACCCGAAACCCGAAACTTTCTTCGACTCCGAATTTCTCAAAAAGCTCGAGCGGCTGCGCCTGATCGCCAAACGCTTGAGCTGGGCCGGGGCCAAAGGCGAGCACCCGGCGTCGCGCAAGGGCTTCAGCCTCGAATTCGCCGATTACCGCCGCTATCAAAAGGGCGACGATCTGCGCTACGTCGATTGGAACGTCTACCGTCGCCTGGAGCGGCTACTGCTGAAAGTTTTTACCGCCGAAGAGGAGATGAACGTTTACCTGCTGGTCGATACCAGCCGTTCGATGGGCGAGGGAGTGCCGCCGAAGATCGATTACGCCAAGAGAGTCGCCGCGGCGTTGGGCTACGTCGGCCTGAAAAACTTGGACCGAGTCGGCGGCGCGGCTTTTACAACCGCTTTACGCGCGCCGCTTACACTAGGGCGGGGACGAAAGCAGATTCTCAATCTGTTCGACTTTCTGGGCAAGCTTGCCTGTAGCGGGGAGACCGATCTGCGCGCGGCGATCCATTCCTTTACGAAGCTATTTCCTCATCCCGGCCTTGTCGTCATCGTCAGCGACTTATTCGAGCCGGCCGGCTGGCGCGCCGGCCTGGAGGAGCTTGCGACCAAAAGATATCAGCTCCTGGTCATTCATATCGTCGATGAGCAGGAGATCAGTCCGAAATTTGCGGGCGATATTCTGCTGAGCGACGTGGAAAGCGGGCGGGAACGGCGGTTCTTTCTGGAGGGGGAATTGCTGCGCCGCTACCGCGAGGAGCTGGACCATTATTTCGGTGCGATCGAGACGGTTTGCGCCAGCCGGGGAATCGACTACCTGCGCACCGCGACCGCGGTGCCGTTCGATGAATTTGTCTTAAAGACGCTGCGCCAGATCGGCAGCGTGTCGTAGCCGGACGCTTAAAAACTCTCCGTTCACCCTTCGACAGGCTCAAGGCGAACGGAGAGAAAGATTTTCCGTTCGTGCTGAGCCCGTCGAAGCACGAACTTCAGTTATTCAACGAGTTCTTCGACCATGCTTTGGGGCGCGCCATATGCTTTGCTGCTCGCCGTCGGGGCGATTCCGCTCATCTTCTTTCTCCATAGTCTGAAGCCCAGAGGCGTCAAGATCAACACCACGGCGCTGTTTATCTGGGAGCGCGTTCTGAGAGAGCGCCCGCTGGCAACCCGGCTCGGCTGGCTGCTGCGAAAGAATTTACTTCTCCTATTACAGCTCATCGCCGCGGCGATTCTGATCGCGGCGCTGGCGGACCCTTCGTTGCTCTATTTCGGCGCCAGCGGCGGCGATACCGTGGCGGTCGTCGATTTGAGCGCCAGTATGAAAGCCAAGGGCAAATCCGTAACGCGCTTCGAGGCCGCCCGCAGAGAACTTCTTTCGTTGGTTGATGCCTTGCCCTCGGGGAGAAAAATGATGCTCATTGGCGCCGGCCCCCAGGCGCGGCTGATCGTGCCGCTCACCGCGGACAAGGCGAGACTCCGGGAGGCCGGACGCAATCTTGCGGCGACGGACGCGCCGGGGCGGGTTAATGACGCGATCCTTCTCGCGCACGCCTTTCTCAAGCGCGGCAGCTCGGATCGCGTCGTGGTGATCAGCGACGGCGCGTTTGCGGGGGCCGAAGAGTTCACGCGCCCGGCCACCCATCTGCGCTTCGTCAAAGTCGGGGGCGGAACTGAGAACGTCGGCATCGTTGCCTTCGAGGTGAGGCGCCATCCCGATCGTCCCGCGCCGGCCGAAGTGATGGTGCATGTTAAGAATTTCACCGCGAAGGCCGCGCGCGTGCCCCTGGCGCTCACGCTCGGAGAAAAAGAGCTCGCCCGCGAGGTCATCGAACTCGAGCCCGAGGGCCGCAAGGTTTTGATCTACCCGTTCGACGGCACTCTCACCGGAGCCTTGGTCGCGCGCCTGGAAATCGCCGACGACTTTGCCACCGACAATCAAGCCTACCTGGCCGTGAGCGACGCGCCCGCCGTGCGGCTCCTCTACATCGGTCCCGGCAATCCCTTCTTGAGTAATCTGCTGCGCTTTTTTCCCAACGTTCAATGGACCAGCGCGCCGCGCTGGGATGCAGGCGCGCCGCAGCCGCCGCAAGCGTATGACGCCGTGATCTTCGACCGGGTGCCGGTTCCCGCCCTCACGAGCGGAAATTATATTTTGATCAATACCATCGCGCCGAATTTACCGCTCAAGCTTCAGGGCGCGATCCGCAATCCCCGAATTACCGCCCCGGCGGCGAAGCATCCGGTCACCGAGGGGTTGAGTCTCGGCGATCTTCACGTGCAGGAGGCGCTGCGACTGGGAACGACGGGCGCAGGCACCGTTTTGCTACGTTCCGCCGACCATCCGCTGCTGTTCGCTTTGGAAAGCGGCCCGCTCCGCGCTCTCGTCATCGGCTTCGATCTGATGGCTTCGGACCTGCCGCTTCGTATCGCTTTCCCGGTGCTGGTGCACAATGCTCTGGAATGGTTCCAGCCCCAGCGCGTTGAGTTCCCCGCCCAAAGCGTCCAGGCGGGGACGCCGTTTCTCCTGCGACTAGCGGCGCAGGATAGCGATCTGGAAATCGTCACTCCGGGGGGAAAGAAAGAAATTTTAAAGAGCGCAGCCAACCCGCTGGTATTTGCGGAAACTGTGGAAGCCGGCTTCTACCGCTACAAGAGCGCCGGCAGAGAAGGGCGCTTCGCGGTCAATCTTTTCGATGAAGCCGAGTCGCAGATCCGGCCGCGCGCGGCGGCGGTCTCCACGGAGAAAAAAAGCTCCGGCGGCGGCGTGCCCGTGGAATCCGGTTATTCCCTCTGGCCGGTTCTGCTCGCTTGCGTGCTCGCCTTGCTCGGGCTGGAACTTTTGCTCGCCTGGCGCGCGGGAATCGCTGTCTACCCCATCGCGATTCGGGGAGTGGCGCTGGCGGCGCTGGCGCTCGCGCTGGTAAACCCAAAGATTTTTCAAGCGACCAACGCCCTGGATGTGGTACTCGGCGTCGATCTGTCACGTAGCGTCGGACAGGAAGGACGCGAGAAGGCCCGCGAAGCGATCGAGGTTGCCAGGGGTTTCAACAAAGCGGATACGCGCACCGGGTTGCTCGCCTTCGGGCGCGCGCCGGAGTGGGAATTTCTGCCGCGCCGGGATTTTCCCATGGCCGATTTCTCGTCGCGCGTGGAGCGCGAGGAAACCGATATTCAGGCGGCGCTCCAGGCCGCCCTGGCGCAGTTGGGCGAGGGGCGCCAGAGTAAGATTCTTTTGATTTCCGACGGCAACGAAAATCGCGGCGAAACCGCGCGGGTCATGCCGCTGATCCGCGCCCAGGGCGCTCAGGTCTGGACGCTGCCCGTGAGCCTCGCGCGCGGCAAGAACGAGATCTACCTTAGCGACCTCCATTTGCCGCGGCAGGTGGACAGCGCCGAGGGTTTCGAGATCCGCGGCGCGGTGGAAAGCCTGCGCGATGCGCCGGCGCGGCTCAAGCTGCTGCGCGACGGCGTGCTTCAGCGCGAGCAGGAGATTCAGTTAAAGCCGGGCACGAATTCCGTGAGCTTCAAAGACAGCCTGGCGGAGCGCGGCAGCCATAGCTATGAGCTGGTGGTGGAGTCGAGCGACGATACGCTGGCGGAAAACAACCTGCTTGAGGGCGTCGTCGAGGTCAAAGGGCCGCCGCGGGTGCTGCTCCTGTCCAGCCAAAAAGACAGCCAGCGCTTCCTCTCCGACGCCCTGCGGGTTCAAGGCTACTCGGTGGTTGTATCCGCGCCGCAGGCCCACGCGCTCTCGCTGCCGGAGCTTTCGTCGTTTGACTTGTTGGTTCTCGACAACGTGGCGGCCTTTCAGCTCTCCTATGCCAAGATGGAAAACATCGAGCGGTACGTGCGCGATCTCGGCGGCGGCTTGCTGGTGATCGGCGGCTCGCAGAGCTACGGCGCCGGCGGCTACTACCGGACGCCGCTCGAGCGCGTGCTCCCCGTCGACATGCGTCCGCCGGCCCGACTGGACCTGCCCCATGTGGCGCTGCTTTTCGTGCTCGACAAGTCGGGCAGCATGGCGGCCGGTCCGGAAGGGAGCACGAAGCTTGACCTCGCTAAGGCGGCGGCGATGGCGGCGGCAGATATCATGAACCCAACGGACCAGGTAGGCATCCTCGGTTTCGACGCCGCTTGGGATTGGGTCTTGCCGTTTCGTCAAGTGGGCAAAGGAGAATGGATATCCGAGCGACTGGCCGGGCTTCAATCCGACGGCGGTACCGATCTCTATAAGGCCATGGTCGAAGCCCATCGCGTGATCGCGACCAAGCAGGCGGCGATCAAGCATGTGTTGGTTTTGTCGGATGGCCTCACCGATAAAGCGGATTTTCATACGCTGGTGACGAAAATGGCGCGTGACGGCATTACGGTCTCCACGGTTTCGGTGGGCAGTGATGCCGACGTGCAGTTGATGGCGGACATCGCCAAGAATGGCAAAGGGCGGGGTTACGTGGCACTGGATCCCCAGACGGTGCCGCAAATTTTTACCACCGAAACCCTGCTGATATCCCGCGACCTGTTGATCGAAAAGTCGTTGGTGCCGAGCATTGTGGCAGCCGTGGGGCCGCTCAAAGGCATCGCGCAAAGCGGCCTGCCTTCGCTGCGAGGCTATGTGCTCACCTATCCGAAGCCGCGCGCGGAGCTGCTCATGAAAGCGGATAAAGACCCGCTTCTGGTCTCCTGGCGCTACGGTCTCGGTCGCGTGAGCGCGTTTACCTCCGATTTGAGCGGGCGGTGGGGCAAGGACTGGGTGGCGTGGCCGCGATTCCCGCAGTGGGCGAGCCAGTTGGCGCGCGACGCGATGCGCAAGTTTTTAGAATCGAGAATGCGCGCGGAATTGAAGCCGGACGGCGAGCAGGTGAAAGTCATCGCGGACTTCGTCACCCAGGATGGAAAATTCTTAAATCACCTGCGGCTCAAGAGCAATATCGCCGCGCCGAATAAGGCGACGCAGGAGCAAACGTTTCAGCAAACCGCGCCGGGCCGCTACGAAGGCAGATTTACCCCGTCGCAACGCGGCATTCATTTCTTGACGCTGTTTGCCGAAGGCGCAGGCGGAGAGGCGCCGCTTACCGTGGCCACGGTTCCGTATATCGTTCCCTACCCCAAGGAGTACCGGGAATTGAAGCCGAATCTCTCCTTGCTCAGCCGCCTCGCCGAAGAAACCGGCGGGCAGATGCTCGACCCCGACAGGCTCGAAGACGGCATCCAAAGGCTTTACACCCCGACGCCGGGCAAAGGCACGCTGGCAAAAGAAACCTGGTGGTCGCTCTCGGGCATCGGTTTATTTTTGTTTCTTGGCGATCTGGTGTGGCG
>JAUYJC010000449.1 GCA_030688735.1 Deltaproteobacteria bacterium
GGGTTGGGTTCGAACGGTGGCCTTCGGCTGGAACGACTTAAACGTTTGTACCGCTTGAACGATTGGAACCGGCGGTCTCTTGACCGCCCACAGCGCAGGCAAGTTCTCGGGGTGGAGGTAAACTTGAGGCGAGAGCGTTTAGAAAAAGGAGCGGGCCGCATCACTCCTGAGTCGTGTTCGCAAGTGTTTTGAAGTTAGGCAACTCGGGCAGGTTAGGCACCGGGTTCTATCCGGCCATCCGGCTACACGTCTCGAAGCGGTATGTGCCAACGGGCAGTCAACTCCGAAATCCGAGCCACGCTGCCGCCCGGTTCGGCGTGGATAATGAGAACCTCGTCGGACAAAGCGGCGACGATTTCATTGCGACGTTGCGCGGACTCGGTTGTCGGACGCCGCGGACGCTTCTCGAACGGCGAAACCAACAACAAGCGGCCGGCGTCCACAGCGCTGCGCCAGCCGGCCGGCAATCGAAACTTCTCTAACGCCCGAGCCAAGCAGATAATGATTGGTTGTTTTCCCCGCAAGAGAATCCGCAGACATTCTTTTTCGACGGGCGAATGAAAGCCGCTGACTACAGTCACGCCGTCATCGCGTAGCTTTCGGGCGCTGTCGTAGGCGCCGAGAATGGCATCACCTGGACAACGAACCGAGCAAAACAGGCCGACCTTACGCTTGCCCAGAATTTCCACGTTGCCAATGGCCCAGAGGCGTGAGGGAGCGTCGCTTCCTAGCCGTTTTCCCAAATCGGCGGGCCAGCGGAGGTGCGATGGCGTCAAGGTTGAGACTTGAGACGGAGTCGTAGCCATTAGCATTCCGTCACCGATTCTGAGGTGCCGTTGGTTCAGTCAATGACCAAATTTCGGCCATTTTTCTAATTTCTCTTATTCTCAAAAATTTAAATAAAAGAAAAACTCCCGTTTTTTTAACGATCTAGAGCAAGACCACCAGTTATCTTCGTATAAACAATTGTCTAATCCGGGCGATTGCCGTCAATTTTATACAATCGCCATTGGGCTCCGCGGGTGGCGCCATCGACGTCGATCATTTTTCCTCGCTTCATTTCTTGTAGGAGGTTCGTGACAAAATGTCGCTTCTGTATACCATCCAGAGCATCGGAAAGCTTATCAACAGAAACTGGTTATTTCCTTCCGGGTGGCCTTTGCAAACTTCTGAAGCTAGGCAATCGTCAAAGGTTCCCTTGTGATGTGTTTTATAGCAAGCCAGTGCCAGCCTCTGGCCGTCTCTGTTGCAATGCGCGGTTAACGCGATAAGGCTGAAGTGGCGGCTCCGACTCGGAATCGCGACATTTTGTCGCGAAAATTGTCGCGATACTGGTTCTCCGTGCATCAAACTGCCTTATCGCGACACACTGGCGAGATATCTGTCGCGGTCATGGCCGGGCGACCTCATATTTTGTAGCGCGCCCGACACCCACGCGACGCAGCAGACCGAGATTGATAAACCGGCTCAAGTGCCTCTGCGCCTTGCGCTTGTCGAACTCCATATGATCCGCATACTCTGCCATCGTGGCCGATTGCTTGGAAACAAGGAACTCCCAACCAGATTTCTCGTCTTTATTCAGTGATCCGAGAATCTTAGGCGAGAGCGTCAGGGTTGCACCTTCCCGGCTGCGGTAAAGCGTGAGCACCAGATACGGGGCTTCGAAACTGTAAGTCGGCAAGGGCAGGCCCAGCTTTTCTGCGCCAGCTTTCAGAGACTTGATACCCAGCCCTTGCTCCTCCGCCATTTCCATGCGGGCAAAGACGTAATGCAACTCAGGATTCCGGCTCAACATCGGCGCGTTGAACGTCTGGAGCTGCTCCAGCGTGACGGGTGGCGGCGGCTGACCGGGGCTTTTGATGGTGATGGTGTTCACGGTGACGGCAAGCTGGGACTTGGCCCCGGCGAGGTCGTAGTTCCGGTGGATGAGCGCGTTGACCACACCTTCGCGAACCATTTCAAACGGCAGGGCCGGCTGTTCCTTGCGCCGCATTTGGCCGCGGTCAATGATGTTCGGCAACTTGTTTCTGAGCCACTCTTCGACCAGGCCGGGAATCAACACCAGCGGCTCATCGAACTCGCGCCGCTCTTCCTGTCCGTTGGGGAAGTGAATCGCCCCAAGAAGTCCGCCTTGGCGGATCGCCCGCCGCGGCTCTTTTCCGAACAGCAGAAAACCAAACCCGGTCGGCACGAGACGACCTGTTTCCTCCCTCAGTGATCCCTGCTGCACCAGTCTTCGTTGAAAAGCAGGTGAGTCGATCGCGTCGGCAATCCCGGCGCGCCTGCGATACTTCTCCAGGGCCTCGTTCGAGAAATCCTCGATGGCCGTTGTCGGCAGCGTCCGTTCGAAGCTCGACAGCACAATCTTCTGCGCCTTCTTTTCTTCTTCCGCCGCTGCCGCCCGTTCCAAGGCCTGAGCCAGGAAATCCTTGTTTACTTCGTGGATGAGCTCCTGTAGGTCCCGGTCAAACATGTGTACGGTTACGCCGTTGTCCATCAGGTACTGAATACCCTTCCGGTCCACCTTCGGGTCCGGATCTTCGATTCCTACCCAGACCTGCTTGATCCGCGCCAAAACAATCCGCTCCGCGCAACTCAGTTTCGGCGGATGTCGTGAATCCGGCGCGCAAGGCTCAAGGGTGGCGAACAGAACCGAGCCGTCTAGCTTGTTGTCCCGGTTCTTCCGCTCCAACAGCGTGAACTCCGCATGATCACCGTAACGCAGTTCGCCCCGGCAGGCGGATTCAATCGTGCCGTCGGCTTTACGAAGCACCGTGCCAACCTTCGGGCTGGCCTTGTCATCTTTGCGCGGCTCGTGAACCGATTGGCGCATCACCTCAATGGCCCGTTCCATCAGTTTCCGTGGGTCGAATAAAGGCTTACGTGGCATCGTCGGATTCGCCCCCAATCTGGTCCAGCTCGGCCTTGATGTTGGCTTCAAAGATTGCGATTAGCTTTCGAATCGACTCTATCAGCTCTGCATCTT
>JAUYJC010000451.1 GCA_030688735.1 Deltaproteobacteria bacterium
CGATGCACCGGAATGAATTGTCCTGCTTCGAAGCAAGCCAAAATGACTTTAACTCGGCTGTTTCCGGCGAGAGGGATCGGATTGAATCGCTCCGGCCGGAAATTCATCGCATCTTGGTACCGTCCAAAGAAAACCGCCATAAGTCTACCCTCCTTCGTACCCACGTTAATCCATTTGTGCCCTTTATCGCTCAGGGAAACGAATGCCAAGCCCGTCTGGAAGCCTGTCTCTCTTCGTTGCCACACTACTATCTATACTATTTATCCAAACCAGCCAAAATCGGTGCGACGACAAAGGCAACGAGCAGAATCCTATAAGCCTAATGCGCATAGTCCCAGGTCTGAGGCGTATATGCGGCTGGTGCTTCCACGACCGCTCCTTCTCGGCTTCTCATTTGACGACTCATAAAATTTGCCCTCCCTTCATATTGGGGCCGCAATAGATGTGCCGCCGATTGAGTAAAACATCCGTGTAGAAGTTCAACCGACATACCAGGCAAAAATAGAAATATTCCATCCTTTATCATGGAATGAAGTTCGATTTTTCCTACAGCCGCTTTCCGGGATAACTTTCTATGGAGGCTGTTTTTCTGCTCGATCCCTGTGATCAAGGAATTGCCTACCAATGCGCTCTCCGTTTGAGGCAGGTCTTTGGGTTTGTTGATCCACGCGCTCCAGTGGGTAGCAGAGCGGGCTGTGGGATGCCACGTACAAATCGCTGAAGTTTTTTCTCGAACGCCTTTTTGAGCACTCCGCCCAACAAGAGCGTCTACTTCATGCCTATTTGCATCTGCACTGGCCGGACTGGATATCCATGCGCTGGCCTGGCACTCGCCAGTCTGTATTGCAGGCATGACCGCACGGCGCGGCGAACAGAGCAGAGCCCTAAACGATCGTTTTGCACCGCGGCCTGGTTACGGATGACACTTGAACTAATACTGTCCAGCGATCACTCGGTCGATCGACAGCGCGCCGGCACCGGCGATCAAAATTGCCAATCCCATCGCTAGAAGCGCCAGTGTGAACTCGATGCCGTGCCCTTTACCCGGCTTTAGCTCCGCGTTCAAGAAAAACCCGTGCTGCCAGTGCACCGTGACCATGGCGCCGAGCATGACGGCTGCGACGCCGAGACCGCACAGGCGGGCCAAAAATCCGACGATGAGACCGATGCCGCTCAAAAATTCCACGAAGCAAACCAGATAAGCGAGCGCAAGCGGCATGCCCATCGAGGTAAAATGGCCCGTAGTGCCTTTCAGCCCATAACCGCCGAACCAACCCAACACTTTCTGCGCTCCATGGGCGAAAAAGATCACGCCCAAGACAACGCGGACGATCAAAATCGCGTAAGATGGATCTGTGGCAAAAAGTATTTCCATCGCGTTATCTCCTGCGATTAAGTGGTTGAATCTCTTAAAGCTCTACAGCTAGTGCGAGTGAGAAGCTGATGTTTCGATGGTGCGTCAATGTTTTGCGGCACGAAGACTCTATCAGGACACTGTAGTCGAATTTAGCACTTGTGTTGAGAGCCAAGACAAGGTCGCCTATTATCGACAGACACACCATTGCACTGCGAATGCCAAGAAAACCTCCATTATGTCTTTTACGCACTCTCCGGGTGAAAGACTTACAAAGGCAAAGAAGTTAGTCCTTCGCCTCTTATTTTTTTTGGCCTAGAGTTTTTTGCAGAAGTTCCAACGCATTCTTCTTGGCCTCTTCTGGCTTCTGACCCGCAGCTTTGGCAGCTTCGTCAAAAGTCTTGTTGGTTATGTTTTTAGGATTGCCCATGTCATTATCGGGCATTTGGCAGCCACAGTTGTAACACATACGTTTGCTCCTTTCGCGTTAATTTTGCTCTTTCAAATTTCCAGTTACTTTGGTTATCAGTAGCCGGCGAATTCTTCGGCACGGATGTTATCCTCTTTTACCCCGGTATCACTTGATAAGGTCTTCATCGCTTTTACCATGGCCGGAGGTCCGGCGACATAATAGATCGGCTCTGCCAGATTAGTGATGAACTTTGCGAGCATGTTTTTGTCGATATAACCCGACTCACCTCGCCACTGACTACCTGATTCGCTCCTATCGGTCATGGTCGGGACGAATTTGTAGTTGGGGTTTATTTTCTCAAGTTTCTCAAGCTCAGCAAAGAATGCGGCATCTCCCGGACGGCGGTTGGAATAAAAAAGAAACAGATGATGAAGCAATCTCTTTTCAGCTGCCTGCAACAATATGCTCCGGAAAGGAGTAATACCGATACCACCGGCAACCAGAGTTGCCGGCCGAGTACTATCATCGTGAAGGGTTAAACTTCCAAATGGACCTTGGATCTGTATTTCGGCGCCGAGCGTTAGCGTTTTGATAGTGCGCTTGAATGCAGTGTCACGCATTCGTGTAGCTATCATCAAGTCGTCTTCGTAAGGAGCGCTCGCGATTGAGAAAGCGCGTACGTTACCCTCCGCGTCGGTTTCGGGCGGATCAATCAACGTCAAAGAGATAAAGTGCCCAGGTTTAAAGTTAAACCCGAACGGCTTCTCCCAGTGAAATGCCATCGTGCCGGCAGCTACTTCTTCACGCTTCTTAAGTCTGGTGATATAGCTGGCCATGTTCGTCGTTCAGACCGGTAATCAGAAATTCAATAAAGATTCCGAATCTGACTTTTTCTGTTGTCTTTCAGCAAGCTCAGCGGCTACGTTTATGAGCGCGATGTGCGTAAATGCCTGTGGAAAGTTTCCAAGTTGCTCCTTACTAATCGGGTCAATCTCTTCTGCATAGAGCCCCACGTCGTTCGCGTAACTTAACGTCTCTTCGAACCACTTACGTGCTTCCTCACCTCGGTCCATCAGCACCAGGCAGTGGATCAACCAAGGTATAATTACAGGTTGGCTTACAAAGGGGGTGGCGTCAATATACCTGGATCGGTCACTTTTCTTAGAGGGATATATGAATCGGCAAGAGCAAAACCTGCCGCACGAGCGGCGACCCCACCGGCCCTTGACTAATTCGGTTGAGCCTGTTCGTTTTCCGCGACTTCAGGGACCTTTTTTCGTTCTTTGGCTCGATCGATGCTCCTGACTTTTAGAATCGCCTGAAGCTCGGGCCTTTCGACAACTTCCTTTTTTAGCAGCAGGCGCGCCAGTTCTTCCAGGACGGGCCGGTGCGACGCGAGGATTTCTTTCACCTTGTCATGGGCCTTTTCTAGGATCTGCTTCACTTCAGCGTCGATGACCCGGGCGGTCTCTTCGCTGTATTCCTTGGCGCTTTGCATCGGGATCGGTAGGAAAAGCGGCGTGCGCGGTCCCTCCAGCGCGACCAAACCCAGTTTATCGCTCATGCCGAATTGCGTCACCATCGTGCGGGCGATCTCCGTGGCGCGCTGGAGATCGTTCTGCGCGCCCGTCGAGATATCGCCGAAGACCATCTCTTCGGCGACCCGTCCGCCCAGAAGGACGTAAATACGCGCTACCAATTCTGATCGAGTCAGGAGGTAGCGGTCCTCGGTCGGCAACTGCTGGGTATAGCCGAGAGCCGCGATGCCGCGGGGGATAATGGATATCTTGGCCACCGGATCCGCGCCTGGGACAAGTTCCGCCACCAGCGCGTGGCCGGATTCATGATAAGCGACCGTCTTTTTTTCTTTGGGATTCATGACGCGGTTTTTTTTCTGCAAGCCCGCGACCACTCTCTCGATCGCTTCTTCGAAGTCCGCCATCTCCACGGCATCCTTGCCTTGCCGCGCCGCCAATAGCGCCGCCTCGTTGACGATATTGGCCAAATCCGCGCCGACGAATCCCGGCGCCTTCGCCGCCACCTCGCCGAGCTTCACTGTGGGCGAAAGTTTAACCTTCTTCGCGTGGAGTTGGAGAATTTTCTCCCGGCCCCGCACATCCGGACGGTCGACCAGCACCTGGCGGTCAAATCGTCCGGGGCGCAGCAGCGCGGGATCGAGAATTTCCGGACGGTTGGTCGCCGCCATCATGATGACTCCCTTGTTCGGGTCGAAGCCGTCCATCTCGGCGAGCAACTGATTGAGGGTTTGCTCCCGCTCATCGTGGCTGGCCAGGATGTTGACCCCGCGCGCCTTGCCCAAGGCATCGAGCTCGTCGATGAAAACAATGCTCGGCGCATGTTCGGCCGCCTGGCCGAACAAATCGCGCACCCGCGCGGCTCCCACGCCGACGAACATCTCGACGAAATCGGAGCCCGTGATGCTGAAAAACGGCACTCCTGCCTCCCCCGCCACGGCGCGCGCGAGCAGGGTTTTTCCCGTGCCCGGCGGGCCGACGATCAGCATTCCCTTGGGGATATGGCCGCCGAGGCGCTGGTATTTTTCCGGATGCTTGAGAAACTCCACGACCTCCATCAACTCCTTTTTCGCCTCGTCGATGCCTTTGACATCGGCGAAGCTGACTCCAGTCTGCTTTTCGATGTAAACCTTCGCCTTGCTCTTGCCGATCTGCATCAAACCGCCACCGGCGCCCATGCGATTCAATAGATAACCCCAGACGACGAAAAAAATGACGACCGGCGCCAGCCAGGACAACAGCGTCGTCAGCCAGTTGCTGGTCACCTCCCCTTTGAAGGGGATCCCGGCCTCTTCCAGTTCCGCGGTCAACGCCGCGTCCGTGACTCTGACAACGATGAAAGGATGATGGGTTTTCGCCCTTTCGCCCAGCGCTTTGATTTTTTCCTGGGGATATATCTCGCTGAGCGCTTCAGGTTTTAGCGTACCGCGGATGGTATTTTTCCCAATGACGACGTCGGAGATTTGTCCCTTCTTGAGCGCGAACTTGAACTGGCTATAGTTGATGGTTTCGACGTTGGCCGTGCCGAGAAAGTTCTGCATGAGCAGGACGAGAAAGGTCACGGTCGCCAGGAGATACCAGGCGGACATCTGCTGGAATTTCTTGTCCATGGCCATGTCCGGCTCCATCCCCCCATGCGACTCGCGGTAGGAGTTCGGTCCGATTCGCCGATTGAGCGTTATCCTCGATCAGCCTGACCCGCCGCATCGCGGCACCATACCACTCTCGCGAATTTATTATTGTGCCCCCATTTGTACTGGAGTTTGCCGCCCCTCGCTTTGCGTACCGAGCGCCCGAGTCTCTGCGCCAGCTTTTCGGTCGTGGTCTCGACCCGCCAGCCACCGTTCGCCGCATCCATGCGCATAATCCGCTCCAGCGGATTTTTCTCCCGCGCCCGCGACTCTTCGTTGCGTAAGATCCTCACAATCTCTCCTCGGTTTTCCGCTTCAACACCACGCAGAGTGAGTTCACCGCCCGGGAATCTATCCTGAATCTTCCGGCACGCGGGACAGAAAACGAGATGGCTGTGTATTTGGCTACTGAAACCACCGGGTGGCGTCAGAGTCCAATGGCGCCGATAGTGGAAAGCACCACAGCCACTGCACTGTATGACCCCTTTGGGATCCAGCCGCGGCAGGTACATATCCCTTTCGATATGAGACTTCTTGTACAGGGTGTTGTATTTTTTCGGTGCCGATCTCATGATTGACCTCCTTATGTCTTTGCCGTTAACGTATCGAGCCACTCGCCCAACGGCCCGCGGCTGATTTTTCTGACCACGCCTTCCAATTCGCCTTTGTCCATCCAGATGCCGCCGCAGCCGCAACAGCGGTCGAGGATGAATCCTTCGAAGGTGTAGGTCTCCAGTTCGCCGGGGCACTTGGGACAACGGAGCTTGGACTCCTGTTTGCCGACCGGCTGCAGCTTGCCTTTGAGCTTTGCGATCAGCTCCTGGTCTCGCTCGGCAAAATAGATGTCCTCTTGCGCCCGTTCCATCAATCTCATGGTCTCGCCGAAGCGATCTTTTTCATCTGCCATGACTTTCCCCTCCCTAAGCTCTCAGTTTCTTAAAGGAACGCAGAATCAATGCCAGACATTGGGTTACGACCGGGAATGGACAGTGCAGGATTATCAGTCAGTTATTTAGCGTCCACGCTGCGAGTTCCACCGGCTTTCGCGCTGTTGCGAAAACAAAACACCCACCATTGCAAGGCTGCGAAGAAAAATCCCGGCGGACCCTTCTATCCTAGCGTACCAATACGATTCCACCGGGGCATCTAATTTGCGTTAAGCTCATCTCAGCGGGGTGTGCGATCGACGAGTGGACACGGAAGGAGCGAAAATGAGACGATGCATTTCGATTTGTTCGGCGGCAATGATAGCGCTGTGGTGTTTTTCCACGCCGGTTTGGAGCGCGGAGACAGATCAAGGCCAAAGGCTCTATTTGCAGTACTGCAGCTCTTGCCACGGTAAAGACGGCCGAGGAAACGGCACCGTCACACCGTACCTGAAGCTCAAAGTCCCGGATTTGAGCCTTTTGAAGAAAAACCACAAAGGGATTTACCCTTCCAATGACGTGATGACTGCGATCGACGGGAGCCGCGCCGTTCGCTCCCATGGCGATCGCCAGATGCCGGTGTGGGGCGAGGTGTTCCGAAAAGAAGTGGAGAAAGAAAAGTACACCGAACTCACCGCGCTCCTGAAAGCCAAGGTCATTGCCGGGTATGTGGCGACACTACAGAGATGATCAGCCGGCGAGTCTGCTGTCGAAGCGACCATGCTCCGCGCCACCGTTAACGGAAAGCCACGCGAGTTCCGAGATAACAGCACGATCCTGGAGGCCCTGCGCTCGCGGGGCATTGAGGTTCCAACGCTGTGCCATGACGAGCGTCTCAAGCCTCAGGGCGCCTGCCGCCTTTGCGTCGTTTCGGTGAAAGGCTGGCCGCATCCGGCGACATCCTGCCACACGCTTCTCACCGACGGGATGGTGATCGAAACGGAAACGCCGGAGTTGCGCGCCGAGCGCCAGGGCGTGCTCTCCTTGCTTGCGCACCGTTATCCAACAGATGCCGTCAGCCGTTTTCCCGACAAGCCCCTGCACCGCTTTTTTCTCGAATGTGGCCTTGTATCGGGAGCCGCCGGAAAATCCGATCCTTTGCTCGTCGATGACTCTCATCCCTACATTCACGTCGACATGTCGCGCTGCATCGACTGCTACCGCTGCGTGCGCATCTGCGCAGAAGTGCAGGGGCAATTTGTCTGGCAGGTATGGAATCGCGGCGCCGAGACGAAGATCATGCCGGACTCCGGCACCACGCTGCGCGAAAGCTCCTGCGTCAGTTGCGGCGCCTGCGTCGATACCTGCCCCACCGGGGCGCTGGAAGACAAAACAATCCTCGCCGACGGCATGCCCGAGAGCTGGACCAAGACGACCTGCGTTTATTGCGGCACCGGCTGCGAGATGAACGTGGGAGTTCGAAACGGCGCAATCGTCACCATTCGCCCCGCGTTGGACGCGCCCGTGAGCAAGGGCCACCTATGCGTCAAGGGCCGCTATGCCTACGCCTACGCCACGGCGGCGGACCGCGTCACCGCTCCGATGATCCGCGACCGAGGCTCATGGAAGCAAGTAACCTGGAATGAAGCTCTGGCGTTCACGGCCGACGGCTTCAAGCGCGTGTTGCGGGAACAGGGTCCGAACAGGGTCCGAACAGCGTCGGCGTGCTCGGTTCCGCCCGTGCCACCAACGAAGAGAACTACCTCGCGCAAAAATTCGCTCGCGCGGTTCTCCAAACGAACAACGTCGATTGCTGCGCGCGGGTCTGCCATGCCCCCACCGCCGCCGCCATGAAGATGATGCTCGGCACCGGCGCGGCGACCAACTCCCTCAATGATATCGAGCAGGCCCACACTATCCTCGTATGCGGCGCCAACGCCACCGAAAATCATCCTATCGTCGGCGCCAGGATCAAGGAACAAGTCCTGCGCGGCGCCAAGCTGATCGTCATCGATCCACGCCGCATCGAACTGAGCCGCTACGCCCAGGTGCATCTTGGACTACGGCCCGGCACCAACTTGCCTCTCCTCAACGCTCTCGCTTATGTCATCGTCGAAGAGAAGTTGTACGACGAGGCCTTTGTCGGCGAGCGCGTCGCCGAGTTCGACGAGTTTTGCGCGTTCGTGCGCGAGTGGACGCCGGAGCGCGCGGAGGGAATCTGCGGTGTCGCTGCCGAGCTGATCCGCCAAGCCGCGCGCCTTTACGCAACGGAAAAGCCATCTATGTGCTTCCACGGCCTCGGCGTCACCGAACACACGCAGGGAACCGACGGCGTGATGGCTTTAGTGAATCTCGCGTTGCTCACCGGCAATCTGGGAAAGCCGGGCACAGGCATCAACCCGCTGCGCGGTCAGAACAACGTTCAAGGCTCCGCCCATATGGGCTGCGAACCGAATAATCTGACCGGCTACGTGGCGATACAAGAGAACAGGGAGTTGTTTGAAAAAGTCTGGCAGGCTCCGGTCCCGACGAGCAAGGGATTGAATCTGATGCAGATGATGGACAGCGCTGAGGACGGGAGCATCAAAGCGCTCTGGGCCATCGGCTACGACGTGCTGCTCACCAACGCCAACGCGACGGCGACTCGGCGAGCGCTTAAGGAGTTGGACCTGCTCATCGTCCAGGATCTGTTTCTCAACGAGACGGCGAAAGAATGCGCCAACGTGTTTTTTCCCGCCGCCTCTTCCTTCGAGAAAGACGGCACGTTCATGAACGGCGAGCGGCGCGTCCAGCGGGTACGGAAAATCTTCGATCCGCCAGGGCAAGCGAAGCCGGACTGGGAAATCATCTGCGCCCTGGCCCGGACGATGGGCAAAGGCGATCTCTTTAATTACGACTCCGCCGAATCCATCTGGAACGAAGTTCGGAAGGTATGGAAAGCCGGCAGCGGGATCAGCTACGAGCGCATCGAGCAGGCCAGTCTTCAATGGCCCTGCCCGGAAGAAGACCATCCGGGCACGACGATCCTGCACCGCGACAGTTTCCCCGTCGGCAAGAAAGCGGCGCTCAGGCGAATCCCTTACGAACCGACGCCCGAGACGACGAGCGATGCGTTTCCGTTTTTGCTCACCACTGGCCGCACGCTCTATCACTTCAACGCCGGCACCATGACGCTGCGCACGGCCAATGTCGAACTTTATCCGAGTGATTTTCTCGATATCGCACCCGCCGACGCGGAGAAGCTGAATTTAACCGACGGCGAAACCGTCCGCCTGCGCAGCCGGCACGGCGAGGTCAAGATTCCCGTCCGCGTCAACCAGGCGGTCAAACCCGGCGAGCTGTTCGCGACTTTTCATACTCCGGCCGTATTTTTAAACCAAATGACAAGCCCGCACCGTGACCGTCACACTCTCACGCCCGAATACAAGGTGACGGCCGTGCGCATCGATAAACTTTGAGGTCTTTGTGGCGGAAATCTTCGGCTTCGACTGCTATTCACCCAAAGAAATCGCCGAGCGTGTCGAAACCGTGGGCGTCACTAAAGCACGGCTGCCGCTCTCCTCGTTGTTCATTCTTGGAGTACTGGCCGGTGGTTTTATCGGACTGGGGGCGCTCTATTTTACTTTGGTCACCAGCGACGCTCAGCTCACCTTCACCGCCAGCCGGCTGCTCGGCGGCGTAGCCTTCTCCCTCGGCCTCGTTCTCGTCGTCGTGGCGGGAGCGGAGCTGTTCACCGGCAACAATCTCCTGGTCATGGCTTGGGCGAGCAAGCGGATCACGAGCGGCGAACTGGCGATCAATTGGACCGTCGTCTACCTGGCAAATTTTTTGGGCGCACTCGGCCTGGTTGCGCTCGTCTACCTATCCGGTCACTGGCGGATGAATGACGGCGCGGTCGGCGTCAACGCGGTCAACATAGCTTTGGCGAAGGCGACGCTTCCTTTTTGGGAGGCCTTTTTCAAAGGAATTCTTTGCAACATCCTGGTTTGTCTGGCGGTTTGGCTCGCCCTCGCCGGTCGCAGTGTCGCCGATAAGATTCTGGCCATCGTCTTCCCGATCTCAGCCTTTGTCGCCGCCGGCTTCGAGCACAGCGTCGCCAACATGTACTTCATCCCGTTGGGAATCCTATTGAAAGATCGGATCGTAGTCAACGGTTCGGAGCAGCTTTCCTGGAGTGGATTCCTTGCCAACCTGTTGCCTGTGACCATAGGCAATATCATCGGCGGCGGCCTTATGGTGGCGCTGGTCTATTACCTGGTTTACCGCCGGCAACCTGAGGGTTGAACTTTAGTGATTTTAGCGAACTCTAAATGCCCCCTTAGCCGTTCCGAACAGGGAAGCTGACGGCGACCCGCACGCAAGCCGCGGTTTATCGCAGGGTTGATGAATCCCAATAGGATTTTCTCAAATGTGCAAAGAGATTCATCCGGCTGATATTGTGAGGGCGAAATTTCCAACGAAAACTGGCGATCTCGGTTGGCACAAACTTCGCTCAACTGATCTAAACGAACGGGTGCGACTGATGGTTAAGAACTAGCCCCAAAGGAGAAAAGCTTATGAAGAACGGCAAACAGGACGTTGTGCGGGAAATCATGATGGGTTCGCCGGTGAGTCTGAAGCCGGAGGATACGCTGGATTTGGCCAACGACGTGATCGCGCTGGGAAGAATCCGCCACATTCCGGTGGTGGATAACAGCAGGCTGGTAGGGCTGCTCAGCGAAAGGGATCTCATGGGGGCCGCCGCTAATCAGATCTTCGGTCTCAAGCAAAAAAGCAAGTCGGCGTTGCTGAAGAGCGTGCTGATTAAAGACGTGATGAAGAAAAAGGTCATCACCGTGGCGCCGGACACGAAGATCAAGGAAGCCGTTCATCTGATGGCGGAAAAGAAGATCGGCTGTGTGCCGGTGGTGAGCGACGGCGGACTGGTCGGTTTGGTAACGACCACCGATATTTTGCGATACGTCGAAAGGCTGGCGGGATAGCAGCGCCCAGCCGATCTCGCGGAGCCACTGTCGATGCCGCGCGACCCTTCGACTCGAGCCCCGGCCTTGGCCGGGGGCTCTTGCTCAGGATTCCGCCCGACGGGCGTACTGGAAGGTTCCACGGGCTTGCCCGTGGGGCTCCACAAGCGGAGCAAGCGGGCATTTGCCGGCGGCCCGAATCCGAGTCCGCCACCGTGGTACCCTTGCGCCGTCGCTCCGATTTTCGCCAAGCTCGCCAAACACCTGGCGTTCCTCGCCACGGTACTGATCATCGGCGGCGCTGCCGGCAAGTCATTCAGTGCCCAGATCGCCGTTTTCATCGTGGTAGTCGCCGCGACCTTACTGCACTCGATCGCCCGCACCCTGCAACACCGCGCGCCCGCTGCCAATGCGCCGCACCGAGGACCGTCATGATCGCGGAACTGCTCAGCCCCGCGAAGGTTGTTTTCGGACTGCAAGGCAGCTTTCCCCAGGCCATCGACATGCTCTGCGGAAAATCCGCTATTCCGGGGCTGGCAAACCAACTGCGCGAGAAAACCAGCAATCACGACGAAGAGCGTTTCAGTTACATCGGCGACGGGATCGCGGTGCCGCATCTTCGCGTCGACGGTCTTGCCGCGCCGGAGCTGATCCTCGGCCTTTCGCCGCAAGGCATCGCTCTAAACGATCATCTCGTGAAAATCATCCTCGTGCTCGCCACCCCGGCGGAGCAGGCCGCGCAGCATTTGCAACTGCTGCAGCGCATCGGTTCGCTGCTGCCGGCGCTCCGCGTCGAGCTGCTTGCGCAGCGCGGCGCCGAGCGCGTTATCCGCGCGATCGCCCGCGCCGAGCAACAGTCGGCGCTGCCCACATACCTGAATCTGACCCAGGAGCAAATCGGCTTTGAGCTGCAAACCGATCTCGCCAACGGCCTGACCGCTGCGGAAGCGGAGACGCGACTTGCGCGTTATGGACCGAACCTTCTCAAACGGGCGTTCCGCAGTCCCTGGTACTTGAAGCTCGCGCGCAATCTCTTCAGTTTTTTCGCCCTGCTGCTGTGGATCGCAGCGCTGCTTTGTTTCGTTCCCGGCGTCGACCTGCCGCAACTCGGAACGGCTATTCTCGCCGTCATCCTGATCAACGGAATATTTGCCTTTCTGCAAGAGTATAAATCCGACCGCGCTCTGGAAATGTTGCAGCAGTTGATCGCGCAGAAGTGCCGCGTCATTCGGGACGGCGCGATTGGCGAGATCGAAGCGAGCCGGCTGGTCCCGGGCGATCTCACTGTTCTGGAGGAAGGCGACCTCGTCCCGGCGGACGCCCGTTTAGTGGAAGCCTCCGAAGTCGAAGTTGACAACTCTTCCCTCACCGGCGAGTCGACGCCGGCGCGCCGCTACAAATCGGACCAGCCGATTCTGATTACCGGGCGCTTCTTGTGGATCGAGCTTCCCAACGTCGTCTTCGCCGGAACCTCCCTCGTCCGCGGGCGCGCCCGGGCGGTAGTTTTCGGCACCGGAATGACTTCGGAGATCGGCAAGATTGCCCACCTGACCCAGCAAATCCAAGTCGAGCAGATCCCGCTGCAAAAGCAGTTGCGCACCACCGTCTACGCCATCGCGGCCCTGGCCGGAAGCCTGGGTCTGGCGTTTCTGCTGCTCGGCTGGTTAGTCGCGGGACTCACTTTTCTTGAAGCGTTCGTATTCTGCATCGGCCTGTTTGTTGCCAACGTGCCCGAAGGGCTGCTTCCCACCGTAACGCTCTCTTTAGCCATGGGCGTCCAGCGCATGGCGCAACGGCACGCGTTGGTCAAAAGCCTGTCTGCGGTGGAGACACTCGGCCGCACCACCGTCATCTGCTGCGACAAGACCGGCACGCTGACGCAAAATCTCATGATGGCGACCGAAGTCGCCGTCGACGGCAAAGTCATCGAGGTCTCCGGGGTCGGCTATCGTCCCCAAGGGGATTTCACTCTCGCAGGCAAGCCGCTTTCGCTGGATGCGATCTCCCGCTGGAGCGCTCTCCATCGTCTGCTCGAATGCGCTTTCATTTGTAACAACGCCAAGCTGGAAAAAAGCGTCGCCGACTACCGCGTCATCGGCGATCCCACGGAAGGGGCGTTGGTCTGTCTGGCGGAAAAGGCCGGCATCCGGGGTACGCACCAACGGCTTCACTTGAACCCGTTCGAGTCGATGCGCAAGCGCATGAGCGTGCTGGTCAAACCGCCGCGACAAGCGGCGCCGGTCATTTATGTAAAAGGCGCGCCCGTGGAAATGCTTGCCCAGTGCGACCGCATTTACCGCGAGGAAGAAGCTCCCCCGCTCACCGAGTCGGATCGCCAGCGCATTCTCGAAGAGAACGACGCCATGGCCGGCCGCGGCTTGCGCGTGCTCGCCTTGGCGTATCGCGACGGCGCGGACTTGAATCCCGACCAATACTCCACAACGGAGATGGAAACGCAGCTAATTTATCTCGGCTTGGTGGCGCTCTCCGATCCGGTGCGGCCGGAAGTCCCGCCGGCCATCCGCGCCTGCCACAGCGCGGGCATCCGGGTGATCATGATCACCGGGGATTACGCTTTAACCGCCGCCAGTATCGGCCGCCAAATCGGCTTAGGACAAGGTTCTGCGGTTCGAGCGTTTACCGGCGCCGATATTTCCGAAATGGATGACGCGGAACTACGCGCGATCCTGAAAGATGGAGAGACGATTTTTGCCCGGGTCGCTCCGGAGCACAAGCTGCGCGTTGTCTCTCTGCTCAAAGAAATGGGCGAGATCGTCGCCGTCACCGGCGACGGCGTCAACGACGCGCCTGCTTTGAAAAAAGCCGACATCGGCATCGCCATGGGTCTGCGCGGCAACGACGTGGCCAAGGAAGCCGCGCATATGATTTTGACCGACGACAACTTCGGCTCCATCGTCGCCGCCATCGAGGAAGGACGCGCCATCTTCGACAACATCAAGCGCTTCGCCGCCTATGTCCTGAACAGCAATCCGCAGGAGATGTATCCGTATATTTTTTGGATCATGTTTCCGGGCATGCCGCTGGCGATGACCGTCATGGGCGTTTTGGCCGTGGACGTCGGCACGGATCTGATTCCCGCCATGGGGCTCGGCATCGAGCCGCCCGAAGAAGGCATCATGGAGCGCCCGCCGCGCCGCCGCGACGAACGGCTGCTCTCGCTCAAGTTCATCCTGCGCGCTTACTTCGTGCAAGGCAGCCTGCTCGCCCTGAGTTGCTACGCCACCTACTACTATATGGGCTGGATTCTCGGCGCATGGCAGCCGGGCGGAAGTTTGTCATCCATGCCGCCGTCCCCGCCGGGTCTCAAGTTCGATGAAGCCTCCTACGCCTATCTGCAGACGCTGACCGCATACTTTTTTCCGACAGTCACCACACAGATCGCCAACGTGCTGTGTAAGCGGTCCTCGAAAAGCTCTCTGTTCTCGGTGCATTTTCTCAACCCCACGCATCGCCGCGAGGCGCTGGAAGCGATTTCGAATTGGCGGCCGGCGCGGTATACCACGCGGGTCAAAATCGATTTCCACGTCAAGGGCGCCGCCGAATTTTCAGTCGTTCGCGCCTTCGCCGCCCTGGCCGGAGGCCTCGTGCTTCTGCCGTTCAAGTTCACCTGGATGTCGTTCACCCAATTGCTGGTGAAACTTGAACGGCCCGTGATCGCGCCATTGACCAAACGGCTCGCACGCTTTCTGGAGCGTCACTATGTAATCTTCAATCTGGTTTCCAACCCTCTCATCGATATTGGCATTCTCTTCGAGTTAGGGCTCTGCTACCTTTTTTTCTACACCCCGCTCGCCGACATCTACTACTTCGCCC
The DNA here is from genome assembly GCA_030688735.1 of Deltaproteobacteria bacterium. Lineage (GTDB taxonomy): Bacteria > Desulfobacterota > Binatia > UBA9968 > UBA9968 > JACPFE01. The sequence goes on from JAUYJC010000451.1 coordinate 14,594, forward strand.
CGGTTCCCTGGCATGTTTACCTCTTCGCCTTCCACGGCACAGCTCTGCTGCTGGGGTTCGAAGAAACGAAAAAACATTTTCGCCGCAAAGGACACGAGCTGGAGTTTTTAGGTTAATCGTCGCTTCGCGGCCAGCAGAATGTTGACAAGTCGGCGTAGCTGGCGGATATTGCAACCGATTCGGATTTCATTGGTGGAGCCGTCTTAGGAGATCGGCCGACCGGTATTTGTCGCCGCCTAAAGCGGGTCACTTAATAGTAGACCAATGTGGGCCAGTCGCCTGGCTTGTACTGTCTACGGCAACGCCGTATTATGAGCAATGTTCGAGTTCATCGAGACGCCTTTCTTCACTAAAGCCATTGAGCGGTATCTCGATGACGACGACTATGCGAAGCTCCAAGCCTACTTAAACGAGCATCCCGAGACCGGGGCAATCGTCGCTGGTTCAGGGGGCGTTCGCAAAATGCGTTGGGCGGCGGAAGGTCGAGGCAAGCGCGGCGGACTGCGGGTGATCTACTACTTACTGCGTGCGCGCGGCCAAATATGGATGCTTACCGTCTACGGAAAGAATGTGCGCGAAACCATAGCCGCGCATCTTCTCAGGCAAATGAAGGAGGCCATTGACGATGCGAAAGATGACTGAAAAGCAGTTGGCGAAGTGGGAAAAGAGTCGCAATATCGGTCAAGAGATTCTTCAAGGTATTCGAGACATCAAGGCGGGCCGAGTCGGACGGCGCTATACTACTGGCTCATACCCAATTGTGCGTGCCCGCGAGAAGTCCGGTTTGTCTCAGGCCAAATTCGCAGCGTTACTTGGCGTTTCCGTTCGCACGCTGCAAGACTGGGAGCAGGGGCGCCGTGAACCGAATGCTGCGGCGAAGACCCTAATCAAAGTCGCAGAGCTGCATCCAGCGATATTGCGCAAGATTGCGGCATGATTGAAACGGTTCCGCTGAAAAGCCCTCCGTTCATCCTTCGAGAGCCTCAGGACGAACGGAGGAGCTTCTGAAATCGTTGGAGATTTTCCGTTCATGCTGAGCCTCGTCGAAGCATTCATAGGGTTTTTCAGCAGAATCTGAAACGGGGTCTAACCCCTAGGGTCGAGAATGACGCGGCGGACCGCCCCTCTCACCCAAAACGTTACAGCTTGTACCCGAACGCGCGCAGGAGATCATTGCGCCAGGCGATCCCCCTCCGTGCGATCTGACCTTCGCCTGCCGTTCGCCATCGGTTGGGGATTCCGGATTCCGGGGATTCCGGGGACATAATACTAATTTTTTGACTGACGATGCGTCGCTCGACGAATTGCAGCGGGTTACGGTCGGTTATTAGCTCGTGCCTTGATTCGGTGTAATACCAAAGTTAGCCTCTTGACCGGGATGAGGTTGTCCTGTCTTAATCAAAATTAATGGCGATCAAGTTCGAATGGGATACACGAAAGGCCCGGCGCAATCTTCGAGGGCACGGTATCGAATTCAACGAAGCGTCCACGGTTTTCGCTGATACCCTCTCAATCACCATCCCTGATCCCGATCACTCGGAAGACGAGGAGCGCTGGTTGACCATGGGACTGTCGAGTCGCCGGCGGCTGCTCGTTGTGGTACATACAGAAGAGGAAGAGTCGATCCGTATTATCAGTGCAAGATTGGCAAACCGCGTTGAGCGGAGGAAATATGAAGAAGGGGACTCGTAAAATCAACGAAATGCGCGATCACTACGACTTTACTGAAGGCGTACGCGGCAAGTATGCGCGCCGGTATGCTGAAGGCACCAATGTGGTAATGCTTGATCCCGACGTAGCGCGCGACTTCCCGAATCGTGAGGCTGTAAACGAGACGCTGCGGGCTGTGGCTCAGATTGTTCGGATACAGGAAAAAAGACGGGAAAGGGGTAACAAAACCGTTTCGCCCGACCGCCGCTCCGTTGCGATCCGGGCCCAACGCAAGCGGTCACGTTCCGGCAGAGGCTAGGCACCAACAGGTTACAGCTTATAGCCGATCTTTCGCAGTAAGTTCTTGCGCCAGGCGATCCCCCTCCGTGCGATCTGACCGTCGCCGGCCGTTCGCCATCGGTTGGGGTCACGCTCAAGGCGCCAAGCCCGCCGCCTTGAGCGCCTTGTAGGTCGTATAACCTCCGGAGAGATTCGAGCATCGATAGCCATGCTGCGTCAGAAAACGCGAAGCGTAGTACGCCCGCTGCCCGACGGCGCAGCATAGCCAAATTTTGCGATCGTTCGGCAACTCGAGATAACGAGAACGCAGCTCCGAGAGCGGCAGGTTGATCGCGTTGGGTAAATGCCCCGCTGCGAACTCGTCGGGTTCGCGCACGTCGAGTAACAACGCGCTGGCGCGGTCGAGATCGAGCCAATCGGCCACGGGCATGTCGCCGTTCAGAACGTTCTGGGCGAGCATGCCGGCGAGGTTGACCGGGTCCTTGGCGGCACCGTACTGCGGCGCGTAGCATAGCTCGGCCTCGGCGAGATCGTGCACCGTGCCGTTGAACTGAATCGCGGTGGCTATTACATCAACGCGCTTGTCCACGCCTTCGAGTCCCACCGCTTGGGCGCCGAGAATCCGCCCGTCGGGCACGGAGAATAAGAGCTTCAAATGAATCGGGCTCGCTCCAGGATAGTAGCCCGCGTGTTGACCCGGATGAAGGTACACTTTCTCGAAGCCCACGGCGCCGGCGCGCCGCAGTCCTTTTTCGCTCGCGCCGGTCGAAGCCACGGTCAATCCGAGCACGCCGACCACCGCGGTCGCCTGCACGCCGCGAAAACGCGTCCCCCGTCCGGCGATCGACTCGGCGGCAACGCGTCCTTGGCGATTCGCCGGTCCGGCCAGCGGCAGCACCGTCTCTTGACCTGTGAGCACGTCCTGCACTTCGACAACGTCGCCCACCGCCCAGATGTTCGGGTCCGAAGTGCGCATCTGCGCATCGACGGCGATGCCGCCGCGCGGCCCGAGCTTTAGGCCGCAATCTTTGGCCAGCCCGGTTTCGGGCCGCACGCCGATAGCCAGGATGACGAGATCTGCGGGCAGGCGCGCGCCGCTTTCAGCGACGACGACCAAACCGCCGCCGGCGCGCGCTTCAATGCCTGCCAGCCCATCGCCCAAATGAAGTTGCACGCCCTTGGCGACGAGGTGTTCCATGAGCGGCACCGCCATTTCGGCATCCAAGGGCGGCATGACTTGCGGCAATTTCTCCAAAATCGCCACCGAAAGCTCGCGGTGAATCAAGTTTTCGACCATCTCCAAGCCGATGAATCCGCCGCCGACAACCACGGCGTGCTTGGCGTTATGATCGCTGATCCAGGAACGGATGCGGCGCGAATCGGGAATGGTGCGCACCGCGAAAACCCCAGGCGAGTCCACCCCCGGCAGTGGCGGCCGGATCGGCGCCGCGCCAGGCGACAGCACCAATACGTCGTAGCGCTCCGTCCGGCTGTCGCCGGTGCGCAGGTCGCGCGCCATGATCGTGCGCGCGCTGCGATCGACGGCGGTGACTTCCGTTTCCGTGTAGACCTCGACGTTGAAGCGCTCGCGGAACAACTCACGTGACGCCACCAGCAGCCTGCGCTCGTCGGATATGACGTTGCCGACGTAATACGGCAGGCCGCAGTTGGCGAATGAAACGTAAGGACCGCGGTCGAACATGACGATCTCGACAGACTCGTCAAGCCGCCTCAATCGCGCCGCGCAGGACGCCCCTCCCGCCACACCGCCAACGATGACGACGCGACGGCGAGCACTCCTCTCAGTCAGAGAAACGGATTTTGGGTCGGTTTCGTGATTCATTTGGACTCCAAAGAAAACGGTTGTCCGCATCGTACCACATCGGCACGACGAGCCCAGAGATCCAGCCGCCCGGGGAGAACGACGGGGACATTCTACTTTTCCGCACCTAATAAGAATCTTGTAAAGCACAATATTTTTCGCGCTGCTGGTGTTCGAAGAAACCAAAAAACACTTCAGGCGCAAAGGCTACGACCTGAAGTTTTTAGGTTAGTCGGCAGAAAAGAAATTACTTGGCTACCGGAAGCCAAGTACGACCGCGATCTATGCTCACCTCCGTCAGCATTGCGTTTTGAACCCGTCGACTGTAGGTTAACAAGAGTTCCTTCGAGGTAAACGATGGCCAAGAACCCTACCAAAATCCCAGTAAGTGACCTTAAACAAGATGCATCTGCAACCCTCAAACGCGTCCGAAAATCCAAACGTCCCTTCATCGTGACTCAGCGCGGAAAGCCGGCTGCGGTGTTGCTGAGTGTGGACGCTTACGAAAAGGGTGAGCACGAGCGTGATATCCTCAAACTTCTCGCTCTGGGTGAAAAAGAGATCGCCGCTGGCAAAGGATGCGATCTTGACGACGTATTGGCTGAAGCTGACGCGCTTCTCTCCAAAGCGTGAGAGTAAGGTTTACACCAAACGGGCGGTCTCAGTTTCTTGGAGCGTTGACGTACATCCGAAGAGACAATCCACTGGCCGCTCAAAGATTCCGCGAGCGGGCCGAACAAGTTCTGAAGAGGCTCGAACGCTTTCCAAATTCGGGAAGGCATTTGTCGGAGTTCCCACAGTTGCCCCATCGAGAGGTCATCGTTTGGCCTTACCGTTTTTTCTATCGGCAACAGGGAGAAATCATATGGGTCGTTGCTGTTTGGCACGGTGCGCAAATCCCCAAAGTTCCCGACTCGGCACCGGCCAGCTAACCATTTAAGGAAACAGCTTTCTGCCGTTGGCGGTTTGCGTCTTTGCAGAGGCTTTACAAATCAATGTGCCCATTGTAAAAGCGGTCGAAGTGACAGCGAGCGGAACGTTGATATACAGAAGTAATGTCGTGCCATCCAGAACTAGATAATCTCGTTAGGCGGACACGCAAGACCCATGCAGGTTAAGGGCGGGTATCCGTATCCAGGGACAGTCATCTGTGTGGTCCTCTTGGTGCTCGGCGGTGTGATGGTGGTGGTCCTGTGGGCTTTGGCCTGCCTTCCTGGGCTCCGGGCCGTCGGACTACTCTTGAGCGTCGAAGGTACCGTCCTGTGGGCCTCAGCCCTTACGCCCGTGGGGATGACGCCTCCGCCGGGAGGTTTTCTGGGGCTGTTCCGCTGGCTATTCGCCGGACAAGGTGGAGTGACATTTGCCATCAATCAGCCAATATTCTACGTCGGCGTACTTCTCGCCATCGCAGGGACGGTCGTCAGTAGTGTCGCTGGCTGACGTGTGACGCAAACCAGAGAGGAACCGAAGCCGCACGAGGTGCGAGCCGAGGTGCTGCACGAGAGGGTGGGCGCGGCGTGATTCTCTTCCTTCTCATCGTGATGCTTGGCGGATACGCCGTGGCGGCGCATCACTTGCCCACTTGGGCATACGGCCTAGTACTTCTGGTCGCCGGCTGGCGAGTCTTTGATCAGTTGCGCGAGCGCGAAGCTCAGCGCCGGGAGCGCGCACGAAAAGCTGCTGAAGCACGACGCGAAGACGAGGTTCGAGCTCGGTGCGAACGAAACGGTGGTCACGAGCGGGCAATGCCGCCCTACCCGGAACGATGTTGCCCGGGTTGCGAATGCACTTGTCACGAGGCCTTCTATCGGGGCGTTGACTTTATGACTCGAAAGCTCGGCGGTTAGGGGTCGGGCGCGAGGCTGCGTGCTCGGATTGGGTTCACGGTGCTCAGTGATGAAACCGGAACATCTGTGATTGCTCGATCGACTCGCGTGGTCAAGCAGTGTGGCCCTGACGTCGGCAGGCTAAGTTTGCAGTGCAGCGGACCGGGGGCTCGCGTTGCTTGCCCTCCGGCCGCTGACCGCGAGCGTTGGGCAGACATGGAGAAGGATGCCGCCTCCAGCTGAAGTGAAGCTGGGCCCGCTGACACGAACCGTTCTCGACGGAGCCGTCTGGCGGGACGAGTCGAAGTACCCCGCGTTCCAGGTCTGGGCAGACGAGGCCGAGCGGCTCTTTGCCTTCTTGGAGGCGCAAGGTGTCTTCAAGCGGTTCCTGCCGCGTCTTCGTGCCCGCGAACGCGAGAAGACCGCCGCTCTGGCGGAGGCCCGCGCCGGCTTCTTCTTTCACCGGAACGGGTTCCGTATCCTTCGTTGGGAGCCCGAAGAGGTACCCGGCCATCCCGGAGACCTCGACCTCCAATGGCAGGAAAGTGAGCCAATCTTCGTCGAGGTCAAGGGTCCTGATTGGGAAGGTGAACTAACCGAGGCCGAGCGGCGAGCCGGCAGAAAGGATCTCCCAAAGTACATCAACGCAGAAGCTCGCGCGATCGCGCCTCAGGACCGCGTGCTCTATGCGATCACGAAGGCATTGCCCAAGCTTGCGGAGCGTCGCGCAAACCTGGTGGTCGTTGTAGATGATCTGTTCGTGTCGCCCGTCGAGCTCCCGAAGGAGTACCTGACAGCGGTCCTAGCGACCGCGCTTGCGGACCCGGCCTGTCGTTTCCTCGGTGGCGTGTTCTTGCTGAGCCCAGTCACCTATGGAGGCTTCGTAGAGTACCGGAAGTACTTCGTTCCGAACGTGGACGCTGCCCATCCGCTCCCGGACGTCGTAAGGCAAGGGCTCGCCGCTGGCAACAGCGATCCGCAGGGGCCGCGATGGCTCAGGGAATGACGTGCTGCCCAACCAATAAGGATTGAGACGACTTCAGAAGTCGTTTCAATCCGGTGTTCAAGAAGCCCGTGGTTGAGGCAGCGGCGATCAATATAAGGGTAAAGGTCGTGAAGCGTGGTTTGCGCGGAGGAAAGTGAAGGTCAGATTGGCC